>NZ_JBHMBS010000138.1:0-696 GCF_042428775.1 Streptosporangium vulgare | reverse complement strand
AAACGGTTGCCATCGGGTTTCAGTACTGCAAGCGGTCCGGTAAGTTGGGCCCATGCTTCTTTCAGCCATGTATTGATAATATCAATAGTTGCCGCATTGACGGTTTTGAATCCAGCCCCCAGCATCAGCAACTTCGCTAAACGATGGGATACGTTGCCATTACGAATTTGAGGCCAGCGTCTGTTCTGATTATCTTCAGGATCTTTTGATTCCGGGTTACGGACGAATTTTGATGAAAAACGGCTACCAATCCAGTTTTTCAGCTCATCATCCAGCTGTGTGAAGTTGCTCTCGCGAACGTAATGATCCAACGTAACCTTGAGAAAATCGCGCCAGTCATCCAGCGTTAATCCTTTTTCCTGCCAGTGCAAGGGGCTCTTATGTATTTTCTCCAGCCCCTGGTAACCAACCTGAACCAGCCCCTGTGTTTCCAGGCTGTTAGTCCGTTTAGGGCGACGCATGAATTCCCGGAACAACAACATTTCAGAAAGCTTAAGGGGGCCGCCGTTTTCATTAACCACTTCAGGCTTAAGATAATGGTTATATTGCAGAACCGGCCCGCGGATATCGGCTCTCTCTTTAAGCCCGTTAACCATCTCCGTCCAGGTTCGGGATACCAGGATAGTCGCGGCTTTCCCACCGGTTGCAGCCTGATAAGCCTGTTCAAGCTGTTCAGCCTGTGCTTGTGACAATTTC
>NZ_JBHMBS010000137.1:0-717 GCF_042428775.1 Streptosporangium vulgare | reverse complement strand
GTGTACGCTTAGTCGCTTAACCTCACAACCCGAAGATGTTTCACTTCAGAGTTGCGAAAATTTGAGAGACTCACGAACAACTTTCGTTGTTCAGTGTTTCAATTTTCAGCTTGATCCAGATTTTTAAAGAGCAAAACTTCGCAGTGAACCTTTGCAGGTACACTCTGAAGTATTTTTTATTTAATCACTACAGAGATGGTGGAGCTATGCGGGATCGAACCGCAGACCTCCTGCGTGCAAAGCAGGCGCTCTCCCAGCTGAGCTATAGCCCCATAACATGTAGTTAAAACCTCTTCAAATTTGCCGTGCAAATTTGGTAGGCCTGAGTGGACTTGAACCACCGACCTCACCCTTATCAGGGGTGCGCTCTAACCACCTGAGCTACAAGCCTGTAGAGGTTTTACTGCTCATTTTCATCAGACAATCTGTGTGAGCACTTCAAAGTACGCTTCTTTAAGGTAAGGAGGTGATCCAACCGCAGGTTCCCCTACGGTTACCTTGTTACGACTTCACCCCAGTCATGAATCACAAAGTGGTAAGCGCCCTCCCGAAGGTTAAGCTACCTACTTCTTTTGCAACCCACTCCCATGGTGTGACGGGCGGTGTGTACAAGGCCCGGGAACGTATTCACCGTGGCATTCTGATCCACGATTACTAGCGATTCCGACTTCATGGGGTCGAGTTGCAGACCCCAATCCGAACTACGACGCACTTTAT
>NZ_JBHMBS010000136.1:0-728 GCF_042428775.1 Streptosporangium vulgare | reverse complement strand
GTCCAGCCGCTCGGGGGTGAGCGCGGTGATCACACCGTCGTCCAGGACTCCGGCCGCGTGCACCACACCACTCAGCGGCTGACCGGCCGGAATACCCGCGATCAGCCCGGCCAGCGCCTCCCGGTCACCGACGTCGCACGCCGCGACCTCGACCGTGGCACCCAGCTCGGTCAGCTCCGCCACCAGCTCGGCCGCCCCCGGCGCCTGCGCACCACGACGGCTGACCAGCAGCAGCTGCCGCACACCGTAGGCCGTCACCAGATGCCTGGCCGCCAACGCGCCCAGGCCGCCGGTTCCTCCGGTGACCAGGACCGTGCCCTGCGGACCGAACACCGGAGCGCGATCCTCCTCGACCGGCGCCACCACCGTACGCACCAGACGCGGTATCCACACCGCACCGGCCCGCACCGCGACCTGCGCCTCACCCGAAGCCAGCGCCTGACCCACCGTGCCCTCGTCGAGGGACTCGGTGTCCACGTCCAGCAACACGAACCGGCCCGGCTGCTCGGCCTGCGCCGCCCGCACCAGACCCCACACCGCCGCCCGCACCGGATCCACATCCTCGGCCTCGGACACCGCCACCGCACCCCGCGTCACCACCACCAACCGCGAGGACGCGAACCGCTCCTCGGCCAACCACCCCTGCACCAGCCCCAACACCTCGTGCACCCCGGCCGACACCTCGACCAGCACACACTCCGCGACCCCACCATCCAGCGAACCGGCCA
>NZ_JBHMBS010000135.1:0-737 GCF_042428775.1 Streptosporangium vulgare | reverse complement strand
GTGTTGAGGCATGAAGATCTTGATTGCCCTTGTCGCCGTGCTGCTGTTGGCCATCGTGAATGGCTGCGGTGTGGTGCGGACGCAAAAAGCCGGGCCGTCGGCGTCGCCATCATCCTTACTTCCCTGCCCGGAAGCCGCTGGGTTGCCGATGCCCAGCCCTTGCGTGACGATGCCCTCCTGGGAGCAGAAGCACGCGGACAACGAGAGATACCGCCAGCGCGCCACGCTTTCTCCGGAGGCGGCTGCGCAGGCCAAGCCAGTGGCCGAGGCCCTGCGGGGCAAATTCGCCGACCTGCGCGAGCGGGCACTGCACGGCGAAGCCCACGTCGCCAAAGCGATCCGGGCGGTCGCCCCACCGGGAACGAACGTCATCATCAGGGCGGGAGGCGCTCGCTCCGCTGTGGTGTTCGCGATCGAATTGTCGGGAGGATGCTTGACCGGCTTCTACGACGAGCGTGAATCGAAGGTGGAGGTGGGGGGGTACATCAATGACGGTGGTTGCCTGACAGCTCCCGGTCACTGACCCAGAGGTGCCCCACAGATTCCGGTCAGTCAGCTACATGAGCTGACAGAAGTCTGGTACGTGACGAGGCGTCGTAGGCAGGTCCCCGCTGAACCTCCAGGGCCGTCGTCGCTCACGATCAGCACCGTGGGCAAATCGAGGCCCTAGCCGCAGGGGCCCCGAATCGTTGCAGCTCAGACGCTACTCCGGTGGAAATTTCTTCATTGCTACTGGG
>NZ_JBHMBS010000134.1:0-759 GCF_042428775.1 Streptosporangium vulgare | reverse complement strand
GACGTTCGTGATCATCGGTGGGGGTATCGACCTGTCGGTGGGCGCGATCATGGCGCTGGCGTCGGTGTGGGCGACCACGCTGGCCACCCAGTCCTACGGGCCGTTCGTGATGATCGTGTGCGCGGTGCTGGTGGGCACCGGCGCGGGCCTGGTCAACGGGTTGCTGATCTCCTACGGGCGGATGGTGCCGTTCATCGCGACGCTGGCGATGCTGGTGGCCGCCCGTGGTCTGGCGCAGCGGATGTCGGACCGGCGCACCCAGCTGGTGCAGCAGGGCAACGAGATGATCGTGGAGTTGTCGACCAGCCGGGTGCTGGGCATCCCGGTGCTGGTCTACATCTTCGCGCTGGTGGTGATCGCCGGGTGGGTGCTGCTGAACCGCACCACGTTCGGGCGGCGCACCTACGCGGTGGGCGGTAACCCCGAGGCGGCGCGGCTGGCCGGGATCGACGTGCGTCGTCACACCGTGATGTTGTACGCGCTATCGGGGTTGTGCTGTGGCATCGCGGCGGTTTTGATCATGGCCAGGACCACGACGGGTTCCTCCACCCATGGGGATCTGTACGAGCTGGACGCGATCGCCGCGGTCATCATCGGCGGCACGCTGCTCACCGGTGGCCGGGGATCGATCATCGGGTCGATCCTGGGTCTGCTGATCTTCACCGTGATCACGAACCTGTTCATCCTCAACGGGCTCAACACCAGCGACCAGCTGGTGGCCAAGGGCCTGATCATCGTGGTGGCCGTGCTGCTCCAGCG
>NZ_JBHMBS010000014.1:170986-218132 GCF_042428775.1 Streptosporangium vulgare | reverse complement strand
GCCGATGGTACTGCACCGGGGACGGTGTGGGAGAGTAGGTCACCGCCGGACAATCTTTTGAGGGCCCCCACCTTTCGGTGGGGGCCTTCGTGTTTTCGTGGTGTCACGAGGGGCTTTTGATGTCACGAGGGAAGGGCCTCCACCGCTGGTGGGGGCCCTTTTCGCGTTGGCCGTCAGGTCGCTCGTTTCGCGTCATCCCTCAGGCGGCTCACCGGCACATGAGTCTTCCCGCCGCCGTGATCGCCTGCCCGGCCGCCGGGGAGTTGAGCTGCACCACCACCTGGCGTCGGCCGTCCTCGCTGCTCATCGCGACCCCCGAGTATCCGTAGATCATCCCGGAGTGGTTCCACACCCGGGTGCCGCACGGCAGCCTGTCGGCGAAGATGCCCAGGCCTTCCGCGCGCTTCAGCGCGTCCCCCTCGGGTAATCGCCTCGGCGCCGACCCCTTGGGTTCACCGCCGGACACGGCCCGCTTCCCGCCGAACAGTGCCTCGTAGAAGGCACCCACGTCCCCAGCGGTCGACACCAGCCCGCCCGCGGACCAGAAGATCGAGGAGTTCACGACCGTCGCTCCGGGACCGTCGCCCTGCCTGCCCGTGGCGAGCCCGGGTGGTCGTAGATCTCGTGGTAGTTCGGTGTCGCGCAGTTTCAGGGGCTCGGTGACGCGCTCGCGGAGCGCCTCCGCGTAACTCTGGCCGGTGACCTTCTCGATGATGAGACCGAGAAGGATGAAGTTGCCGTTGGAGTAGCGGTTCACCCCGCTCTTTCCCGGCCTGCCGCCGTAGCCGAGCAGTTCTCGCGGTGGCCAGTGGCGTGCGTACATGCCGCCGTCGACGATGGCGTCCGTGAAGCGGGAGTCGGTGAGATAGTCCGGTATCCCGCTGGTGTGGTTGAGCAGTTGCTCCACGGTGACCCGGTCGGCCCCGGGAAGGACGCCGGGGAGCAGCTTGCCGAGCGTGTCGCGAAGGGCCAGCCGCCGCTCGCGTACCAGCTGGAGCGTGATCGCCGCGGTGAACGTCTTGGTGATGCTGGCGATCCGGAAGCGGTGGTCGACCCGCATCGGGGTGCGCGTCGCCGGGTCGGCGAACCCGGCGGCGGCCTCCTGGATCTTTCCGTCGTCACGGACGTGTACGACGGCTCCGGAGGATCCGGCCGCCGCCACCAGGTCGTCCGCGATCACCTGGAGGGCGGAGGCCGAGGCGGCCGGGCCAGGTGTCGTCGGGGACCCGGGCCGCTCATCCAGGGAAGAGGACGAACTGGAGGAAGAGGGAGTCGGGGACGCGGGCGCGGGATTCGCCGACCGGGGAGAGGTCGATGAGGGAGAGGCCGGCGGGGCGGCGTTGGGAGCCGGGGTGCAGGCGGTCAGTGCGATCACCAGCGAGACGACTCCGAGTCCGGCCGCGCGCATTCGGCGTTTCCCTTCTCGTTCCTCGTGTTCCTCGCCGGGATCATCGCTTCTCCTTGAGCGCGGAAACCTCCGCCTCCGGGCGGGAAGGATGTCAAGACGCTACAAGCGGCGTGGCGAATGGGGAAGCCCGCCTGGTGGAGGCCCGGCTCTCCGGAGGAGGTCCGGTCCTCGGGGTGAGGTTCGGTTTTGGGAGGAGTCCGGTGTCGGTTGTCCCGGCCTCGCCGGTGGGCGAGATGTTCATCGGCCTGTTGTCGCCCGACGCGTCGGCTCGGTGTGTGACCCAACGCGTCACCCGAGATGTGTCGCCCGGTGTGCCATCCGAGACCTGCCCCGGAGAACGAGACCTGCCCCGGAGACGAGAGACATGCCTCCGGAGAGGTTGTCCTGGAGACGTGTCCCGCAGACATGTCACCCGAGACACACCGGCCGGCGCGTCCTCGATGCTTCTGCCGATTATGGGCGAAAGTTTTAGGTTCTTCAACCAAAGTGCCCCCGGATAGGCCCCTGACGGTTCGTGGCGAGGGGGCTCGCCCGTCGATCTGCGAGCTCGCAGGTCCGGTCCAGTTGGGCGTCGTGGAGGGGCGCCTGGGGGCGCTATCTGCTCATATCGTTACAAACCCAGCTTATTGCGACGTCCTGGAGGGCGGTCACCCCGCCTCACCAGGGAAGATCCCCCCGTCGGAGGGTCCCGGAGGCCCGGTGGACAGGGTCGTACGCGGGGGTGACTTTGGTCGCTGACCGTAGAAAGTTAAATTGATCATGACAAAAGTTCTTCCTAAAACGGCAGAAGACGCGTAACTTCCACGCCAAGTTCTCTGCACAACATCAAGAGGGCGTAGTGAGTCGGCCGGTGGCGTTCGTGGGCGGATCTCCTCGGAGAGGTGACCCGCCGGACGGGGCCCCGGTCTGCGGCGGAAGGAGTCGGCGGTCACTCGGCTGAGGTGTCGAGGACCACGAGGCTCCCTCCACCCACACGAAGGTAGGAAAGCATGAGTGCACACCAAGAAGAGACCGACGAGGTCGCGGGCGCGCTGCGCCGCAGGCTCGGGCTGAACCGCCGTCAGTTCCTCGCGGCCACGACAGGAGTCACCGCGGTGGCCGCCGTCTCGGCGGTGGGCCCGCTCGCGTCGGCCGCGTACGCCTCCCCCGGTGGCGACCAGGAGCGCGGTCAGGGCCACGGTCACGGCGACAGGAACGCCCTGGTGCCCGAGGCCAAGCGGGGCATCATCCTCTACACCGTCCGCGACGTGATCTCCCGCGACCCGGCGGCGAACACGAGCCTGCCGGCCGGCTTCCGGCGCGTGTTCGAGGAGCTCTCGCGGATCGGCTACAAGCAGGTGGAGTTCGCCGGCTACCGCCAGCACGCGAACGCCGAGGGCGGGGCCGACCTGGAGACCGTCGAGGGGGCCAGGCTGCTGCGCCGGTGGCTCGACGACAACGGGCTCAAGGCCCAAGGCAACCACGGCTTCATCCCCGGCTCGTGGCCGCTCACCCAGGCCGACCTCGACCGCTTCAAGCTGACCCTGGAGATCGCCAACATCCTCGGCATGGAGCACGTGGGCACCGGCGGCGACCCGACCGGCAGCGCCTACAAGGCGGACTGGGACCTCGCCGCCCAGAAGTGGAACGGTCTCGGCTCGATCGCCTCGGCCGCCGGGCTCAAGCTGTACACGCACAACCACGACGCGGCGTACGGCTTCCTCCTCGACACGGGCCCGCTCGACGAGCTCGGCCGGCCCACCCGCTCGTCGGGCGTCCGGAAGCTGGAGTACTTCCTCGACATCACCAGCCGCAGGCACGTCTACCTCGAGATGGACATCTTCTGGGCGCACGTGGCGCAGTACAGGTTCCGCACGTACGTCGCGCGCAACGGCTCCACCCAGACCGACGTCTTCGACCCGCTGAAGCTCGTACGACAGAACGAGAAGCGGTTCCCGCTGTTCCACGCCAAGGACGGCAAGTCCAACACGGCGACCGGCAACGGCTACGACATGGTGCCGTTCGGCACCGGTGACATCGACTACCGCGCCTTCTTCTCCAAGCTGGACATCGAGAAGCGCCACAACCCGATGTACGAGCAGGACAACGCGCCCGGAGGGGCTGCGGAGCCGGGCCGCTCGCTCCAGTACGCCGACCTCAGCTACAAGAACCTGGCCGCCCTGCGCCGCCGCTGAGAGCGGCGGACGACAAGGCGGATCCCCCGGAGACCTCTCAGAAACCCCTCGAAGAGCACCCAGAAAAGAACCCGGAAACGGGTCCGGCGGATCGCCACGTGATCGAAGCCGTTGCCGCGGCACGCGTGGCGACCCGCCCTGTCCTGACACCCCCCTGAAGAAGAGGCTCAGGAAGTTGAAGAGTACCCGCGCCATGCTCGGTGGAGCACTGGCCGCCCTGTTGTTGCCCCTGGTGGTGCCCGGCACCGCCCCCGTCCAAGCCCAGGCCAACGTCCTGGACGCACCCACCGACTGGTCGAACTACGAGAAGATCACGCTGACCAAGAACGTCGGCGAGCCGATCGACCTGGCGGTCCTGCCCGACAAGCGGGTCCTGCACACCGCCCGCAACGGCGACATCCGGCTGACCGACGGCAGCACCGGCGTCACCAAGGTCATCAACACGATCCCCGTCTACGCGAACTCCGAGGACGGTCTCCAGACGATCGCGATCGACCCGAAGTTCGCCGAGAACAAGTGGGTCTACGTCTACTACGCGCCCAAGACGATGACGGCGCCGTACCCGGAGACGACCCCCACCGGTTCGGCGCCCAACTCGCTGCCCGCGGGCGCGAACGAGTCGTACTGGAACCAGTGGAAGGGCTACAACCAGCTGTCGCGGTTCAAGTGGACCGGTGACGCGCTGGACCTCTCCACCGAGCAGGTCATCATCAAGGTCGAGACGCAGCGCGGGCAGTGCTGCCACGTCGCGGGCGACATGGACTGGGACGCCGCGGGCAACCTTTACCTCGTCACCGGTGACAACACCCCCGCGGGCACGCCCGGGGCCAACGGCATGGCGCCCAACAACGACGCGCCCGGGATGAACCCCGGGTTCGACGCGCGGCGCGGCGCGGGCAACAGCAACGACCTGCGCGGCAAGATCCTGCGGATCTCGGTGAAGGAGGACGGCACCTACACCGTCCCGGCCGGCAACCTGTTCCCGCCGGGAACGGCCAAGACGCGCCCCGAGATCTTCGTGACGGGCGTGCGGAACGCCTTCCGGATGGACGTCGACGACGTGACCGGCACGGTCTCCTGGGGCGACTACGGTCCCGACGCCGGAGCGGCCGACCCCGCCCGCGGGCCCCTGGGCTACGTCGAGTGGAACGTCACCCCCATCGACAAGCCGATGAACAGCGGCTGGCCCTACTGCACCGGGAACAACTTCAACTACAACGACTGGAACTTCGCGACCTCGACGCCGCGCGCGTGGTTCGACTGCGCGGGAGGGCCGACGAACACCTCCCGTTGGAACACCGGCGTCGACAAGCTGCCGGCCGCGACCCCCGCGGACCTCTACTACGGTGACAACGCCACCCACCAGCCCGCGGAGTGGGCCGGGCTCACCGACTTCGAGCCGGCGGGCGGCCAGGGGCCGATGGGCGGTCCCGTCTACCACTACGACGCGGCGAACCCGTCGACGACGAAGTTCCCGGCGTACTGGGACAAGAAGTTCTTCTTCGGCGAGTTCTCCCAGGACTACCTCGCGGCGTTCACCGTGACGGGTTCGGACGGGCCGGTGACCAAGCTCGAACACTTCCTGCCCAACAGCGCGCTGACCACGGCGGCGATGCCGATCACCGACAGCCCGATGGACATCGAGTTCGGTCCCGACGGATCGCTCTACGTGCTCGACTACGGCGACGGCTTCTTCCGCGCCAACCCCGACGCGGGCCTGTACCGCATCGACTACGCCGAGGGGAACAAGGCGCCGCAGGCGAAGATCGTCGCCAAGCCGGTATCGGGCAGCGCCGCGCCGCTCACCGTCGCGTTCAGCGCGGAGACGTCGACCGACGCCGAGCCGGGCGCGCTGAAGTACGAGTGGGACTTCGACGGCAACGGCAGCTTCGACGCCACCGGCGTGACGGCCTCGCACACCTACCCGGCGCTCGGGCAGTACGCCGCCAGGCTCCGCGTGACCGACGCGCAGGGCAAGTTCGGGCTCACCTCGACCGAGATCACCGTGGGCAACACCGCGCCCGAGGTGACCATCCAGACACCGGGCAACGGCTCCTTCTTCAACTGGGGCGACGCGGTGCCGTTCCAGATCAAGGTCTCCGACAAGGAGGACGGCGACAACCCGGTGTGCAGCCGGGTGCAGTGGACCTTCGGCCTCGGCCACGACGCGCACGCCCACCCCGAGACCCTCGGTTCGGGATGCTCGGGCGCCTGGCCGACCCCCGCCGACGCCCCCGAGCACGGCGAGACCGAGAACATCTTCGGCGTCGTCGTCGTGAGCTACCGGGACAACGGCGCCGGTGACATCCCCGGGGCGCTCGGCGACGCCACGCTCATCCTCAACCCCAAGGACCTGCAGGCCGAGCACGCGGACACCAGCAGCGGCGTCACCAGGACGGAGGACGAGAGCGCGTCCGGCCTGGCGAAGGTCACCTCGTTCGACGCCGGTGACTGGATCGCGTACGACCCGGTGAACTTCGCCGGAGTCACCGGTGTGAAGACCCGCGCCTCCGGGGCGGGAACGCTGTCCCTGCGCTGGAACTCGGAGACGGCGGCGCCGTTCGCCACCGTCACCGTGCCCGCCGGATCGGGCTGGCAGACCGTGGACACCTCGCTCACCGGTGCCCCGGCGGGCAGTGGGAAGCTCTACGTCACCTCGACCGGCGGCGTGGAGGTCGACGGGTTCACCTTCCAGGGCGACGGGGTCTCCGACGAGACGCCTCCGACCGTGTCGGCCACGCTCGCCCCGGCGGCGCCGGGCGGGGAGAACGGCTGGTACACCGGCAACGTCACGCTGACGGTCACCGCGACCGACAACGGCACGGTGTCGAGCCGCCAGTACTCGCTCAACGGCGGCACGACGTGGCTGAACGCCAACAACCCGGTCACCCTGACCGCCGACGGGACGGCCACCGTGAGCTACCGGGCGACCGACAACGCGGGCAACGTCTCGCCGGTCGGTACCGTCACGGCGAAGATCGACAAGACCGCCCCGGTCCTGTCCGTGAGCGGGGTGGAGCCTGGCAAGTACGGTGACTCCGCTTCCATCACGCCCGTCTTCTCTGCGGCCGACGCGACGTCGGGGGTGGCGAGCGTGACGGCGGCCATCGGCGACCTGCAGGTGGTCTCCGGCAAGCCGCTCGCCCTGTGGGAGCTGGCGCTCGGCGCGCACACGCTGACCGTCACCGCGAAGGACAAGGCGGGTCACGTCACGAAGCAGACCGTCGCGTTCGAGGTCACGACCTCTGTCGCCGACGTGAAGAGGCTCATCGACCTCTTCGAGGCGGCCGGGCAGCTGTCGGCCTCCGGCGCCGCGAAGCTCCAGGACAAGATCTCCAAGGTCATGGTGTCCGAGGACAAGGAGCGCGAGCGCGACAAGAAGAAGATCGTCAAGAAGCTTGAGCGCTTCATCGAAGCGGTCAACGACCCGAAGGTCGTCTCCAACCCGGCGGTGAAGGCCACGCTCCTGCGTGACGCCAACGCCCTGATCGCGCAGTTTAGCGCTCCGGCCGCCGGATAACGCCGACGCGCTGATGCCGACACGTTGACGGCGACGCGCTGACGACGACGCGGGGGGAGAGCCTGACAAGCTCTCCCCCCGCGCTCGTTTCCGGGACCCGGTGGTGTGCCGGGAGGCTCGTGGCCACGTCGCCCGGGACCGGGATCCCGGACCCGGGGTGGTACGTCCGGGTGCCGGGGGATTCCGGAGCCTAGGGCTTGGGGTCCGGGGCCGGATCCGTCCGGTGGGCTCCGTGGGGGGCGAGGTCGAGATCCTTGATCCTGGGGTCGCCCTCGTCGGCGAAGTAGTGGTCGGGCTGGGTGGTGTCGACACCCTCGACTGTCTTCATGGCGCGGGCGATGACCGTGCCGAGCGCGGCGACGGCCAGGTTGACCGCGAGCGCGAGGACGCCCGCGTAGATCGTCATCTTGGTGTCCAGGCCCAGCTTCTCCAGCGGGAACGCGGACCCGGCGAAGTGCAGCTTGCCGGTGACCGGATTGCCGATGTTGTAGAGCAGGAGCATCCCGGCCCCCATGCCGGCGACCCATCCGGCGATCAGGCCGCTGCGGTGGAACCAGCGGGTGTAGAGGCCGAGCGCCACCGACGGGAGCGTCTGCAGGATGATGACGCCGCCGATGAGCTGCAGGTCGATGGAGAAGCCGGTATCGAGGAACAGGATGCACAGCACCGCGCCGACCTTGACGAGCAGTGAGGTGATCTTGGAGACGCGGGCCTCGTCGGCGTCGCTCGCGTGCGGCTTCAGGTACTCCTTGTAGATGTTGCGGGTGAACAGGTTCGCCGCGGCGATCGACATGATGGCCGCCGGGACCAGCGCGCCGATGCCGATCGCGGCGTACGCGACGCCGGTGAACCAGTCGGGGAACATCTTGTCGAACAGCTGCGGCACGATCGTGTTGTTGTCGGTGCCGATGGGCTTGATCCCGGCCGCGATGGCCATGAAGCCGAGCAGCGCGATCAGGCCGAGCAGCAGGCTGTAGGCGGGCAGCGCCGACATGTTCCGCTTGATCACGTCGCGGTTCCTGGACGCGAGCACGCCGGTGATGCTGTGCGGGTAGAGGAACAGCGCGAGCGCCGAGCCCAGGGCCAGCGTGACGTACTGCAGCTGGTTGTTCGCGTTGAGCAGGTTGCCGTCTCCGGGCGCGGGGCTGGCGTCGAACTTGGCCTGGGCGGCGTCGAAGATGCCCGACCAGCCGCCCTCGATCTGGGCGGGGATCGCGAAGATCGCCACCAGGATCACGATGTAGATCAGCGTGTCCTTGACGAACGCGATCAGCGCGGGGGCACGCAGGCCCGACTGGTAGGTGTACGCGGCGAGGATCGCGAACGCGATGATGATCGGCAGGTGGCCGGTCACGCCCATCGACTTCAGCACGGCCTCGATGCCGACGAGCTGGAGCGCGATGTAGGGCATCGTCGCGACGATGCCGGTGATCGCGATCAGCAGCGCCAGCGTGGGGGAGCCGAACCTGGCCCGGACGAAGTCGGCCGGGGTCACGAAGCCGTGCACGTGCGAGACCGACCAGAGGCGGATCAGCACCAGGAAGACGATCGGGTAGACCACGATCGTGTAGGGCACCGCGAAGAAGCCCATCGCGCCCGCGCCCCAGAGCAGGGCGGGCACGGCCACGAAGGTGTAGGCGGTGTAGAGGTCGCCGCCGACCAGGAACCAGGTGACCCACGAGCCGAAGTTGCGGCCGCCGAGTCCCCACTCGTCGAGGCTCGCCAGGTTCTCCGGGCGGCGCCAGCGCGCGGCCACGAATCCCATGCCGCTGACCAGCAGGAACAGTGCGGAGAAGATGATGATCTCTGTCAGGTGAGCGTCCATCGGGTCACCGCCGCCGCTTCGTCATCCGGTACACGATCGTGGTGCACGTGACACCGACCGCGATGAAGGCGAGCTGGAGCCAGTAGAACAGCGGGAAGCCGAAAAGCCGGGGCTCATCGGAATTGTAGAGAAACGGGAGCAAAGGTAGGATGATCGGTACGATGAGCAGCCAGTTCCATGGGCTGCGATCGCTCCGGTTCCCGTTTGGAGTGGTCAACACGGTCTCCTTGAGCTGGAGAAGGGACGTCCGGGCAGGATCGTCCCCTTCGGCTGACCGGCAGCGTAATTACACGGCCGTTTCATTCAGGTCACCGAGCGCCTAGCGGCACGGGTGGCGCGACGAACGGTAGCCCGGCTCCGTGATTGAGGTTTTTGTCCAGGTCGCGGGCGTCATGCCTTCCGAGCGGACCCACTTCGCCGACGAGCTCCCGCCGGTCACCGAATCCCCGGCGCGGCTTCCTTGACAAGGTCGAGCAAGCTCTCGTAAAGGCGTGTCGCGTGAGGGCGTGTCACGTGGTGGGAGGTGCGGCACACGGTGACGTGGTGGGAGGCGCGGCACACGGTGCGGGACCTGTCGCGCAGCACGGGGTCTGTCGCGCAGCGCGGGACATGTTCATGGCGCGGGGTCTGTCGCATGGTGTTGTGGGGCTTGCTCATGGCGTGGGGTCTGTCGCGCGGCGCGGGACGTGTTCATGGCGCGAGGTTTGTCAGATAGCGCGGGACATGTTCGCGGCGCGCCGGTCCGCCGGTCCGCCGATCTGACGGCGCGTGGGCTCAGACGGTCCTGTCGGCGGCGGTCCTCGGCTCGTGCCGTACGTCCTCCGGCAGGCCGAGGTCCCTGGTCCAGGCGGCGAACTCCACCAGGATGCCGTCGGGGTCCTTGAAGTAGATCGACCGGACGAACACGCCCTCTCCCATGGCGGGCGCTATCCCGAACTCGCTGTCGTCGTGGTTGAGGATCACCCCGACGTCCACGCCCTTGGCGATGAGCTTGTCGCGGTACTCCTCGATCCGGTCCGGGGCGACGTCGAGGGCGATGTGGTTCATCGAGCCGACCGCGGAGAGCAGCTCACCCCGGTCGGGCAGGTTCTTCGGCGCCGAGACGCCGGGAACGCCCTCGGGCGCGTCGGGGAACCAGAAGAACGCCAGCGCGTTGCCGCCGCCGCAGTCGAAGAAGAAGTGCTGCCCCCAGCCCATCGGCAGCTCGATCGTCTTGATCAGGGGCATGCCCAGGACGCCGGAGTAGAAGTCGACCGTCTGCTTCATGTCCGAGCACACCAGTGCGAGGTGGTTGATCCCGCGCAGCTCGAACTCGGTGTTGTCCGCCATGTTCTCCTCGCTTCCTCCGGTAATGAACTGCTTATCACAGGGGGCGGCGGGGGGCGGCACGACCGGCCCCGGTGGTCACCAGGCGACCTTCAGTGACGACAGGCCGTACACGAAGCTGAAGGAACGGAAGTGCGCCTCGGGTTCGACCTCGCGCAGTTCGGGGAAGCGCCTGAGCAACGCGGGGAAGGCGACGCGCATCTCCATCCGCGCCAGCGGCGCCCCCAGGCAGTGGTGCACGCCGTGACCGAAGGCCAGGTGGCCGGGCGCCCCCCGGGCGATGTCCAGCGTCTCCGGGTCGGACAGGAACGCGGGGTCGCGGTTGGCGCCGAGCAGCGCGCATATCACCGGCTCGCCGGGCCCGATCTCCTGCCCGGCGATCTCGGCCTTCGTGGTGGTCGTCCTGAAGGTGCTGGAGTGGACGACGCTGAGCCAGCGCAGCAGCTCCTCCACGGCGGCGTCGACGCGATCGGGCTCCTTCTTGAGCAGCTCCAGCTGGTCGGGGTGGCGCAGCAGGGCCAGGGTGCCCAGCCCGAGCATGTTGGAGGTGGTCTCGTGACCGGCCACCAGCAGCAGGCCGCCGATGCCGATGAGCTCGTCCGTCGTCAGGTCGCCGTGCTCGCGCACCAGCGTGCCGAGCAGTTCCTCACCCGGGTCGGCCTGGGCACGGGCGACCAGCTCGGCCATGTAGGCGCGCGACTCCAACTGCGCCGCCCTGCGCTCCTCGGTGGACGCCGACACGTCGAGCAACCGGGCGGTCCTGCGCTGGAAGCCCACCCTGTCGGCGTACGGCACGCCCAGCAGCTCGCAGATCACCAGGGAGGGGATCGGCAGCGCGAACGACGACACCAGGTCGGCGGGGGATCCCGCGCGCTCCATCGCGTCCAGGTGGTCTTCGACGATGCACATGATCCGCGGTTCCAGCCGGCGTATCCGGCGCAGGGTGAACTCCGGTGTGAGAATCCGGCGCAGCCGGGTGTGCTCGGGAGGATCGAAGGCGAGCAGGTTGCCCGCGCGGAGCGTGGCGATCTCCTCCGCGCTGCTCCGGACACCGGGCAGCTGGAAGGTGATCGTCTGGGCGCTGCTGAACCGCTCCGCGTCGCCCAGCACCGCGCGCACGTCCTCGTAGCGGGTCACCAGCCAGGCGTCGATGCCCGGCGGCGTCCTGACGAGCCTCACGCCCTCCCCGTCCCGCAGCGCCTCCAGCTCCGGATCGGGATCGAAACCCGCTCGCCGCATGTGCGGCGGCAGCGCCGGAGACTCGCTCATGGGACCCCCTGGATGACTCGCCGTTCTGACTTCTCTTCTTGACTACTCCGAAAAAACGCTAGCAACCCATCGATTACGCGCATAGGACCCCGGTGGCCGTCCGAGGTCCGTGTCGTGCCGCTGACCAGCAGCTACTCGCCTCGGCTCGCGCTGTCTCGCGCCGTCCTGCCTCGGGTCGCTTCGGCGGCGTCGTGTGCGACGGAGCCCTCGGCCTGGGACCGGAACGCCCGCCGCGAAAACATGACAGTAGATGTCCTGTTTTCGCGGCACGCTCGCCTCATGACAAGAACGCTGGAAGGAAAGGTCGCCCTGGTCGCGGGGGCGACGAGGGGGACCGGCCGGGGAATCGCGGTGGAGCTGGGCGCGGCCGGCGCCACGGTCTACTGCACCGGCAGGAGCACGCGGGAGCGGCGCTCGGAGATGAACCGGCCGGAGACCATCGAGGAGACGGCCGAGCTGGTGACCCGCGGGGGCGGACACGGCATCGCGGTCCGGGTGGACCATCTGGACCCGGAGCAGGTGCGCGGCCTGGTGGAACGGATCAGGAAAGAGCAGGGCAGGCTCGACATCCTCGTCAACGACGTCTGGGGCTCCGACCCGCTCACCGAGTGGCACGTCCCCGTCTGGAAGCACTCCCTCGACGACGGCCTGCGCATCCTCCGGCTCGCGGTGGACACCCACCTCATCACCAGCCACCACGCCCTGCCCCTGCTGGTCGAGAATCCCGGGGGCATGGTGATCGAGGTGACCGACGGCACCCTGGAGTACAACACCGTCAACTACCGGCTCTCGGCCTTCTACGACCTGGCCAAGATCTCGGTGAACCGCCTGGCGTTCAGCCAGGCCCACGAGCTACGCCCGTACGGCTGCGCCGCGATCTCACTGACCCCCGGCTGGCTCAGGTCGGAGAGCATGCTGGAGACCTTCGGCGTCACCGAGGAGAACTGGCAGGACGCCACCGCGAAACAGCCGCACTTCGTGATCTCCGAGACGCCCGCCTACACCGGCCGCGCGGTCGTCGCCCTCGCCGGCGACGAGGACCGGATGCGCTGGTCGGGCCAGTCGGTGTCCAGCGGGCAGCTCGCCCAGGTGTACGGCTTCACCGACGTCGACGGCAGCAGGCCCGACGCCTGGCGCTACATCGAGGAGGTCGAGAGCAAGGGCAAACCCGCCGACGCCACCGGCTACCGCTGACCACCACCGGGACCGGTACCGGCATCACCGGGACCGGTCCCGATGGTGGCGCCTCAGACCAGGCCGGGCTAGGTCAGACCGGGATGGACCGGGGCAGACAGGGCCAGGTCAGACCGGGTTAGGCCGGGTCGGGACCGCCGACAGGGAAGGCCGGTCGAGACCCCGGCCGGGGTCAGCGGTCTGGCGTGCCGGTGCCGTCGGTGCCAGGGATGCCCAGGGGGTCGCCGGCGTCAGGGGGGCCCTGGGGGGCGGAGGGGGAGGCGTACAGGTCGCGCAGGCGGGTGGCCGCTTCGGCGAGGCGGGTACGGAGGCCGGGCGGGTCGACGACCTCGGCCTCCGGGCCGAAGCGGAGGATCTGGCTGTAGGCGACCTCCGGTGACTCGACGGGCAGGCGGAACGTGACCCACCCCTGCCCGTCGGGCTCACCGGCGGAGGCCAGGGCGGAGGCGAGGGCCGCGGGGTCGGCGACGGAGGGGAGCGCGCGACGCCCTGCCGGGCTGAGCCGTACGGTGACGTGCGTGGTGAGCAGGGAACCGGCGAACTGCGCCGCCCTCTCGCTCCAGAAGGCGGCCAGGTCGAAGGTCTCGTCGCGTTCGAAATGCAGGCCGGAGTGGATCTCGACCTCGTCGAAGCGGTCGACCCGGTAGATGGCGAACCGGGTCGCCAGATACCAGACCCCCGCCTTCAGCACGAGCCCGTACGGCTCCAGGCGCCGCGCCGCCCCGGCCTGCTCGGGCCGCCCGCTCTCCCCGGCCTGTCCGGTCGTCCCGGTTAGTCCGTCACGCTCTGTCCGCCCGTTACGTTCGGCCTGTTCGGTCTGTTCGGTCTGTTTCACCTGGCCGGTTCCTTCGGCCCGCCCGGTTTCCCGGGTTTCGCCGGGCCTGCCGGTCTGTTCGCCCGGCCGGGTGCGTGTGGCACGCCGGTAGAGGGCGGTGACCGGGTGGTCGCCCCACACCGCCCTGGCCAGGGGTGCCAGCGCCGCCGGCGGGGGCCGCTCGCTCGCGAACCAGCCGGGGGCGTCCAGGTGGAAGCGCTGAGCCGCGGTCGCGGGGGCGTCGCGGAGGCCGGGGGAGAGCGCGGCGGAGGCCTTCAGCCGTGCCGTGGCCGCCACCTCGCTCAGTCCCATCTCCCGCAGCGCCTCCGGTACGCCCGACAGGAACAGCGCCTCCGCCTCGGCGCGGTCCAGCCCGGTGAGGCGGGTGCGGTATCCGTCCAGCAGCCGGTAGCCCCCGCCTCGCCCGCGGTCGGCGTACACGGGCACTCCGGCCTCCGAGAGGGCGAGCACGTCACGGTGGACCGTCCGCTCGGACACCTCCAGCTCCCTGGAGAGCTCCGCCGCGGTCATCCCGCCCCGGGCCTGGAGCAGCAGCACCAACGACATCAACCTGGCCGCACGCACTCCCCGACCCTAGCCCCATCGCACCCGTGACCGTGGCCGGGCGGGAACAGGACGGGCCGGGACGACGTCGCGGGTGATGCTTGGAGGCGGCCGGGTGACCGGGGTGGAACGGGACCCGGCGCGGCCGAAACGGAGACCGCGCGGGCGGGGGTGGAACAGGATCCGGCGGCGGCGAAACAGAGACCGCGCGGGCGCGGCCGAAACGGGGATCGGCGGGGGCGAACCGGGGGCCGCGCGGGTGAGGGGAGGGTGAGGGGTGGAACGGAGCCGTGCGGGCGGGGCCCGACGGGGGTCAGGAAGGGACGAGGGGCAGCACGACCGCGGACGGGTGGGACGGGTCATGGAAGATCTCGTGGTCGGTCGTGACCATCGCGCTGCCCGTGCCCAGCGGCTCACCGGTGCCGAGGTTGCGGGCGATCCGGGGGTACGCGCCTCCGGCGACGTGCACGCGGATCCGGTGGCCGCGCCGGAAACGGTGCCCGATCGGCCACAGGTCCACCCGCACCCGGCGGATCCCGTCGTCCCCGGCGGGCGGATCACCGGGGACCAGGCGGCGCACGCCCTCGCACACGTTGTAGGAGGCGCCGTTCGGGTGCACGTCGCAGACCCGGACCACCACGTCGGCGTGTCCGGTGCCCGAGCGTACGTACAGGTCGGCGAAGACCGGGCCGATCATCTCCGTGTCCCGCCGCAGCTCGGGGCCGGTGTAGACGAGCACGTCCCGCCGGGCCTCCAGCCTGCGGTTGTCGCGCGGTTCCGAGTTGCCCAGCAGGACCGGGCCGCCCAGCGCGGGCGTCGGGTGCGCGGGGTCGTAGCGGAAGCGGTCGGGCTCGGCGTCGTCCGAACCGTCGGGGCCGTCGGGGCCGTCGGGGACGACAGGGGTGTCAGGGCCGCCGGGGTCGGCGGGCGCGTCGGGGGAGAGGGCGAAGCCGGGGCGCAGGCGCCAGCGCTGCTCCCGCACTCCGGGCACCGGCCAGTCGGAGTAGTCGCGCCACTCGTCCGCCCCCGTCACGTACAGCCTCACCGGCTGCTCGCGCAGCCCCGACGGGTCGCCGAGCAGGTGCGCGCGGAACCAGGCGAGCGCCTCGGCGTTGGCCACCCGGCCGTGCCGCACGTCCGCGTGGTACCAGGGGCCGATCGTCAGGTACGGGCGCCGCCCCGCGGCCCGCATCGCCGCGTAGTCCTTGACCTGCCAGGGCAGGAAGACGTCGTACCAGCCGCCGACCATGGTGACCGCGGCCTCCACCTCGCCCACGGAGGCGGAGAAGTCGCGCCTGCCCCAGTAGGCGGCGGGTTCGGCGTGGTGGGTGAGCAGGTCCTGGAAGAACGGCATGCCCCTGCCCGCCGACAGCGTGTCCAGCTCCCCGAGCGGGCGCCCCGACAGGGCCGCGCGACGTGTTCTGCGCGGGATGAACAGGGCGCTCGCCCCGCCGAACGGCCGCTCCATGGAGGCGGTCAGCGTGGTCCACATCAGCGACGACTCCAGCGCGAACGCCCCGCCCACGTAGGCGGCGTCCCGGAACTGGGAGGCGGTCACCGAGGTGGACATGGCCTTGAGGTCCGGCCCGGCGAACGGGGCGACGGCCCACTGCGCGTACCCCAGGTAGGAGGGGCCGTGCATGGCGAGGCTCCCGCCGTACCAGTCCTGGTCGCGCAGCCAGGCCAGGGTGGCCAGCCCGTCGTCGTGCTCGTCGCCGAGCGGGTCGAGCAGGCCGCCCGAGCCGAAACCGCCCCGGCAGCTCTGTATCACGACCTGGAACCCGTGCTTGGCGAACCCGCGCCCGAAGGTCCGCCCGAACATGCCGCGCCTTCCGTAGGGGGAGCGGACCAGGATCGTGGGCGGGCGCACGGCGCCGACCGGCGCGTAGTGGTCGGCCAGCAGGGTGACCCCGTCGAGCATCGGCACCGGCAGGTCGCGCTCGACCGTGACCCGGTGGACGGCCGCCCGCGGCCAAGTGATCATCCCCATGTGCTCTCCTCGTGCGGCCCCGTGATTGCCCACTGGTAACAGAACATGGCCCGCGATGGCCAGAGCCCGCCGGTGTGAGGCTCGCCATCCTCCGGTCCCCTCGACTCCTCCGATCCCGCCGGTTTCGTCGGTCCCAGCGTTTCCATCGGTCCCGCCCGTTCTGTTGGTTCCGCCGGTCCTGTTTCTCGCCGGGAACCACCAGGAATCACTAAAACCATCTGAAACAATCAGGAATCACCGGGAAACCCTGGAAGCGGGGCGTCCGGCGGGTCCTCTCCCGCCCGGGATCGCGGGGATTCCCACGGTCCCGGGCGGGCCGGGCCGGGTGTGGTGTCACGTTGCATGATCGCGGTCGCCGCCGGTACTCTGGCCACATGCGACACCCGATTACCCTTCAGTGGTGGCGCCGCTTCTGAGCGGCGCAGGTTTCGCATTCGCGAGCAGACAGGCGGCCGCCCGGGGAGGCGGCCTTTTCTGTGTCCGCTCCCTCAGGGCATCAGGGAAACAAGAGGGGCGATACCACAGTGGAGACGAGCCGATATACCACCGCCGGCGGCATAGGGGTCGAGGTCACCGCGTCCGACGTGCCCGAGACGGTGCTTGAGGACGTCGTCACGACGCTCGGCGAGCGCCGTGGCGGAGTGCTCTCCTCCGGGATGGAGTATCCCGGCCGCTACAGCCGATGGCACCTCGCCTACGTCGACCCCTGCCTGGAGATCGTGGCCAGGGGGCGCAGGATCTCCGCCCGCGCGCTGAACGCCCGGGGCAGGGTGGTCCTGCCCGCCATCGTGTCCTGCCTGCTGGCGGCGGGCAAGCCCGTCGAGGAGCCGACGGCAGACCTCGTCGAGGTCCACGTGGCCGAGTCCGAGGACATCCTCCCCGAGGAGATGCGCAGCCGCCGTCCCACGGTCTTCACCGCGATCCGCGAGGTCATCGCCGCGTTCAAGGGCGAGAACGAGCACCTGGGCCTGTACGGCTCCTTCGGCTACGACCTGGCCTTCCAGTTCGAGCCGATCAGGCAGGTCCTGACGCGGGCCGCCGACCAGCGCGACCTCGTGCTGCACCTGCCCGACCGGGTGATGGTGATCGACCGCAAGCGGGAGACCAGCAAGGAGTTCCGCTACGAGTTCACCGTGGACGGCGTCTCCACCCACGGGCTCGCCCGCGAGGGGGAGGTCGTGCCGCTCACCCCGCCGCCGTCCGAGCTCCCGGCCGACCCCGAGAAGGGCTCCTACGCCCAGGTGGTGGCCGCGGCCAAGGAGAAGTTCGTCCGAGGCGACCTGTTCGAGGTCGTCCCCGGCCAGGTCTTCCACGCGCCCTGCACCGACCCGGCCGCCTTCTACCGGGGGCTGCGCAAGGTCAATCCGGCGCCGTACGAGTTCCTGTTCAACCTCGGTGAGGGCGAGCACCTGGTCGGCGCCTCCCCGGAGATGTACGTCCGGGTCAGCGGCGACCGCGTCGAGACCTGTCCCATCTCCGGCACCATCGCCCGCGGCGGCAACCCCATCGAGGACGCCGACGCGATCCGGACCCTCCTGTCCAGCGTCAAGGAGGAGTCGGAGCTGACCATGTGCACCGACGTGGACCGCAACGACAAGTCCCGCATCTGCGTGCCGGGGACGGTCCAGGTGATCGGCCGCCGCCAGATCGAGATGTACTCCCGGCTCATCCACACCGTCGACCACATCGAGGGCCGGCTGCGTCCTGAGTTCGACGCCCTCGACGCCTTCCTCACCCACATGTGGGCCGTCACCGTCACCGGCGCCCCCAAGACCTGGGCGATGCAGTTCATCGAGGACCACGAGGCCACCACCCGGCGCTGGTACGGCGGGGCGGTCGGCTACATCGGCTTCGACGGCTCGATGAACACCGGCCTGACCCTGCGCACCGCGCAGATCCGCGGCGGGGTCGCCACCGTCAGGGCCGGGGCCACGCTGCTGTTCGACTCCGACCCCGAGGCCGAGGAGCGGGAGACCGAGCTCAAGGCCAGCGCCCTGCTGGGCGCCCTGGCGGCGGTCGGCGCGGCCCCGCAGGAGCGGGCCGAGGCGGTGGTGGCCGCCACGCCGCCGGGAGAGGGGATGAAGGTGCTGCTCGTCGACCACGAGGACTCCTTCGTCAACACCCTCGCCGACTACTTCCGCCAGCAGGGCGCCGAGGTCGTCACGCTCAGGCACGGCTTCCCCGTCACGATGATCGACGAGATCGCGCCCTCCCTGGTGGTGCTGTCGCCCGGCCCCGGCTGGCCCTCCGACTTCGGGCTGCCCGCCCTGGTCGGCGCCCTCTACGAGCGCGACCTGCCGGTGTTCGGCGTCTGCCTCGGCCTGCAGGGCATGGTGGAGCAGGCGGGCGGCACGCTCGAACTGCTCTCCTACCCCGAGCACGGCAAGCGCGGCCGGGTGCGGCGGCTGGGCGCCAGCGCCCTGCTCGACGGGCTCCCCGAGGAGTTCACCGCCGCGCGCTACCACTCGGTCCACGCCAAGGAGGCGGGCGTCGCCGGGTTCACCGCCACCGCGCTCACCCCTGACGGCGCGGTGATGGCGATCGAGGACGTGGAGCGACGCCGCTTCGCCGTGCAGTTCCACCCCGAGTCGATCCTCACCGCCGAGGGGGGCGCGGGAGCGAAGATCATCGCCAACGTTCTCCGGCTCTGCCGCAAGAGCGGGTAAAGAACCCGTGTTCCCCGCCCGGCGCTCACGCCGGGCGACCCTAGAGTTCTCCCCGTCGTGGTCGTGGAGATCGCCGGGCGTACCGGGCCGGGATCGGCCGGTACGCCCGGCGGCGGGGGGGGGGAGGAGCGGGCATGAGGTCGGACGGCGTGCTGCCCGTCGAGCTGCCCGACGCCGTACGGGAGGCGCTGCTGGCGCCGCTGATCGACCACAACTGCCGGGGCGTACGCCGCGACGACCTGACCCGGGCCAGGTTCGAGACGCTGCTCACCGACGCGGGAACCCCCGCGCCGCCGGGCACCACCCACTTCGACACCCCCGCGGGCGCCGCGGTCCGCCGCTGGTGCGCGCCCGTTCTCGGCCTCGCCCCGCACGTGCCGCCCGCCGTCTATCTGGCCCGCAGGTCGGAGCTCGGCGCGGCGGAGGTGAACCGGCGGCTGCTGGGCGCCGCGGGGATCTCCACCTTCCTGCTCGACGGGTCCGGCGACTCCGACGACTCCGAGGGTTTCGACGGCTCTGACGGCTTCGATGGCTCTGACGGCTCCGACGGCCTCCACGGTCCGATGGGACACGCGGACGGCGCGGACACCGTGCGGGTCGTCCACATCGAACGGGCCGAGGAGGAGGTCGCCGGGACCGCCGTCTCGGGGGTCTCCTACATCTCCGCCCTCGCCCAGAGACTCGCCGAGCGGGCCGTCCACGCCGTCGCCCTGAAGTCGGCCGCCGCCCACCGCTCCGGCCGGCCCCTCGATCCGGCCAGGCCGAGCCGGGGAGCGGTGATCGCGGCGGCCACCCGGCGGCTGGCCTGCCCGGGGGAGAGGCTCACCGACCAGGTGTTGCTGCGCCACCTGCTCTGGACCGCGGTCGACGTGGCCAGGGAGTACGGGCGGCCGCTGCAGTTCCACACCGGTCTCGCCCGCTACACCGGCGGTGCGCGCCCCGGTGCCCACCCGGGGCGCGGTGGCAGCCCCACCCTCGGCGGCCGCGGCGGCCACCAGATCTACGGAGGGCGCGGTCACGGCCGCCTCGCCGGAGGTTCCGGCCCCTCCGCAGGGCACGCCGGTTCCGGCTGGGGCCCGGACTCCGGCCCGCACGGCGCGGGCCCGGCACCGGTGACCGGCTTCATCGTGGCGGCGCAGCCGGTGGGCGTTCCCGTCGTCCTGCTGCACTCCCACCCGTTCCACCGCCAGGCCGCCCATCTGGCCGGTGCCCTCCCGCACGTCTACGTCGACGTGGGGGCGGCCCTGACCCGCAGCGCCACGGGGTCGGCCGCGGTCATGGCGGAGCTTTTGGAGCTCGTGCCGTTCCACAAGCAGCTGTTCGGTTCCGGCGGCCACGGCGTGGCCGAGACCTGCCATCTCGGCGCCCTGCACTACCGGCGCGGCCTGGCCGGGGCACTCGCCGCGCGGCTGGCCGACGGCGAGTGGAGCGCCGCGGACGCCGCCCGGGTGGCCCAGATGATCGGATCGGGAAACGCCCGCCGGATATACCGGTTGTGACGGTGACGGGTGCCGGGAGCCGGGACGGCTGAGCCTCCTGGAATAATGTGGCGACCGCTGGTGCGACGAGGGGGAGCAAGTTGACGGACGACGGGACAGAGGCACGTTTTCTCAACGACGTGACCGTGGAGTTGGTCAAGCACAGCGCCTCCGACACCGACGTGCTCTGGGCCGCGCGGGTGTCGACCGCCGGGGAGCAGTCCCTGGAGGAGGTCGGCAAGGACCCCGAGCGTTCCAAGGGGCTGCTCAACTTCCTGATGCGCGACCGGCACGGCAGCCCGTTCGAGCACAACTCGATGACCTTCCTCGTCAGCGCGCCGATCTTCGTCTTCCGCGAATTTCACCGCCACAGGGTTGGATGGTCATATAACGAGGAAAGTGGGCGTTATCGGGAGCTTCAGCCCAATTTTTATGTGCCGGGGCCGGAGCGGAAGCTGGTCCAGGAGGGCCGTCCGGGCAAGTACGTCTTCGCCGAGGGCAGTGCCGAGCAGCACAAGATCGTCACTGAGGTGATGGAGGCGTCGTACCGGCAGTCCTACGCCGCCTACCAGGAGATGCTGGAGGCCGGGATCGCCAGGGAGGTGGCGAGGGCGGTGCTGCCCGTCGGTCTCTTCTCGTCGATGTACGCCACCTGCAACGCGCGCTCGCTCATGCACTTCCTCTCCCTGCGCACCAAGAACGAGCAGGCCAGGGTGCCCTCGTTCCCGCAGCGCGAGATCGAGATGGTGGCGGAGAAGATGGAGGCGGCCTGGGCCGGGCTGATGCCCCTCACGCACGCGGCCTTCGTCGCCGCGGGCAGGGTCGCCCCCTAGCGTCCCGGTCCTTTCCGGGCGGCGGGATCGGACGTGCCGTCAGGGCCCGGGGGTGTCAGGTCTCGGCCACACCGGGTTCCGGGACCTCTGCCCGGCGAGGCGGTCCGCTTCGAATTCGCCGGCCGACGTCTTGCCGGGCGGCCCGGTGTTCGTTCGCGCGGGACGTCGTCCCCACGCCGGCGCTCACAGCCAGTCGTGTTCACGCGCGTACCGCGCCGCCTCGTGCCGGGTCCGGGTCTGGGTCTTCTGCATCGCGTTCGAGAGGTAGTTGCGTACCGTGCCCTCCGCCAGGTGGAGCCGGGCGGCGATGTCGGCGACCGAGTACCCTTCGCGGGTCGCTCGCAGCACGTCGATCTCGCGGTCGGTGAGCGGGCAGTCGTCGACGACGGCGAGGGCGGAGACATCCGGGTCGATCCATCGCCTGCCCTCGTGCAGGGTCGCGATGACCGAGACGATGTGCGCCGGCTCCGCGGACTTGCTGACGAAGCCCTGGACGCCGAGCCTCAGCGCCTTGCGCAGCACTCCGGGCCTGGCATGGCGGGTCAGCATGAGGATCACCTGTTCCGGTCGCGCGCGGCGGATCTCCGCGACGGCGTCGAGCCCGTCCATGCCGGGCATCTCCAGATCGATGACGAGCACGTCGGGCAGGTGCCGCAGTGTGGTCTCGACGGCCGCCTCACCCTCTTCCGCCTCGGCGAGCACGGTGATCTCGCCCTCGAGCGGGAGCAGCGCCGCCAGCGCCTTGCGGAGGAGTGCCTCGTCGTCGGCGAGCACCACGGTGGTCATCGGTAGTCCTTCCCGTTCCAAGGCCCTGTCCCAAGGCGTTCCAAGGCTTCGTTCCAAGGCCCCGTTCCAAAGGGCGGTGTTTCAAAAGGGCGGCGTCCGCTTCAGCGGGCGGTGTCCGAACGACCGTGCGGGAATGCCGCGGCCGTCAGGAACCGCCCGTCTTCCTGTTCCACCGTCAGCTCGCCTCCGTTGCCCGCCACGCGTTCCCTGAGCGTGGCGAGCCCCCGCAGCTCGGGAGGCGGAGCCTCCCGTGCGCCGTCGTTGACGATGGTGATGCCCGACTCCGACAGGGTGATGCGCACCTGTGCGGCCTGCGCGTGCCGCAGGATGTTGGTCGTCGTCTCCCGCAGGACCTGGCCGAGCAGCTCGCCCGCGTGCGCGTCGACCTCGGCCTCACGGTCGACGCGCACGCGGATGCCCGCGGCCTCGAAGAGGTTCTTCGCGTTCTCCAGCTCCGCGGACAGGTTGAGCCTCCGCTGCGCGTAGGCGAGCTCCTTGGTCTGGGTGATGGTGTCGCTGACCAGGGCGTGCACCTCGCGCAGTTCCTGCTCCACCCGTCCGGTGTCGCTGTGCACCAGCTTCTGGGCCAGCGCGATCTTCAGCTTCACCACGTGCAGCGTGTGGCCCTGGATATCGTGCAGATCGCTGGCGAAACGCATGCGCTCCCGGATGACGGCCAGCTCGGCTTCACGTTCGCGTGCCTCCTCCAGCTCCACCACGAGGCCGTAGAACCTCTGGTTGGGGAACATGAGGCCGGTCAGCACCGCGGTGGCGCCCGCGGGGACGATGACGTACGAGATCAGCACGTCGGAGAGAGGTTCCTGTGTCACCAGCAGCCTCGCCGCGCCCACCGCGGCGACGTAGGCGGTCACCGCCAGGGCGGCCCGGCCTCGGTGGCGCGGTAACTGGGGGACGGTCAGGGGACCCACGATCGAGATGCCGTAGAACGCCGTGTCGGTGCCCATCACCAGCGCTCCGAAGGCCCACACGGCCGCGGTGACGATCAGGCAGGGGAGCGCGACGCGGGAGACGTCGCGCGCCGCCCATCGTACGAAGGCCACCAGGGCCGCGACCACGCCCAGACCGAGGACGGCGGCCTGCCACCAGGTCTCGGCGTCCGTCGCCACCAGCAGCGCCCCCACGGCGGCGAGCAGCGGGAGGAACATGACGAGATTGAGCCTGCTCAGTCGTCCCCGCGTGGTCCCGGTGTAGTCGGACAGCGTGAGTGCCCCCGTCCGGGCCGGCCTCGCCGGGTCTCGCCCGGCCGCGGAGCCGTCGGGCCGATCGGCGGGGGCGCCGGAGCGCTCGCCACGGTGAGGACCGTGATCGTCCACCTCGGTCACTGTTCGCGCTCCGGCCACGACTCCACGCCGCCGGGCGGGAGAACGCCGCGCGGACCACGCGGCCCATGACCCGTGGCCCATGAGGAGGTACGCGGCCCATGGCCCATGAGGAGGGCGGTCATGTCGACCTTCAGCGGGACGCGCGGGGGTCTGGTGTCCATGGGTGGCTCTCCGGGGTCGAACAGGGCAGGGTATGTCAGTATTCTGCGGATTTCGTGGTGGCGTTAGTGACACTGCGTCATATGTTCACCCAAGAAATGTCATGGCGAGGTCATGACGTGGTCGCACTGCCCGGCGGGCGCGGCGGCTGCTGGGATCGGCCGCATGTCCTCCACACCAGTCATCGACGTTGAACGTCTGAACCTCACCTACGGCGACTTCCACGCCGTGAAGGACCTGTCCTTCCAGGTGGAGCGCGGGGAACTCTACGCGCTGCTCGGCACGAACGGGGCGGGCAAGACCTCGACCCTGGAGACCGTCGAAGGCCACCGCGCCGCAACCTCGGGCACCGTGCGGGTCTTCGGGAAGGACCCGCGCGACCGGCGCGCGGTGCGGCCCAGGATGGGCATCATGCTGCAGGAGAGCGGATTCTCGCCGGACCTGACGGTGAGGGAGTCGGTCCGGCTGATCGGAAAGCTCACGCGGCGCACCGACCGGGTCGAACGCGTGCTCGGCGCCGTCGACCTCACCCGCAAGGCCGGGACCAAGGTGTCCCAGCTCTCCGGCGGTGAGAAACGGCGCCTGGACTTCGCCACAGCCGTGTACGGAACGCCTGAGCTGATCTTCCTGGACGAGCCCACCACCGGTCTGGACATCCAGTCCCGGGACGATCTGTGGGACGTCGTGGACAGGCTGCGCGAAGACGGCTCCACCGTCGTTCTCACCACCCACTACCTGGAAGAGGCGCAGCAGCGCGCCGACCGCGTCGGCCTCATGCACAAGGGCGCCTTCCACCGGGAGGGGACCGTCTCCGAGCTGACGCGGATGCTGCCGGCCGCCATCCGCTTCTCCCTCGCGGCACCCGCACCCGCCCCCGCGCTACCGCTGCAGGCCACGCGCGGAAGTGACGGGAGGTTCCTCATCGAGACCTTCGGCCTGCAGAAGGACCTGCACACCTTGCTCCGCTGGGCGCAGGACCACGCGGTGGAGCTGCGGGAACTCCAGGCCGGGCCGACCCGGCTCGACGACGTCTTCCGTGCCCTCGGCGGCGACTAGACCACTCCCGGCCCTTCCCACGAACCCGGAACCCCCGAGGTACCGGGACTTCGAGGTACCGGAATCCCCGGGCCGCGCGAGGACGCGAGACCCGCGCGACGAGGAGAACCGGAAACCCCCGGGGTAACCGGAACCCCCAGGGAACCGGAGTCCGAGGAACCGGAACCCTCCCAAGGAAAACCCTCCCACGGAAAAGGACCTTCGCCATGCTCTCGATCGCTCTCAGTGAGCTGATCCAGATCTTCCGGAACCGGTTGGTTCTGGTCACCAGTCTCGTCATGCCCGCGGCGGTCAGCGCGGTCTTCGTCTACCAGCACGAGGGCTTCGCGGCCCTGGGCAGCCTCGGATACATCGCAGCGGTGATCATGTTCACCGTCGGGGCGTTCGGGCTCTACACCACCACGGTCACCACCCTGGCCTCACGCCGGCAGAACCTCTTCCTCAAGCGGCTGCGCTCCACCGCGGCGGGCGACGCAGGCATCCTCGCCGGGCTGCTCCTCCCGATCACCGTCATCTCGCTGGTCCAGGTGGCCGTGATCATGACAGTGCTGGCCGCGGTCACCGGCGAACCGGACAACGTCCTCCTTCTGACGGCCGCCGCCCTCTCGATGGTGGTCATGATGCTCGGCCTGGGCCTGGCCACGGCCGGAGTGACGAACTCCCCCGAGCACGCCCAGGTGACCACGCTGCCCGTCAGCCTCGGCACCATCGCCGTGACCAGCTGGGTAGGGCTCTCCGGCACCGGGGAGCTCACCCTGCTCAAGCGGCTGCTTCCGGGCGGCTCGGCCACCGAACTGGTCCTCAACGCCTGGAACGGCGGCGTTCCCGTCGCGGACTCCCTGATCCTCCTGGCGCCCACGCTGGGCTGGGTCGTCGTCGCCGTCGCGCTGGCCTCCCGGATCTTCCGCTGGGAGCCACGCCGATGACGGCCGGGATGACGGCCGAGGTGAAGGCCGGGATGACGGCGGAAGTGAAGGGGGTCGGCGAGGCCGCCCCGGCGCGTTCTCGGCCTCGGCCTCGCCCCAGCCCGCTGTCCTCCGGCTGCCGTCTCGCGGGTGGTCAGCTCGTGGTCTCCTGGCGGCGGGAGAGGGCGGGCAGGACGAAGATCTCGGCGCCCGGAGGCAGCGCGCAGTCGAGGCCGCCGAGGTGCCGGGCGTTCTCACCGCAGACGAACATGCTGATGTGGCGGCGGATGCACCCGTAGTCGTCGCGGAGCCGCTGCTCCAGGGACGGGTGCGTGCGGCGGAGCATGTCGAGGGCGGAGCCCAGCGTGGGGTGGCCGTCGTCGTGGTCGGCGATGGCGAAGACGCGGATCTCGGTGGTCTCGCCCGCCCAGTGCCGCAGCGTGGCGGGAAGCATGAAGGTCACGAGGGTGACTGGTCTGGCCATCGGCTCAGAGCACCGTGTCGCGAGGGGCGGGGCACGACAGGGGACCTGGACGGCGGGTGCCGTGGCGGGCCGGGGGGCGCGGACGGGCGTCGCCCCGGCTTCCGGGGGACCGCCTCCGGTGGAGGGGACCGGGGACGGCTTCGTGCGGGTGGACGGCTCCGGCCGGGGAACCGGACGGATGACGATGATGACGGACGGGGTCGTGCGGGTGGCGGTCGAGAGGTGGGCACGGGCTGGGAGGGGGGCCGTCGTGCATGACCATCTCCTTTCGGATTGGGCCTCATGCTGCCATGCCACGCGGTGTCCCGCCGTGCTCTATGAAATTTGCGCGATCGGTTCGGGTGGTTAGTCCCGATTGTCGTTCAGGGCTCGCCCTGCACGATGTCCCGATGGATGCGGGACAGCGGCATTCCACCCCGCTGGAGCCTGCGGACCGTCTCGTTGACCATGGCGGCCGGGCCGCAGACGTAGGCCTCGTGGTCGGCCCACGAGTGGAACCGCTCCATCACCTCGGCCACCTGGCCCCGCATGCCGTCGTACCCCGGTTCGCCGGAGACCACGGGCAGCACCCGCAGCCACGGGAAGGCCGACTCCATCCGCACCAGGTCGGTGAGGTCGTAGAGTTCGGCGGTGGTGCGGGCCCCGTGGAGCAGGTGGACGTTGGGGCGGCGCCCGGAGGCGATCACGTGCTCCAGGATCGCCTTGATCGGGGCGAGGCCGGTGCCACCCGCCACGCACAGGATGTCGTGCCCCGAGTCGGCGGGCACCATGGTGCCCATCGGCGGGCCCAGCGTCAGGGTGTCGCCGATCCGGGTGTGCTGGACCAGCGTGGTGGACACCCAGCCACCGGTGACCGCGCGGACGTGCAGGCGGACGGTGTTGTCATCCCTGGGCGCGTTCGCGATGGAGAACGTGCGCCAGACACGCGGCCAGCGCGCGGTCTGCACGTTGACGTACTGGCCGGGCGCGTACGGCAGGTGCTGGTCGAGCCGCAGGGTGATCACCGCGATGTCCGGCGTGCGGAGCTCGTGGTCGATCACCTCCGCCAGCCACCAGGCGGGTGACACCCCCGCGTCCGACTCGGCTGATTCGATCATGAGATTGGCGGCGGCGGTGTACGCGGCGACCCACGCCGCCTCTATCTCGTTGTCCCACGTCTCGGCGGCGAAGCGCCTGATCGTGGCGAGGAGCGCGTTGCCGACCGCGGTGTAGTGCTCGGCGAGGACCCCGTACTTGCGGTGGTCGCGGCCGAGCTGCCCGAGGAACGACGCCAGGCTGCCCGGGCTGTCCAGGCTCCAGACGATCCTGGTCAGCGCGCTGAACAGCCGTTCGCGCTGGACGTCCATCGCCGGGGGGAACATCGCCCGCAGGTGCGGGTTCTCGGCGAACAGGCGTCCGTAGAAGTACGCCGCGGCCTTGTCCGCGACGGGTTCGACGACGGCGAAACTTTCCTTGACAAGACGCGGATTCAAAGACATTTAACGAACCCACCCTAATTGACCGGCTCAAAGTCCGATCATGCAGATCCACCTCCCTGACGGCTCCGGGTGATGAGCGACCGGGGGCCCCGGCTCACCTGGTCACTCGAATTTTGAGTCTTCCATCACCATGTAGGCGTCACAACCGTTTCTCGGCAATATGGTGGGAAATCTAACTATCCGTAATTGGAAAGTTATTTTGTGTGGCCAATTAATTGAGGGTGAACGGAATAAGCGAATAATAATCACGTTCGATTTGAATGACAATCTTGCCGGCCGTAAGACTTGTGGTCATGGGGGAGTTCCGGGTCGCCGGTGGTGTGAACCGTCCCCGCGGTGAGAGTTGGGGGCTCCTGGCGAGACGACACTGATACCTCGGATGTGTGACATGACCGAAATGGAGTGCGTCATGATAGGGGAGCTGTTGCAGATGGGATCGGTGCTGTCCGAAACAGGTGGCGCCGCCTCGCGCACGCCCCCCTGGAGAACGCATGCCCCGACCCTTGATCGGTATCACCGCCTACCTCGAGGCCGCCCGCTGGGGCGACTGGGTGAGGGAGGCCATCCTGTCGCCCCCTTCCTACGCGCGGGCCGTCGAGAAGGCGGGTGGCGCCCCGGTGGTGCTGCCCCCGCTCAACCTCGGCGGGATCGACGACTACGTCCGCGGCCTGTCGGGCTTGATCCTCGCCGGAGGGGGTGAACTCGACCCCTCCCTCTACGGAGCCGCCCGCGAGGAGCGCGTCAGGGACCCCCAGCCGCACCGCGACCGCTTCGAACTGGCACTGGCCCGCGCCGCCGTCGAGGCCGACCTGCCGCTGCTCGCCTCGGGGCGCGGCATGCACGTCCTGAACGTCGCCCAGGGCGGGACCCTGATCCCCTGGCTTCCCGAGGCGGTCGACCACGACCGCCACGCCGCGGCCCAGGCGCACCGCATCCAGATCAGCGTCTCCAGCAGGCTCGGCAAGACGGTGGGTGACACGGCCGAGGTCACCGCGCCCCATCACCAGGCCGTCAAGCGGCTGGGCACCGGCCTGCTCGCCGTGGCCTGGGCCGACGACCAGATCGTCGAGGGGATCGAGCTGCAGGGGCACCGGTTCGGCGTCGGCGTGCAGTGGAACCCCGGACGCGCCGGGGACAACCGGCTCATCGAGGCCCTGGTCGAGGCGTCCCGGCGGTGACGTGCGGCGGTGCCGTACGGCAGTGACACCCGGCGGTGCCGTTCATGCCGCGCGGGTTCATGCCGCGCGGGTTCATGCCGCGCGAGTTCACGCCGCGCGAGTTCACGCCGCGCGAGTTCACGCCGTGCGGGTTCACGCCTTGCGGGTTCATGCCGTGCGGGGACCCGGCGGGTAAAGTGCCGATCATGCCGTTGCACCCGCAGGCCGAGGCCTACCTGAAACTCTTCCAGACCGACCTCGGCGTCCCTCTCTCCACGCTCACCCCCGACATGGTCGCCGAGCTGCGGACCCTGGACGCCTTCGCCGAGCAACGTGGCCCGATCATTCCCCTCCCGGTGGTCAGGGACGACGTCGTCGCGGGCGTACCGGTCCGTGTCTACCGGCCGGAGGAGGGCGACCGCCCCCTCCCCGTGATCGTCTACTTCCACGGCGGGGGGTGGGTCTTCGGGAGCGTCGAGCGCAACGACGCCCTCGGCCGCGACCTCGCGGTGCGCAACGGGGCGGTCGTGGTCTCGGTCGACTACCGGCTCGCGCCCCACCATCCCTTCCCCGCGGCGGCCGATGACGCGTGGAGCGTCGTCCAGGACGTCTTCGGCCGTCCCGGCGCCTACGGGGCCGATCCGGGGCGCGTCGCGGTCAGCGGTGACAGCGCCGGGGGCAACCTCGCGGCCGTGGTCGCCTGGCAGGCCAGGGACGCCGGGCTCGCGCTCGCCCATCAGCTGCTCGTCTACCCGGTGGCCGACGTGGCCATGGACACCGAGAGCTACCGCGCCTACGCCACCGGCTTCGGGCTCGGCGCGGACGAGATGGCGTGGTTCGTCGCGCAGTACGGCGGCGACCCGGCCGACCCCCGGCTGGCCCCGGCCCGGCTGGCCGACAAGTCCGGCCTGGCCCCGGCGACGGTGATCGTCGCCGAGTGCGACCCCCTCTGCGACGAGGGCGAGGCGTACGCCGCCCAGCTCGCCGCGGCCGGGGTGCCGGTCGAGGTCAGGAGGTACGAGGGGGCCATCCACGGCTTCTTCGGCCTGCCGGGCTTCTTCGACCAGGCGACAGAGGCGCGCGAGTACGCCGCGGCCCGTCTCGCGGAGGCCTTCCGGTAGACGGGTCCCTCCGATAGTCCGATAGGCGGGTCCCCTTCGGTGAGCGGAGCCCGCTCACGGGACGGTATCCGTGCCGCGGAGTCCGTCCGGGACGCCGCCCGGACCGGTACGGCGTGACCACCCGGCGGCACCCCGTCGGAAGCGCCCGTGCGGCGACGTCCGCGCGGAAGTGCCCGTGGCGGGAACGCCCGTGCGGAGGCGCCCGTGCGGAGGCGCCCGGTCAGAAGCGCCCGTGCAGGGCGGCCAGGCCGGGCTCGAAGACCTGGTGGACGACGAACTCCATCACCTTCGCCGCGTCGTCGGTCTCGAAGGTGGCCGACCACTCGACGAACGCCCGCCCGCTGTCGGTGACGGGGGCGACCCGGTAGAGCGCCCGGTAGTCACGGACCGGCAGCGGGCTCTCCAGGATCTCGTACGTCGCCGAGCGCGCGTCGTCGTCGAGGGTGAGCAGCCGCTCCCTGAAGGCCCCGGCAGGGCTCTCCAGCCTGCGTACCGCACCAGGCCGGGAGTCCCCGCCGTCCTCGACCTCGCAGCCGGTGATCCCCGGCAGCCACTCGGCCACGTTGCCGAAATCACGCAGGTACTCCCACACCTCGTCGGCGGAGGCGTTGATCACCGTGCTGGCGTACGCGGACATCGGTCACCCTTCGTGATGAGTCGTCGCCGACGGTAATGCCCGCGCGTGCCACGGGGTAATCAGGATCACCGGGTGATCGGGTCAGAAGCTCCTGGGCAGCCCGAGCACCTGGGTGGCCAGGTAGTTGAGCAGGAGTTCCTCGGTGACCGGGGCGACCTTGCCGATGCGGGCGCCGGTGAGCAGGTGGGCCACCGGGTACTCCAGGGAGTAGGCCATGCCGCCGTGCGTCTGGAAGGCGTGGTCCGCGGCCTCCCACGCGGCCTGCGAGGCGGACAGCTTGGCGATGTTGGCCTCGGTGGCGCAGGGCAGCTGCCTGTCGAACAGCCAGGCGGCCTTGTAGAGCATCAGCCTGGCCAGCTCGATCTTCGCCTTGACCTGGGCGAGGGGGAAGGCGATGGCCTGGTTGGCGCCGATCGGGCGGCCGAACACCTCGCGCTCCTTGGCGTACCGCACGGCCACCCGCAGCGCCACCTCGGCGCCGCCGAGCGCGGAGGCGGCGAGCAGGACGCGCTCGGGGTTGAGGATGTCCCACAGCACCAGCGCGCCCTGGTCGACCTCGCCGACCACGTTCCTCTCCGGGACCCGGAGGTCGTCGATGAAGACCATGTTGGACGGGGTGGTGTTGGCGCCCAGCTTCGGGATCGGCTGGAAGGACAGCTGCCCGGCGGCGACCGCCTCGGGGACGTTCACCAGGAAGACGGTGAGGCCGTTGGAGCGGGGCTTGGCCTCGGCGGCCGGGATGGTCCGGGTGACCAGGAGCATCCAGGTGGCGCGCTGCACGCCGGTGATCCAGATCTTCTGGCCCTTGACGACGAACTCCGCGCCGTCGCGGCGGGCGAAGGTGGAGATGCCCAGGGCGTTGGACCCGGCGTCGGGCTCGGTCAGCGCGAAGCAGGTCTCCAGCTCGCCGGTGGCCAGCTTGGGCAGCAGCTCGTCGCGCTGCCACGGGCTGCCGTGCCTGGACAGGGTCATCGCGCCGAAGCCGGGGGTGAGCACGTAGGTGAACGCCGAGCCGCCGGCCGAGCCCGAGGCCGACAGGGTCTCGGTGGCCACGGCCAGCTCCAGCAGGCCCTGCCCGCCTCCGCCGTACTCCTCGGGTACGGCCAGGCCGAGCCAGCCGCCCTTGGCCAGGTCCTGCCAGACCTCCTCGGGCCAGCGTTTCTCGCTCTCGCACCGCTGCCAGTAGTCCAGGTCGTAGCGGGCGCAGATGTCGCCGATGCCGCGTTGCACGGTGAGGGCGCTCTCGGGGAGGGTGAAGTCCACGATGATCAACTCCATTCTGGCTGCGGGCGCAATCGTAGAACGTAGTTCGGTATCTCGTGGCGTCCGGCCACCGTCCCGTGGGATCAGGCCCGCGACGGGCACGTGACCGGCATACGGCGGGGCGTGCGAACGGGCACGCGCCCGGGCATGCGGCGGGGCACGCGCCCGGGCACGCCGCGGGCGCGCGCCCGAACACGCGGCGGGCATGCCCACGACGGCGTTCACCCACCCCGGCCGCCGGTCCGCGGGTCAGGACTCCTCGGCGGACTCCAGCCGCGGCCTGCGCGCGTGGTAGACGAAGGCCGGTGGCACGTTGCCCCACACCGTCCGGCCGGGGACGACCTCCTCGAAGGTGTCGATCAGGCGCCTCCTGAAGCGCCGCGCGGGAGGAAGGCGCTTGGCGAAGCTGTAGGCGAAGGTGGTGAAGGCCGTGTGCGGGCCCATGATCCCGGTGACCGCGCCCAGCAGGCGGGCCTGTGTCTCCTCGGAGAACGCGGCCCAGGGGAGCCCGCTCACGATCGCGTCGGCCTGGGGCAGGCCGCGCTCCCGGAGCAGCTGGGGCAGCCGTGCCGCGTCGTCGACCACGACGTCCACTCCCGGATTCCTGGCGGCGAGGAACTCGGCCAGTTTCGGGTTGATCTCGACGGCGAGGTGGTGCCCCCGGCCGCCCAGCCGGCGCTGGATCTCCGCGGTGAACGCGCCCGTGCCGGGGCCGAGCTCGACGATCACGGGATCGCCCCGGTGCGGGATCGGCGAGGCCACCGCCTCGGCGAGCCGCCGCGAACTCGGCGCCACCGCTCCAACGGTGCCCGGCGAGCGGATCCACTGCCCCAGGAAGAGCGTGGTGTCATTGGTCATGGTTTGAAGGGTAGAGGGTGCGGGAGGGCGGGCCGTACGCCATTTGGCCGATCTTTGCGGCCTCAGGGAGGAGGGATCCTCCCCTCCCCGAGGATGACCGGGGAGGATGACCGGGCCCTGAGGATGACGGGGGCCTGAGGATGACCCGGGCCGGTGCGGGCCGGGCGCGGCCGGCCCGCGCCTCCTCTCGCGCCCGCCCGTACGCGAGGCGGGACCGCGGGTCGGCCGCGCCCGCATCCACCCGGCCGCATCCGACGCAGTAGTGTCACCATCAGGTACGGGGAGGGGGATCAGCCGGTGAATCCGGAAGCATCGGGGGCCGAGGACCGGATCTGGACGGTCCCCAACGCGTTGAGCCTGGCCAGGCTCCTGGGAGTGCCGGTTTTCCTGTGGCTGGTGCTGGGCCCGAAGGCGGACGGCTGGGCCGTCGCCCTGCTGATGCTGGCCGGGTTCTCCGACTGGCTCGACGGCAAGATCGCCCGCGCCTGGAACCAGACCAGCAGGCTCGGCCGCCTGCTCGACCCGCTGGCCGACCGCCTCTACATCCTGGCCACCCTGTTCGGCCTCGCCATGCGCGAGATCATCCCCTGGTGGCTGGCGCTGGCCATCCCGCTGCGCGACGTGATGCTGCTGGGCATCCCGCTCGTCCTGCGCCGCCTCGGGTACGGTCCCGCGCTGCCCGTGCACTTCCTCGGCAAGGCCGCCACGGCCAACCTGCTCTACGCCTTCCCACTGCTCTTCCTGGCCCACCACCCCTCCTGGTACGCCGAGGCGGCGGGGATCGTCGGCTGGTCCCTGGCGATCTGGGGCACAGGCCTGTACTGGTGGTCCGGAGTGCTGTATTGGGTACAGGTGCGTCAGCTGACAAGCGAGGCCAAACGCCTTAAGAGGTGATCTGTGAAGGCCGTCGTCATGGCGGGCGGGGAGGGGACACGGCTCCGGCCGATGACCGCGAACCAGCCCAAACCTCTCCTACCCGTGATCAATCGGCCGATCATGGAGCATGTGCTTCGCCTGCTCAAACGGCACGGCTTCACCGAGACGGTGGTCACCGTGCAGTTCCTGGCCGCCCTGGTCCGCAACTACTTCGGCGACGGCGACGAGCTCGGCATGAGCCTGTACTACGCCACCGAGGACACGCCGCTCGGCACCGCGGGCAGCGTGAAGAACGCCGCCGACCGGCTCCGTGACGACCGCTTCCTGGTCATCTCCGGCGACGCGCTGACCGACATCGACCTGACCGACATGATCCGCTTCCACCGCGAGAACGGCGCGATGGTCACGATCGGGCTCAAGCGCGTCCCCAACCCGCTGGAGTTCGGCATCGTGATCGTCGACGACCAGGGCAGGGTGGAGCGCTTCCTGGAGAAGCCGACCTGGGGCCAGGTCTTCTCCGACACCGCCAACACCGGCATCTACGTGATGGAGCCCGAGGTCCTCGACGAGATCGCGGCCGGGGGGTCCGTCGACTGGTCGGGCGACGTGTTCCCCAGGCTGCTGGAGCGCGGCGCCCCGCTGTACGGCTACGTGGCCGACGGCTACTGGGAGGACGTCGGCACCCACGAGAGCTACCTCAAGGCCCAGGCCGACGTCCTGTCCGGCCGGGTCAAGGTCGACATCGACGCCTTCGAGGTCTCGCCGGGCGTCTGGGTCGCCGAGGGGGCCTCGGTCGACGCCGACGCCGTCCTCAAGGGGCCCCTGTACGTCGGCGACTACGCCAAGGTCGAGGCGGGCGCCGAGCTGCGCGAGTACACCGTGCTGGGCAGCAACGCGGTGGTCAGGGAGGGGGCCTTCCTGCACCGCGCGGTCGTCCACGACAACGTCTACGTCGGCCCCAGCGCCCACCTGCGCGGCTGCGTGATCGGCAAGAACACCGACCTGATGACCGCCGCCAGGGTCGAGGAGGGCGCCGTCGTCGGCGACGAGTGCATCATCGAGGCCGAGGCGTACATCTCCTCCGGCGTCAAGATCTACCCGTTCAAGACCATCGAGGCCGGGGCGGTGATCAACAACAGCGTCATCTGGGAGCCGCGCGCCCAGCGCAACCTGTTCGGCCCCCGGGGGGTCTCGGGACTGGTCAACGTGGAGATCACCCCCGAGCTGTGCGTACGGCTGGCCAGCGCCTACGCCACCACCCTGAAGAAGGGCGCCTCGGTGATCACCTCCCGCGACTCCTCCCGCGCCGCGCGGGCGCTGAAGCGGGCCGTGATCAGCGCCCTGAACGCCAGCGCGATCAACGTGCTCGACCTGGAGGCGTCCCCGCTCCCGGTGGCCCGCTTCCACACCGCCAGGGAGAACGCCGTCGGCGGCATCGCGCTGCGCACCACCCCCGGTGATCCGCAGAGCGTCGACATCGTCTTCATGGACGAGCACGGCGCGGACCTGTCGCCGGCGGCCCAGCGCAAGCTGGACCGGGTCTTCTCCCGGCAGGAGTTCCGCCGCGCCTTCCCCGGGGAGATCGCCGAGCTGAGCTTCCCCGCCAGGGCGGTGGAGGACTACACGCACGAGCTGCTGCGCCTGGTCGACATCAGCGGGGTGCGCGACGCCGACATGAAGGTCGTGGTCGACTGCGCGGGAGGCACCTCCTCGCTGGTGCTGCCCAGCCTGCTGGGCCGGGTGGGGGTGGACGTGCTGACCGTCAACAACCGGCTGGACGACGCCTCGCCCACCGAGACCCTCGCCGAGCGCCGCCGTGACCTGCAACGCCTCTCGGAGCTCGTCAGCTCCTCCAGGGCGGCCTTCGGGGTGCGCTTCGACCCGGTGGGGGAGCGGGTCGCGCTGGTGGACGAGAAGGGCCAGCTGATCAGCGAGGAGCGCGCCCTGCTGGTGGTGCTCGACCTGGTCGCCGCCGAGCGGCGCGGCGGCAGGGTGGCGCTGCCGGTCACCACCACCCGGGTGGCCGAGCAGGTCTGCAGGTTCCACGGCGTCCAGGCCGAGTGGACCTCCACCGCGATCGACGCGCTCACCGCCGCCGCCAGGGGGCCAGAGATGATCTTCGCCGCCGACGGGCGCGGCGGTTTCATCGTGCCCGAGTTCGGGCCCACGGTGGACGGCCTGGCGGTGTTCCTGCGCCTGCTGGGCCTGGTCGCCAGGACCCGGCTCTCGCTCAGCCAGATCGACGCCAGGATCCCCGAGGCCAAGCTGCTGCGCCGGACCGTGCCGACCCCGTGGGCGGCCAAGGGCGCGGTGATGCGCTCGGTCATCGAGGCCGCCGAGCACTACCGCATCGACACCACCGACGGGGTGCGGGTCGTCGCAGAGGACGGCAGCTGGACCCTGGTGCTGCCCGACCCGACGGAGGCGGTCACCCATCTGTGGGCCGAGGGGTTCGACGTCGACTCCGCGCAGACCCTGATCGAGCACTGGGCGCGGGTGGTCGAGGAGGCAGCGGGTGGCTGACGGGACCCGGCCCCGGCCGGTGCGCCGCAGGCGCGGGGCGGGCATGGGGCGGGGGTTCCCCGCCGGGCCGGAGGCAGGGCCGGAAGCCGGGGAAGCCGGGCGGGAAAGGGCTCGGACGGGGGTCCCGGGCCGAGCGGTTGCCACAAACACAGCGCGGCGCCATGGACCGGAGACAGTGCCCCACTGTAACTTTGTCACCGACCGTACCCGCGGTTCAGCGTCAACCTTGACCTTCGCCCCTCATCACTGTAGGTTGCGGCATTCGCAGTCCGAGAAAACACTTGAGAAGCGAAGAAGCGAGGCGCGCATCACTGAGCACCGTTGCCGCGTCTTCGCGGTAGGAGGCCGAGCCGATCGATGCCGAGCGTCTACTGCACGCAGTGCGGTCATGCCAATCCTGAGGATGCCCGTTTCTGTTCACGATGCGGGTCGCCGCTTACCAAAGCCGAGACCCCCGGAGACAGCACATCGACGATTTCTCTCTCCGGGATCGAGGCCTACGAGGCGGAGACAGGTGAGACGCTTCTCGCCGAACGGCAGGCCGTCGAGCAGTTGCCCCCGGGCACCGCGCTGCTGGTCGCGATGCGCGGTCCCAACGCCGGCAGCCGGTTCCTGCTCGACAGCGACCTCACCACCGTGGGCCGCCACCCCGAGAGCGACATCTTCCTCGACGACATCACGGTCTCGCGGCGCCACGTCGAGTTCTACCGGCGCGGCGGCGGGGTCTTCACCGTCCGCGACGTCGGCAGCCTGAACGGCACGTACGTGAACCGTGAGCGGATCGAGGAGGTCCCGCTGTACGGCGGGGACGAGGTGCAGATCGGCAAGTTCCGCCTCGTCTTCCTCACCCGCGGCGCCGCTGGAGGATGATGAGCTCGCAGGCCGCTCGTGCGCACATGAGCATCGGGGAGGTGCTCGCTCTCCTGCAGGGCGAGTTCCCCGATGTCAGCATCTCCAAGATTCGTTTCCTGGAGGGCGAGGGGCTGATCGAGCCGGAGCGCAGTCCCTCCGGTTACCGCAAGTTCACCTACGCCGACGTCGAGCGGCTGCGTTACATCCTCAGCGAGCAGCGTGACCGCTACCTGCCGCTGCGCGTCATCAAGGATCATCTGGAGGCGGCCGACCGCGAGGAGCGTCCGGCCGCCCGGCCGCGCGCCGTCCCCGACGACGCGCCCCCGGAGGTCCGGCTCACCCGCGAGGAGCTGCTCGCCGCCGCCGAGCTCGACGAGGAGACCCTCGCCGAGCTGGAGGACTACGGCCTGCTCGCCGCGGTGGCCCGCTACTACGACGCCGAGGCGCTGGCCGTGGCCCGCAGCGTAGGGGCCCTCGCCGCCTTCGGCCTGCGGGCCCGCCATCTGCGGGCCGTCAAGGCCGCCGCCGAGCGCGAGGCGGGGCTGGTCGAGCAGGCCGTCGCCCCGCTCCTGCGCCGCCGTGGCCCCGGCGCCATCGACCAGGCCGACGAGACGGCCAGGGAGATCTCCGGCCTGCTGCTGGAATTGCACGCCTCTCTGCTGCGTTCCGGCGTTCGTGGGGCCCTGGGCCGGTGAGAACCTGACCAGGCACTCGTACCCCCACGAGTGTTACGTTGAACAAACCGGTCGGAATCCAGCGAAGACGGAGCAGCCCGTGTTGCAGATGGAGGTCGTGGGCGTTCGAGTTGAGATGCCCTCCAACCAGCCGATCGTCTTGCTGAAAGAGACGCATGGGGAGCGTTACCTACCTATCTGGATCGGCATGACGGAGGCCACGGCGATCGCCATGGCCCAGGCCGAGGAGCCACCGCCTCGGCCGCTCACCCATGACCTGTTCCGCGACGTGCTCGAAGGGCTCGGGGTCCGGCTGAGCACGGTCAACATCGTCGCCCTGCGCGACGGCATCTTCTTCGCGGATCTCGTGTTCTCCAACGGGGTCGAGGTGAGCGCGCGTCCCTCGGACTCGATCGCCTTGGCACTTCGCACCGGCGCACGTATCTTCGCGAGTGAGGACGTGGTCCGGGAGGCGGGGGTGATCATCCCCGACGACCAGGAGGACGAGGTGGAGAAGTTCAGGGAGTTCCTTGACACGATCACACCCGAGGACTTCGGCCGCGCGGGGTAGGAATTTCGGTGCATTTACGCTTCACGACGCGCCGGGTGGGGTCGTTGACTGGACTTGGCCCCAGTCCTACGGTGCAAGTGAAACCCGCGGCCGTGCGTAAACCCCCAGATCAGGCCGTGGGATGAGAGAAAGCCGGAGGTCCGCGTGGCGGTCAGCAGCGGCGAGGGTAGAAACGCCGATCAGGATGACCCGGAACGGCGCCAGTCGGCACGTCAGCGCGCGGGTGAAGAGGGTCTGCTGTTCGACGGGCAACCGGTGAAGGTGCCCGCCGACATCGGCTACCGCGGTCCCACGGCCTGTTCCGCGGCCGGCATCACCTACCGGCAACTCGACTACTGGGCGCGCACCGGCCTGGTCGAGCCCACCGTGCGAGCCGCCCACGGCTCCGGCTCCCAGCGGCTGTACGGCTTTCGCGACATCCTGGTCCTCAAGGTCGTCAAGCGGCTCCTCGACACCGGCGTCTCCCTCCAGCAGATCCGCATCGCCGTGCAGCACCTGCGCGACCGGGGCGTCAACGACCTGGCCGGGATCACCCTGATGAGCGACGGGGTGAGCGTCTACGAGTGCACCTCGCCCGACGAGGTCATCGACCTGCTCCAGGGCGGTCAGGGAGTCTTCGGCATAGCGCTGGGACGGGTGTGGCAGGAGGTGGAGGGCTCCCTCGCGGATCTACCGGGCGAACGTGCGGAGTCGAGCGACGGCCCTTTAGGAGATCATCAGGCCGATGAGCTGGCCCGCCGTCGCAGAGCACGACGAACCGGGTAAACTCGGACTTGCCACTGACCCTGTGCGGGAGAGACCCCGACCGCGATCGGGGCGCCGAAGGAGCAACCTCCCCGGAATCTCTCAGGCACCCGGTACCGCACGGACGAGGCAACTCTGGAAAGCAGGCGCGCCCGCCAGGCGCGACTCACCGACGGTGCAAGCCGCCCGACACGGGGCAGGTGAAGCTCTCAGGTCACGACCCCGCACGACGGTCGTGATGACAGAGGGGGAGACCAGGCATACGCCCGCGCCCAGCGCCGGTCTCCACCCCGTCCCGGGAGGCTTCACCATGACCGACCTGTCATCGCTCAGCGAACTCGGCTCCCCTCCGTTCGCGACCCGCCACATAGGGCCGGACGACGCCGGCCAGACCCGCATGCTGGAGGCGGTCGGATTCGCCTCCGTCGCCGACCTGGTCGCGGTGGCCGTACCCGAGGCGATCCGCTCCTCGGAGCGGCTGAGCCTGCCCCCGGCGGCCGGGGAGTCCGAGACCCTCGCCGAGCTGCGGGTCCTCGCCGGGCGCAACACCGTGCTCACCTCGATGATCGGCCTCGGCTACCACGACACGATCACCCCGGGCGTCATCCGCCGCAACCTCCTGGAGAACCCGGGCTGGTACACCGCGTACACGCCCTACCAGCCGGAGATCTCCCAGGGCCGGTTGGAGGCCCTGATCAACTTCCAGACCGTCGTCTCCGACCTGACCGCCCTCGACGTGGCCGGGGCCTCCCTGCTGGACGAGGCCACCGCCGCCGCCGAGGCGATGACCCTCGCCCGCCGCGCGGGCCGCGGCCCCTCGAAGGTGTTCGTGGTGGACGCCGACGCGCTGCCGCAGACCAAGGCGGTGCTGCGCACCCGCGCCGAGCCGCTCGGCATCGAGCTGGTCGAGAGCGACTTCACCGAGGAGCTTCCCGAGTGCTTCGGGGTGCTCGTGCAGTATCCCGGTGCCAGCGGCAGGGTCCGCGACTTCCGCGCCATCGCCGACGCCGCCCACGCGCGCGGCGCCCAGGTGGTCGCCGCCGCCGACCTGCTGGCCCTCACCCTCCTGGCCGCGCCCGGCGAGCTCGGCGCCGACATCGCGGTCGGCTCCTCGCAGCGCTTCGGCGTCCCCCTCGGCTTCGGCGGCCCGCACGCCGCCTACATGGCGGTCCGCGACGGCCTCCAGCGCCAGCTGCCGGGCCGCCTGGTGGGCGTCTCCCAGGACGCCGACCGGCGCCCCGCGTACCGGCTCGCGCTCCAGACCCGCGAGCAGCACATCCGCCGCGAGAAGGCCACCAGCAACATCTGCACCGCGCAGGTGCTGCTCGCCGTGATCGCCGGCATGTACGCCGTCTACCACGGCCCCGAGGGCCTGCGCAGGATCGGCCGGCGCACCCACCGGTACGCCGTCGTGCTCGCCGAGGGCCTGCGCCAGGGCGGCGTCGAGGTCGTGCACGACACCTTCTTCGACACCGTGCTCGCCAGGGTGCCCGGCCGGGCCGCGAAGGTCGTCGCCGCGGCCCGCGACAACGGGGTGAACCTGCGCCTGGTCGACGCCGACCACGTGGGCGTCACCTGCGACGAGAGGACCGAGCTCCTCCACCTGGAGCAGGTCCTGGCCGCCTTCGAGGTCAGCGGCGCCGTGCTCGCCGACCTCGACGCCGCCGCGCACGACGCGCTGCCCGCCGCGCTGGCCCGGGTCAGCGACTACCTGACCCACCCGGTCTTCCACAGCCACCGCTCCGAGACGGCGATGCTGCGCTACCTGCGCAGGCTCCAGGACAAGGACATCGCGCTCGACCGGTCGATGATCCCGCTGGGCTCCTGCACCATGAAGCTCAACGCGACCACCGAGATGGAGCCGATCACCTGGCCGGAGTTCGCCGGGCTGCACCCCTACGCGCCCGAGGACCAGGCCGCGGGCTACATCGAGCTGATCGGGGAGCTGGAGCGCTGGCTGGCCGAGGTGACCGGCTACGACGCCGTGTCGCTCCAGCCGAACGCCGGCTCCCAGGGCGAGTTCGCCGGGCTCCTGGCGATCCGCGCCTACCACACCGCGCGCGGCGAGTCGGGCCGCGACGTCTGCCTGATCCCCTCGTCCGCCCACGGCACCAACGCCGCGAGCGCCGTGATGGCGGGCATGCGCGTGGCCGTGGTCGCCTGTGACGACCAGGGCAACGTGGACGTCGACGACCTCGTCGCGAAGATCGAGAAGCACCGCGAGCAGCTTGCCGCGATCATGGTGACCTACCCGTCCACGCACGGCGTGTACGAGGAGACGATCGTCCGGATCTGCGAGCTGGTGCACGAGGCCGGCGGGCAGGTCTACGTCGACGGCGCCAATCTCAACGCGCTGGTCGGCCTGGCCAGGCCGGGGGAGTTCGGGGCGGACGTCTCCCACCTGAACCTGCACAAGACCTTCTGCATCCCGCACGGCGGCGGCGGCCCCGGCGTCGGCCCGGTCGCGGTCCGCGCCCACCTGGCCGACTACCTGCCCGGCCACCCGCTGCGCGAGGGTACCGCGGTCGGCCCGGTCTCGGCCGCGCCGTACGGCTCCGCGGGCATCCTGCCCATCTCCTGGGCCTACATCCGGATGATGGGCGCCGACGGCCTGAAGGCGGCCACCGAGCAGGCCATCCTGTCGGCCAACTACCTGGCCCGCAGGCTCAGCCCCCACTACCCGGTCCTCTACACCGGCCGCGGCGGCCTCGTCGCCCACGAGTGCATCGTGGACCTGCGCCAGATCACCAAGGAGACCGGGGTGACGGTCGACGACGTGGCCAAGCGCCTCATCGACTACGGCTTCCACGCCCCGACCATGTCCTTCCCGGTGGCCGGCACGCTGATGATCGAGCCGACCGAGAGCGAGGACCTGGCCGAGCTCGACCGGTTCTGCGAGGCGATGATCGCGATCCGCGAGGAGATCGCGAAGGTCGCCTCCGGGGCGTACGACAGGACCGACAACCCGCTGCGCAACGCCCCGCACACGGCCGACAGCCTCGTCGCCGACGAGTGGGGCCACCCCTACGGCCGGACCGAGGCGGCCTACCCGCTGCCGTCGGTGCGCGAGGGCAAGTACTGGTCGCCGGTCCGCCGCATCGACCAGGCCTACGGCGACCGCAACCTGGTCTGCTCCTGCCCTCCCCTGGAGGCGTACGAGGACTGATCGCCGAGGGGAGCGGGAAGCCCGCGCGAACCGCGATATTCGCGGGGAATGCGACAGGACGGAGGGCGCCCCGAGTCGTTAGGCTCGGGGCGTCTCCGTATCCGGAAGGATCCTGCATGCCTGAGGTGGACACCCGTCCCTTGGACACCGCGCGAAGACTGGCCGAGTCGGGGGACCTCGACGGCGCCGCCGCGATCTTCGCCGAGCTGGTCGCCGATCCCGGCGAGCCCGACCGGGCCCAGGCGGCGGTGGGGCTCGCGGTGGTACTGGAGGAGAGCGGGGACGTGGCGGGCTCGCGCGCGGCCGCGCGCACCGCGCTGGCGACCGGGCACCCGGAGTTCGCCGCCCAGGCCGCCTGCCTGCTCGCGGGAAGCTTCGAGCGGGAGGGCCTGGCCGACCAGGCCCGCGCCGCCTGGCAGGCCGCGCTGGGCGTGGGCCACCCCGACTACGTCCCGCTGGCGCACATGGCCCTCGCCAGGCTCGCCACGGGCGAGCAGGAGGCCGAGCGGTCGCTGCGTGACGCGCTGGCCACCGGCGACCCGGAGATCGCTCCTCGTGCCGCCCAGCGGCTGGCGGAGGTGTTCCTGGAGGAGGGGGAGCCGGGGGAGGCCGCCCAGGTGCTCCTGGAGGCGCTCGCGGTGCCCGACGCGGCCGAGGTGCCGAGGCTGCGGGTGATGCTCGGCATCGCCCATCTGGAGCTGGCGTGCGCGGAGTTCTCCGGTGCGATCGAGGAGGGCGGCGACGTCGAGACCGGCGCGCTGGCGATCGAGCTCCTGGCCCGCACGCTCCCGCTCAGGGGACGTGACGAGGACGCCGAGCGCGTGTGGCGCTACGGCCTGGACAGCGCCGACGAGGATCTCGCCGGTGAGGTCCGCCTCCGCCTCGACCGGGACCTCTGACCTGCCTCTGGCCTCTGGGGCGCGGCGCGCGCCGGTCCCGCGCGCGGGCGTCGTGGTGCTCGTCGTGCCCGTGGGAGACGTCACACGGGCACCGGGTGGTTGTGGGGTGTCCGTGGGGCCTCTGTGGGCACCGGCACCCGGGCACCGGCCGTCCGGCCTCCCGCGAAGCCGCGGGGCTTCCCGGAGGGTGTCAGTCGCGCTCCCGCCAGCGGCTCAGGGCGTGGGCGAAGTTGATCGCCACGATCCCGCCCCAGGCCAGCAGCAGCCCGGCGGTGCCCGCGTTCTGCGCCGCGATGGCGGTCAGCGGGATCCCGATGCCCATCGAGCCGAGGGCGATCGGGATCGAGCCGTTCGAGCTCTTGCGTGACTTGGCCATCGGCGCCCCGGCGGCGTGCATCTCGGCGCGCACCCGGTGGGCGATGGTCGCGTCGAGACGTGACACGAACGACTCGATGAGGGCGGTCTCGTACTCGGGGCCGAGGTCGCGGCGGGCCTCGACGGTGGCGCGCATGTCCTGGCGGATATCTTGGTAGTCCTGCACGCCTCGATTGTTCCTTCCGGCCGGTCGCCGGGCATCAGCCGATAGGAGGAGATCCGTGTCCACCTCCGACTCCACCCCCCTCACCGGGGCGTCCACGCCGGGGCTCCGGCTCGCGGCCCGCGCGGTCGCGCCCATGGAGATCGCGACCCCGCACGGCCCGGCGCTGGTGGAGGTCGACGAGGTGGCCGGCCCGCGCTTCCTGCTGGTGCTCACCCACGGCTCGGCCGGGGGAGTGGACGCCCCGGACCTGCTCGCCGTACGGGACGCCGCGACGGCGGTCGGCGGGACGGTCGCGCGGGTGCTCCAGCCGTTCCGGATGCGCGGGGCCCGCGCGCCGGGGTCGGCGGTCAAGCAGGACGAGGCGTGGGAGACGCTGGTGGCCGACCTGCGCGGGCGCTACCCGGGGCTGCCGCTGGCGCAGGGCGGGCGGAGCAACGGGGCCCGGGTCGCGTGCCGCACGGCCGGGAGGGTCGGGGCCCGCGCGGTCGTCGCGCTGGCGTTCCCGCTGCACCCGCCGGGGAAGCCGGAGCGGTCACGCGCCGGGGAGCTGCGCGCGGCGGGGGTGGACGTGCTGGTGGTGAACGGAGACCGTGACCCGTTCGGCGTGCCCGAGGCGGCGGACGCCGCGCGCCTGGTGGTGCTGCCGGGAGAGGGTCACGACCTCGGGAGGAATCCCGTCAGGGTGGGCGAGGTGGTCGCCGAGTGGCTCGACACGAGGATGCGGCCGGGCTCGGTGGACCCGCTCAGCGTGACCGGTCGGGTGTGACGAGCCTCAGACGACGCCGGCCAGCGGCCGGTGCGGCTCGATGACGGCACCGTCCGGGAGGAGCTCGCCGGTGTCGTCGAACAACACCACACCGTTGCAGAGCAGGCTCCAGCCCTGCTCAGGGTGGGCCGCCATGGTGCGGGCGGCTTCGCGGTCCAGCGCGTCGGCGGACGGACAGGACGGCTCGTGCGGGCACATCGGCGTGCCTCCGGATCTCTCGTGTCGGCTCGCCCGGTCACACCGGGCACGGGTGGGCATCGGACATCCGGCGGCACCGTCACCGATGGGTCTCCGTTCCCACGTATGACGGGGACGAGCATCTGAATGTTGATATGTGGCCGTGCGGCCCTAACAGAACGAGGGCCGCACATCAAGCAGATCAAGTGTGCGATCGATCGCACCTCGGCGACATAGCCCGTTAGGACTGTTTGGGAACTGGTATCGGGTCAGTCCGTCAGGGCTTTGTCAGGGGATGTGACCTATAACACAGGATGCCTCATATAAGGATATTCGACCAAGTGCGACACGCCGCCCGGCGGGTAAACGATCGGTTACAAGTTGCTGACGTGTGTCGATCGGGGTTTTCAAACCCCCGGTCGGCCCCTTACCGGGTCCGGGGCGCGCCCAGACCGGCCAGGAGGGCGTCCAGTCCGTGTTCGAAGTCGGCGTCCGCCGCCGGGCTGCCGCCTCCCCTGGAGGGGGGACGCCAGGGCTCGTCCTCGTCGCCCGAGGGCTCGGCCCAGCCCGACTGCTGCACCTCCACCGCCACCGCGCCGAAGACGTAGGCCCGCAGGGCCCGCACCGCCCCCGCGGGGTCGGCCAGGCCCGCGTCGGCCAGCTGGTCGGTCTGCTCCCTGATGGCGACGGCCGCCCTGCCCCTCGGCGGCTTGGTCAGGGCGAGGGCCAGCACCCCGGGATGCTCCCTCAGCGCGGCCCGGCTCGCCCGGCACCAGGCCCTCGCGCTCTCCTGCCAGCTCTCGCCGGGCTCGGCGTGGACGGTGGTGACGTGCTCGGCCAGCGCGTCCATCAGGGCGTCCTTGCCGCGCGGCAGGTGGTGGTAGATGGCCATCGCCTCCACCTGGAGCGCGTCGCCCAGCCGCCGCATCGTCAGGCGCCGGAGCCCCTGACCGTCGGCGATGTGGAGGGCGGCGTCGATGATGCGCTCCCTGGAGAGCGGGACGGGCGGTCGCTTGGCAGGCATGGGAGGCATCCTGCCACCGTCACCTTACTGCGTAAAGGACGGCGCGCCGGACAGGACGAACATCCGGCCCGCGAGACCACCGGGCGGCGAGCCGGTCCGCTGGGGTCCGGCTGAGTGTGTGGGGTGGGGACGGACCGCGTAGGCTACGAGCGGTGATCTGCCGGAGGAGACCCGGCGACCGGCGAGAGAGGGAAGAAGATGGCGTTTTTCCGACCGCGCGTGAGCCGGGAGGCGGAGGTTCGTCACCACGCTGACCAGGAGGTCGGGAAGAGCTTCCCCGAGCTCCTGCGGAAGGCGCGCGAGGCCGAGGCCGAGGTACGCCGGGCACAGGCCGCCGCGGCCCCCGTGCAGGAGCTGCGAGCCGCCGGGCTCGCCTTCGACAGGGCGCTCACCGAGGCCCTGCGCGCGGCCGAGGCCAACCAGCGCGCGACGTTCGGGATCAGGTCGTACGACGACCGGATCCGCCGCCGCAAGGGCAGGGCCACCCCGAAGGGCGCCGAGTGGACCGCCGAGGTCAACCGCCTGCGCACCCTCCGCGAGCAGAACCGGCTGACGGGCATCCCCAGGGTCCCGCGTCCGGTCACCGCCTCCGCCCGCTGATCTCCGTTCCCGCTCCTCACCCCCGGTCCGCACCGGGGTCTTCGCTCGTGGGCGCCGGGGCGCGGGGCTGATCCGCCCCCGGCCCTCCCGCCGGCCTTCGCCCGCGGACCCGGTTCGAACGGCCTCTCGCCGCCCGTCACACGTTCCGTGACGGGCGGTCTCGCCGTTCCGGAACGGGCCCCGCGCGGGCGCCCGCCCGCACCTCGTGCCGGATCCGTCCTCGCGGCCACCCATCCGTGTGCCGTACTCCCGTCCGCGCTGTCCAGGCCCCGCGTCCGTCGGTCCGGGGCCGCCGTGTACGCCGGTCCGGGTTCGTGTACGCCGGCTTCGGGCCCTCGCGTACGCCGGAACGCTAGGCGGGCGGCGTGCGCGGCCGAGACGGAGGGGGGCCGCCGCCCGCGGACGGCGGTCAGGGGCGTCCCGTGGCGGCGGCTCCGGGGCCTTTGGTGCCCATGACGAGGCCACCGTCCCGGGAAGCCCGGGAGGCCGGAGATGGTTCCTGCCCGCCGATCACGCTCACCTCGCTGATGATTCCGGTTCGCCCTGCCTTCCTCGCCTTGGCTGTCGAGAGCGTGACGGGTGAGGAGTGAAAGGTGATCCGGCCCCTGGTGATCGGCATCTTGACATTGCCGCCAATGGGGTGAATTTTAGGTTAGGCTTCCCTAAGAAGACGTTTTGCCCTGTGGTCTCTCCGGCCACTCGTCCAACACCGTGACCAGGCGCCTCGCTGAGGTGCACGCATCTATGCCATTTTCGCCTGCCTTTTCCGTGCCCGGACGGTCCTCGCGTCCGGCGGGGAAACGGCGGTCGCCGCCCCTGGGCGCGCCGGTGGGAAACCCCCGCGCCGCCCGTGCGGACGGCCGGCGCCGGACGGGAGTTCCGGTGCCGGGCGAATCCGCGGAGCCGGGTTCGCCGCCCGGCACGATCATGCTGGAGGTATCCGATGACCAACCCCTTCGACGACGAGAGCGCGTCCTTCGTGGTGCTGGTGAACGCCGAGGGGCAGCACTCGCTGTGGCCCGCGTTCGCCGACGTCCCCCCGGGCTGGGAGATCGTCCACGGTGAGGACTCCCGCGCCGGCTGCCTGGCCTACGTCGAAGGCTCCTGGACCGACATGCGCCCCAGGAGCCTCGTCGCCGAGATGGGTGGCTGACACCCCCAGGACCTTCGAGGGTCCGGTACGGGAACCGTCGCCCCGGTCCCGTGCCCGGCCCCTCGGGGAGGGGCGCTCCGCGCTCCTGCCGGTCTCTGCGGGGGGCACTCCCCGCGAGGGCCGGAACACGGCGAAGGGCGCCACCGCGGACCGGGAGGTCTCGCGATGGCGCCCTTCGGAACTTCAGGACTTCGGAACTTCAGGACTTCGGAACTTCAGGACTTCGGAACTTCAGGACTTCGGAACTTCAGGACTTCGGAACTTCAGGACCG
>NZ_JBHMBS010000014.1:0-170894 GCF_042428775.1 Streptosporangium vulgare | reverse complement strand
TCAGGACTTCGGAACTTCAGGACTTCGGAACTTCAGGACTTCGGAACTTCAGGACTTCGGAACTTCAGGACTTCGGAACTTCAGGACTTCGGAACTTCAGGACCGCCGGACGGGGTCAGCTGGCCCAGTCGAGCAGCGGGCGGGTGTTGCTGGGGTGGCGGAGCTTGGAGAGCGACTCCTTCTCCAGCTGGCGGATGCGCTCGCGCGTCAGGCCGAGATACTTGCCGATCTCGTCGAGGGTGTGGGGCTTGCCGTCGACGAGGCCGAAGCGCAGGGCCATGATCTTGGCCTCCCTGGGGGAGAGGTTGCCGAGCACGCCGCGCAGCTGCTCGCCCAGCAGCTGGCGGTCGACGACCTCCGAGGCCTCGGGCGAGTCGATGTCCTCGATGAGGTCACCGATGGTGGTCTCGCCGTCCTCGCCGATGGTGGCGTTGAGGCTGATCGGCTGGCGGCTGGTGCGCAGCAGCTCCTCGATCTGGTCGGGCGTCTTGTCGAGCTCGACGCCCAGCTCCTCCGGCGTGGGCTCGCGGCCCAGACGCTGGTGCATGTCACGCTCGACGCGCGACAGCTTGGAGAGCATCTCCAGCACGTGCACCGGCAGCCTGATGGTGCGGGCCGAGTCGGCGAAGCCGCGCTGGATGGCCTGGCGGATCCACCACATGGCGTAGGTGGAGAACTTGTAGCCCTTGGTGTAGTCGAACTTCTCCACCGCGCGGATCAGGCCCAGGTTGCCCTCCTGGACCACGTCGAGCAGGGCCATGCCCCGGTCGGTGTACTTCTTCGCCACGGAGACGACCAGGCGGAGGTTGGCCTCCAGCATGTGGTCCTTGGCCCGGCGGCCGTCCTCGGCGATCCACTCCAGGTCGTCGCGGGCGACCGCGGACAGGCCCGGTTCGGCCTCCAGCTTGGACTCGGCGTACAGCCCGGCCTCGATACGCTTGGCCAGCTCGACCTCCTGCGCGGCGGTGAGCAGGGTGCGGCGGCCGATCGACTTCAGGTAGGTGTGCACCGAGTCGCCCATGACGGAGGACTGGTCGTCGAGGTCGAGGGTCGGCTCGACCTCCACCTCGGCCTCCTCCGGCGGGTTCCACTCGTCGTCGAGCTCCGCCGCGGCGTCCTTGCCGTCCTTGACGTCCTTCGCGGTCGCGGTCTTCCTCGCGGCCCTGGCGGCCTTGAGGCCGCCCGCGGGCTCCGCTCCGGTGGCGGCGGCGTCCGGCGCGGCGGCACCGGCCTCGGTGGTCTCGGTCTTCGCCGCGCCCTTGCGCGCGGGCGCGGCCTTGGCCTTGCGGGCCGGGGTCTTGGCGGAAGTCTTGGCGGGGGTCTTACGGGTGCTCTTGGCGCCGGACAGCGCGGGCTCGTTCTCGGCCGCCAGGCTGACGCCCGCCTCGGTGAGCTCTCGCAGGATCGACCTGCCCTCGGTGGGGCTGATGCCCGCCTCGGCGAAGGCGTGGCGCAGCTCCGCGAGGGAAAGGTGGCCCTGGACTCGCCCTCGGTCAAGGAGCTGGTCGAGGGTCGTCGGGGCCTCAGATGAGGTCGCCACGGCGGTTGGGGGCATGAGGACACCTCCTCCATCACGGAGTCTTCTGAATTTACGGTCTGCTGGTCTTGGGGTGGGGCGGTCTGGGGGCCGCTCAGCGCACCAGTACCAATAACCCCAGTCAAGAACTTTCTGTTCCCGACCCGACCCGGAAAATGTGAAGGGCGGACCGCCTTCCCGGCGATCCACCCGCACCTGGGCGCCCGGGAGAGCCTATTCGATCACTTCCACGGGGCCCTCTTCCGCCGGGCCCGGAGAGCCTTCGAGCACGGGGCCGTCGACCATGGGCATCGGGAAGGGCTCCGCCTCTTCCAGGCGGTTCTCGTTCCAGTAGCCGACGACCTTCTCAGGGTCGGGGTTGATCTCCTTGGACACCACGTAGTCCTCGGCGGGAGGGGTGGGTGTGGTCGGAGACGGCTCGTGCGAGGGCGGTCCCGGCTCGTTCGGGGCGATCGGCACCGGCTCGGCCGACGGTTTCTCCGCCCTCCCGATCCCGCCCGACGCGGCGGCCGCCGTGACGGATATGCCGCCGGCGAGGACCAGGCTCACGATTCCAGCCGAGACCCATGTCTTCCGGGTGACGTTCATCGGGCTTGTCCTTCCTGCTTCGGCTACCTGTTGGACGTGTCACGGCACCTTCACGGTTCCCGATCACGACCATAACGGAGAGTTTCAAGATCTGGCTTGCCATTGGCCAAAAGCGGTATTTCGGGCACAATGACCAGCTCGGCGGGGGCCGCGTAGGCGGGCAGCCGCTCCTTGGCGAAGGCGCGCAACTCGGCCAGGGACGGCGGGGAGGACGAGACGACGAAGGCCACCACCCGCTCGCCCCACTCGGGGTCGGGGCGGCCGACCACGGCGGCGTCGGCGATCGCGGGATGCTCGGCCACCACGGCGGCCACCGCCGCGGCGACGACCTTCTCGCCCCCGGTGTTGATGACGTCGTCGGCCCGCCCCAGCACGCGCAGCCGCCCGCCCTCCAGGACACCCAGGTCCGAGGTGAGGAACCAGCCGCCGTCGCGGACGGCCTCGGTGAGGTCGGGGCGCAGCCGGTAGCCGGAGAACAGCACGGGCCCGTCCAGGCGGATCCGGCCGTCGTCGCCGACGTCGACCCCGACCCCGTCGAGGGGCTCGCCGTCGTAGACGCACCCGCCGCAGGTCTCGCTCATGCCGTACGTGGTGATCACCCGGGCCCCGGCCGCGCGGGCCGCGGCGAGCAGGCCGGGGGGAGCGGCGGCGCCGCCGAGCAGGATCGTCCTGAACGTCGACAGAGGCGGCAGGCGCGTCGAATCCGTCTGGAGCAGCCTGCGCAGCTGGGTCGGCACCAGCGAGACGTGGTCCGCGCCGCTGGAGAGCACGGCCTCGGGGGAGAACCCGTCGTGCACGATCGGCTCGGTCCCGCCCAGCAGGGACCTCACCAGGACCTGCAGGCCGGACACGTGCGAGGGGGGCAGGCAGCACAGCCAGCGCTCGCCGGGCCCGGCTCCCAGGCGTCGCAGCGAGGCCGACGCGGAGGCGAGCAGGGCCTCGGCGGACAGTTGCGCGCCCTTGGGCGCGCCGGTCGAGCCGCTGGTGGCGATGACCACCGCGACCTCGGCGGGCACGCCGACGCCGCCCTCGCGGGGGACCCCGTCGACGTGGGTCGGGCGCAGGGCGTCGAGCGTCGCCCGCAGCGCGGGGGCGGGCAGGGTGGGGGAGAGGGGCAGTACGGCGGGGCCGCGGCCGTCCAGCGCCGCGCCGACGGCCCGGAACAGCTCCGGGCCCGGCGCCGACACCACGGCGTGCAATTCCCGTTGCACGGAAAGCCACTCCTCATGCACAGGAATGGTCATCACAGTCGTAAGGTTAGTGCCGAATGCCGGACAACAGCCGGGGTGGTCCCGGTAAAGCGGAGAGGGTGAAGCCATCGTGGGCACGGAGCGGGTCGACCCGGGCGTGGACGAGCAGGTGGTGGCGGAGACGGCCTCCGAGCGCGACGGCGCGGTCGACTGGAAGAGGTCCGGGCAGTACGAGGACATCATCTACGAGACCGGCGAGGGCATCGCCAAGATCACGATCAACCGCCCCGAGCGGCACAACGCGTTCCGCCCGACGACGCTCTTCGAGCTCAAGGACGCCTTCAACGTCGCCCAGGAGGACGCCGAGGTCGGTGTGATCATCTTTACCGGCGCGGGCGACCGGGCCTTCTGCTCCGGGGGCGACCAGAAGATCCGCGGCGACGACGGCTACGTCGACAAGTCCACCCCGCACGTCGGCCGGCTCAACGTGCTCGACCTCCAGGTCCAGATCCGCCGCTGTCCCAAGCCGGTCATCGCGATGATCGCCGGTTACGCCATCGGCGGCGGCCACGTGCTCCACGTGTGCTGCGACCTGTCCATCGCCGCCGACAACGCGGTCTTCGGCCAGACCGGCCCCAAGGTCGGCTCCTTCGACGGCGGCTACGGCTCCTGGCTGCTGGCCGAGACCGTCGGCCTGAAGCGGGCCCGCGAGATCTGGTACCTCTGCCGCCAGTACGACGCGCAGAAGGCCCTCGACTGGGGCCTGGTCAACGCGGTCGTGCCGCTCGCCGAGCTCGAGGCGGAAACGGTCAAGTGGGCCAGGGAGATGCTGGACAAGTCGCCGCTGGCCCTGCGCATGCTCAAGGGCGCGCTGAACGCGGTGACCGACGGCGCCGCGGGGATGCAGCAGTTCGCTGGTGACGCCACCCTGCTCTACTACATGAGCGAGGAGGCGCAGGAGGGCCGCAACGCGTTCAAGGAGAAGCGCACCCCCGACTTCGGCAGGTTCCCGCGCCGCCCCTAGGGTCGGCCGGAGACGGGTCACCGTTCCCGGGGGCGGCGAAGACAGGCCGCCGTCCTCAGGGACGGCCGAAGGCAGGTTCCAGTGCGGCGGCGTGCGGCGGGGGCACGTGCTCCCGCCGCCCCCGGGCAGCGGGGATCGGGACGGGTCCGGTCCCCGGGCGCGCCGTCCCGCGTAGGTGAGGTCGCTTTCGCGCGCCTCAAGACGGACTCACCCCCGGGTGCGGAGATAAGGAGGCGGTGCGGTGAATCCCGCGACCGCGCTCGCGACGGTGCTGGTCGACGAGCTGGCCCGCTGCGGTCTCACGGACGTGGTGCTCGCACCCGGTTCGCGCTCGGCGCCGCTCGCCCTGGCCGTGCACGCCGACAGCCGCATCCGGCTGCACGTGCGGGTGGACGAGCGCTCGGCCTCCTACCTGGCGGTGGGCCTGGCCCGCCGCAGTGACCGTCCGGTCGCCCTGATCTGCACCTCCGGCACCGCGGCGGCCAACTTCCACCCGGCCGTCATCGAGGCGCACGAGTCGGGGGTGCCGCTGCTGGTGCTCACCGCCGACCGGCCGCCCGAGCTGCGCGACACCGGCGCCAGCCAGACCGTCGACCAGATCAAGCTGTACGGCACCTCCGTCCGCTGGTTCAGCGAGGTCGGCGTGCCCGAGGACCGCCCCGGCCAGGTCGCCTACTGGCGCTCGACGGCCTGCCGCGCCTACCAGCGCGCGATGGGCCCGTACGACCCCGGCCCCGTCCACCTCAACGTGGCCTTCCGCGAGCCGCTGATCCCGGACGGCGACCCGTCCTGGTGCGAGTCCCTGGAGGGCGACGCCGGAGGCCCGTGGGTCCGTTCCAGGGTGGCCTCCCCGCCGGTGGCGCTGCACCTGCCGCCGACCCGGCGAGGCGTGCTGGTCGTCGGCGACGGCGCGACCAACACGCGCAGATACGTGGCGGCGGCGGGCATGGCCGGGTGGCCGGTCCTGTCGGAGCCCAACGGCGGCGCCCGCTACGGCGACCACGCGATGTCGGCCTACCACTTCCTGCTGGGCACCCCGGAGTTCGCCGACCGGCACCGCCCCGACGTCGTGGTCACCCTGGGCCGCCCCGGCCTGTCCCGGCCGCTGCTCAACTGGCTGAGGCACGCGGGCGAGCACATCGTGGTCGCCCCCGACCTGACCCGCTGGCCCGACCCGACCCGCTCGGCCACCCAGGTGGCCCAGGTGGTGGAGATCCCGGTCGCCGCGGGCGACGACGTGTGGCTGCACTCCTGGCGCCGCGCCGAGGCGGCGGCGAGGAACGCGATCGACGAGGTGCTCGACGGGGAGGGGCTCAGCGAGCCGCGCCTGGCCCGCGACCTGGCGGAGGCGCTGCCCAACGGGTCGCTGCTGTTCTCCGGCTCCTCCATGCCGATCCGTGACCTCGACCAGGCGATGCGTCCCCGCCGGGGGCTGCGGATCATGGCCAACCGGGGGGCGGCGGGCATCGACGGGGTGGTGTCGTCCGCGATCGGCGCCGCCCTCGCCCACAACGGCCCCTCCTACGCCCTGATGGGCGACCTGACCTTCCTGCACGACCAGAACGGGTTGCTCCTCGGCTCCCGCGAGCCGCGCCCCGACCTCTGCCTGGTCGTGGTGAACAACGACGGCGGAGGGATCTTCTCGCTGCTTCCCCAGGCCGCGCTGCGCGACCCCTTCGAGCGGGTCTTCGGCACCTCGCACGGGGTGGACCTGGGCTACGTGGCCGCGGCCACCGGCACGCCGTACACCTTCGTGGACGAGCCGGGCCAGCTGGTCAAGGCGCTGCGCGGCGACGGGCTGCGGGTGGTCGAGGTGCGCACCGACCGGGAGTCCAACGCGAGGCTGCACGCCATGATGCGCGACGCGGCCCACGCCGCCGTCCGCGACGCCACGGCGTGACGCGCGCTCCCGGGGGCAGGCGGTGACGCGCGCCCCCGGGATCACCCGGTACGGCCGGTCGTGACGCCACGCCACGCCACGGTCCGTGACGCCGTCCGTGTCGCGCTTCGTGTCGTCGGTGCAGTCGGTGCCGTCGTACGGCGAGGTCACGTGACGTCGCGGCGGAGCGTCAGCGCGTGGGCGGCGAGCACGGTCACCGCGACGTAGCCCGCGAACAGCAGCCCGCCGGCCCAGACGGGCAGCAGCGCGCCGCCCAGGGGCATGCCGCTCAGGGCGCGGGCCGCCCCGGTCGGCAGCCACCTGCCCAGGTCGGGCAGGAAACTGACGAGCAGGTAGTCGGCGTACATGAACCAGGCCAGTGCCACCGCCACCGCCGCGACCTGGTTGCGGATCAGGGCTCCCAGCCCCACCCCGAGCAGGCCGTACAGGACGACCGCGAGCGCCGAGCCGAGCAGGACCGAGGGCACCCGGGGGGTCCAGACGGGGTGACCGGCCAGGCCGAGCATGACCAGGCCCGCCACCAGCGTGACCAGCGCCGAGACCGTGGCGATCACCAGGCCCACGATCCCGTACGCGGCCAGCTTGGCCCTCACCACCCGGTCCCGCCCGGGGCTGACCAGGAACTGCCAGGTGATCGTCTGGTGGCGGTTCTCCCCGGCCATGCCGAGCACGCCGAGCACCAGGGTGAAGACGTAGGCCTGCTGGGTCATGCTGTAGACGTTCTCGATCCGAGCGTCGAGCGGCGTCCCGCCGCCCTGTCCCATCAGGAGGACCATCAGTCCCGCCCAGGCCACGCACAGCGGGGGCGCGAGGGCCGCCAGGATCCAGGTGGTGCGGCTCGCACGCGCCTTGAGCAGCTCGGCGCGGATCAGGCCGGTCATGCGGTCACCTCCATGTAGAGCTCCTCCAGGTCGGTCTCCGGGCTGAGCGGGCCCTGCCAGGCGAGGCGTCCGGCCCGTAAGACGATCGCGTGGTCGGCGATCTGCTGGATCTCGGCGAGCACGTGCGTGGAGACCAGGACCGTGCGCCCCTGGTGGGTGTAGGCCCGCAGGAAGCCCCGCAGCCAGCGCATGCCCTCCGGGTCCAGGCCGTTGGCGGGCTCGTCGAGGATGAGGATCTCCGGGTCCCCCAGCAGGGCGGAGGCCAGGGCGAGCCGCTGGCGCATGCCCAGGGAGAAGCCGCCCACCTTGCGGCCGGCCGAGGCGGTGAGGTCGACCTGTTCCAGCACGTGCTCCACGCGCCCGGGTTCCAGCCCCGCGGCGAGGCGGAGCGCCTCCAGGTGCGTACGGGCGCTCAGGCCCGGGTGGAAGGCCGTGGCCTCCAGCACCGCGCCGACCGTGGAGACCGGGCGCTCCAGGTCGCGGTAGGGGCCGCCGCCGATGGCCGCGCCGCCCTCGGTGGGCGTGACCAGGCCGAGGATCATGCGCAGGGTGGTGGTCTTGCCCGCCCCGTTGGGGCCGATGAAGGCCGTGAGTGTTCCCCGTTCCACCGTGAACGACAGGTCGTCGACGGCTCGTACCCCGCCGAACGACTTGCCGAGGTGGGTGACGCTGATTGCTGACATGCCCTCGACGATGGCCCCGGAGCGGGTGGGGAAGCACGGTCCCGGGGGTGGAACCCGCGGCGTCCACCCGGGAGGAGGGGGCGGCGGCCGGGGGTGGAGACGATCTCCACCCCGGGGCCCATGGCCCGGTGCCGGAGGCATGGATAGCTTGTGGTCGTGACGTTCCTCCGCCGTCCCTCGGTGCGATGCCTCCTCGCCGTCGCGCTGGCGGTGTACCTGCTTCTCAGCCCGCTGCTCGCCGTGGTCGAGATGGGCCGGCCGGGCCTGCTCACGGTTCTCCCTCTCGGCGCCGCCGCCTTCGGCTGCTGCGTGGGGGCGCTGCTGGGCCGGGACGAGCGGCGCAACGCCTGGCTGCTCGCGGCCACCCTGGCCGGCGGGCTCGCCCTGCACGCGATCAGTCGCTACAGCGGCATGGGGTTCCTGTACGTCGTCGTCTTCACCGCGCCGTTCAGGACCCGTTTCTGGCCGGCGGTGCTCCTGGTCGCGGCCGACATGGCCGGGACGACGGGCCTGTCCCTCCTGGTCGGGCTGCGGGACTGGGAGGTGTGGGGCAATCTCTTCGGCCTCACCTACGTCGCCGTCGTCGTCTTCCTGATGCGGTACGTGAAGACGACCAGGGAGCACGCCGTGGCGCTCGCCGAGGCGCGGGCGGGCGAGGCCGTGCTGGCCGAACGGGCACGGCTGGCCAGGGAGGTCCACGACATCCTGGCGCACTCGCAGTCGGCGCAGATCGTCCACCTGGAGGGGGCGCGGCTGCTGCTGGAGCGGGGCGAGGACCCGGCGGCGGCCCTCGACCGGGTCAACCGCGCCGTGCGGCTGGCGCGCGCCGGGCTGGAGGAGACCCGCCGGGCGCTCGACGCGCTGCGCGGGCAGGAGCTTCCGCTGGCCGAGCGGCTGGAGCGGCTGGCGGTGGAGTTCCGGTCGGTGACCGGCTCGTCCTGCGCGGTCTCGGTCACCGGGGACCTCGGCTCGCTGGAGGCGGGGGCCAGGCTGGCGGTGGCCAGGACCGCGCAGGAGGCGCTAACGAACGTGCGCAAGCACGCGCCGGGTGCCGCGGTGTCGGTGGCGCTGCGCCGGACCGGGGCGTGGTGCGAGCTGGAGGTGCGCGACACGGGCGGCCCGCCGGGTTCGCCGGGTTCGTCAGTGTCGAAGGGAGGGGGATACGGGCTGGTGGGGATGCGCGAGCGGGCCGAGCTGATCGGTGGTTCGCTGGCCGCGCGGCCGGGCGCGGAGGGCTTCGAGGTCCTGCTGCGGGTCCCGGCGTGAGCCGCCCGCGATGTCGTTCCGCCACGGGGGCGGGAACGGCACCGGGGCCCGGGGGCGGGTTCCGAGGGACTTCGGGAGACGACGAGGGGCTTTCGAGGGACGGCGAGGGACGGTGAGGGACTTCGATGGACCGCGAGGGGCTTCCGAGGGTTCGATGGACCGCGGGGGACTTCGAAGGACTGTGAGGGACGAGGAGGGCCGGGGTGACCGTGCGGGTGCTGGTGGCCGACGACCAGACGGTGGTGCGCGAGGGGCTGGTGCTGCTGCTGGGGCTGCTGCCCGGCATCGAGGTCGTGGGGGCCGCGACCGACGGGCGGGAGGCGGTCGGGCTCGCTGACTCGCTCAGGCCCGACGTGGTCCTGATGGACCTGCGGATGCCCCGCATGGACGGGGTGGAGGCGACCCGCAGGATCAGGGCGGCCCACCCGGAGATCCACGTGGTGGTCCTGACGACGTACTCCGACGACGAGTCGGTCTTCGCCGCGCTGGGCGCGGGGGCGCGGGGTTACCTGACCAAGGACGCCGACGCGGAGTCCCTGGCCTCGGCCATCGCCACCGTGGTCGGGGGCGAGGCCCAGTTCGACCCGGCCGTCCAGCGACGGCTCGCCGAGGCGGTGGCCGGGAGCCGCCGCGCGCCGGACCTGCCGGACGGGCTGACCCGCAGGGAGAGCGAGGTGCTGGGGCTGATAGCGGCGGGCCGTTCGAACACGGAGATCGCCGGGGAGCTGTTCATCTCCGAGGCGACGGTCAAGACGCACATCAACAATCTCTTCGCCAAGGCGGGCCTGCGTGACCGGGCCCAGGCGGTGACCTACGCCTTCCGGCACGGCCTGGTCCCCGACTGACCGGGCCGGGGAACACCGGCGGACACCGGCCCGGGGGTGGCGGGAACGGCCGGTTCCGGTAGGGCCTGGTCCTCGATCGGCCGGGTCGGGGACACCGGCCCCGGGGCGGTGGAACGGCCGATGACTGTCAGGTCTGGGGATGTGGGGACGCCTTCACGGGGTCAGGGTGGATCGCGTACGGATTCACCTCACGGGTGCCCGTCGAAGGGAAGTGCCATGCGACCTGACGTCAGTTTGACCGGCTACGAGGCGGTGGCGGGTTTCGGTGACTACGCCGAGGCCCAGCGTGCCGTGGACCGGCTGTCGGACCAGAAGTTCCCGGTCGAGCACACGATGATCGTCGGAGTGGGGCTCCGGCTCGTCGAGCAGGTGCTCGGGCGGCTGACCTATCTTCGCGCCGCGGGGATGGGCGCGGCGACCGGAGCCTGGTTCGGACTGCTGATCGGCCTGTTCTTCGCGATCTTCACTCCCGGGCGGTTCCCCTTCGTACTGGTCCTGTGGGGCCTGATCTGGGGCGCCATCGCCGGAGCGATCTTCGGACTGGTCGGCCACGCGCTCACCGGGGGCAAGCGCGACTTCCTCTCGTCGAGCGCGATCGTCGCCGACCGCTACGAGGTACTGGTCGCGGCCCCGCACGCCGCCGAGGCGCGCAGGCTGCTCGACGTGGGCTCGTCACAGCAGATGCATCAGCAGATCTGACCGGCGTCCGCCTCCGGTCCTCCGGTCCCCGGCCTTCGGGCCGGAGCCCGGACGGACGGGGCGCCGGGCGCGGGCGGCGTCGCCCGCGCCGCCGTCCCGTGCCCGGATGTCTGGTCGCCGTATCACCGGATCGCCGGGTCGCCGGCCGGGCTGCCGGGTTCACCGGGTCTCGCGTTTCCGCCGGGCCCCGGTCGTCGCCGGGTCCTGGTCTTCGTCGGGTCCGGGCCGTATTGAGCTCGATCTTCAACCGGGCCCGCGTCTTCGCCGGGTCCGGGCGAGGCGCGGAACCACCGAGCCCGGGGTCGCCGGGATGTCGTGGGCGGGGCGGCGGTGCCGTCCGGCGAGCGCCGGTGCCACAGCGCGGCCGGTGCCACAGCGCATAGGAGGGCAGCATGCCTAAAGCAGTCGGAATCGACCTGGGTACCACCAACTCGGTGATCGCCACGATGGAGGGCGACAAGCCCACGGTGATCCCCAACGCCGAGGGAGCGCGGACGACGCCCTCGGTCGTGGCGTTCACCGACAACGGTGAGCGCCTGGTCGGGCAACTGGCCCGCCGCCAGGCGATCCTCAACCCCAAGGGGACGATCTACTCGGCCAAGCGCTTCATCGGCCGCCGCCACGACGAGGTCGCCAGCGAGCTGACCGCCGTGTCGTTCGACGTCGTCCCAGGCCCCGACGGGGCCGTCCGCTTCAAGATCAAAGAGAAGCTGTACGCGCCCGAGGAGATCGCCGCGGCCGTCCTGCGCAAGCTCGTGGACGACGCCTCGAAGTTCCTGGGGGAGAAGGTCACCGAGGCGGTCATCACCGTGCCCGCGTACTTCAACGACTCCCAGCGCCAGGCCACCAAGGACGCCGGGAAGATCGCCGGGCTGGAGGTCCTGCGGATCATCAACGAGCCGACCGCGGCGGCCCTCGCCTACGGCCTCGACCGCCAGGAGAGCGAGACCGTGCTCGTCTTCGACCTGGGCGGCGGCACCTTCGACGTCAGCGTCCTCGCCATCGGTGACGGCGTCGTGGAGGTACGGGCGACCGCGGGCGACTCCCACCTGGGCGGCGACGACTTCGACCGGCGCGTCGTCGACTACCTCGCCGACGAGTTCCAGCGGGACAACGGCATCGACCTGCGCCAGGACCCCCAGGCCCTGCAGCGGCTGTTCGAGGCCGCGGAGAAGGCCAAGGTCGAGCTGTCGGCGGTCACCCAGACGCAGATCAGCCTGCCCTTCATCACCGCGGACGCCTCGGGTCCCAAGCACCTGAACACCACGCTCAGGCGCTCGACCTTCGAGGAGATCACCGCCGACCTGCTCGAACGGTGCAAGGGCCCCGTCCGGCAGGCGATGGCCGACGCCAAGCTCACCGCCGACGACATCGACGAGGTGATCCTGGTGGGCGGCTCGACCAGGATGCCCGCCGTGCAGAACCTGGTACGCCGCATGACGGGCGGCAAGGAACCGAACATGACGGTCAACCCGGACGAGGTCGTGGCGCTGGGCGCCGCGGTCCAGGCCGCCGTGATCAAGGGCGAGCTGAGGGACGTCGTGCTGCTCGACGTGACCCCGCTCTCCCTGGGCATCGAGACGCTCGGCGGGGTGATGACGAAGGTCATCGAGCGGAACACCACCATCCCGGCCCGCCGTTCAGAGACGTTCAGCACCGCCGAGGACAACCAGAGCGCCGTGGACGTCGTCGTGCTGCAGGGCGAGCGCGAGCGCGCCGCCGACAACCGTTCCCTGGGCCGGTTCCGGCTGGAGAACATCCGTCCGGCGCCCCGTGGCGTCCCGCAGGTCGACGTGACCTTCGACGTCGACGCCAACGGGATCCTGAACGTCTCGGCCAAGGACAAGGACACCGGCGCCGAGCAGCGCATCACGATCAGCGAGAGCTCGAACCTGGACATGAGCGAGGTCGAGCGGATGGTCGCCGACTCCGAGCGGCACCGCGAGGAGGACCAGCGGATGCGGCAGGTGGTGGACGCGCGCAACGAGCTCGACAGCGCCGCCTACCAGGTGGAGCACCGCCTGGCGGAGCTGGGCGACTCGGTGCCGGTCCACGAGAAGGCGCGGGCCGACATGCTGGCGCACGACGCCCGTGACGCGATCAAGCAGGAGGCCCCGCTCGACCGGGTCCGCTCGCTCACCGCCGAGCTCCAGCAGGTCTACCACAGCCTCGGCGCGGCCGGCTCCGGCGCCCAGGGGGCCGCGGGCGGCCCCGGAGCCGCGGGGGCGCCCGGTTCCCCGGGTGGCCGGAACGACGACGTCATCGACGCGGAGTTCACGACCGATGAGTGAGACACCCGGGCGTGGCCGGTCCGTCCCGCGCCGTGCCGGGGAACCGCGCGGCGGGTACGACCCGCCCGGCCGGGAGCCGCGGGACCGGGAGCCGGACGTCCAGGAGGGGCAGGCGGGCACCCATGACGCCGACGCCCATGACGCCGACGCCCAAGGCGCCCAAGGCGCCCACGACACCTCGGGCACCTCCGACGGTTCGGACACCACGGACGGCCTCCGGGACCGCGTCCTGGAGCTCCAGGAGCTGGTGGCCGATCTCCAGGACCGCTGGCGGCGCGCCCTCGCCGACCTCGACAACCTGCGCAAGCGCGTCAGCAGGGACGCCGAGCGGACCCGGTCGGAGGAGCGGACGCGGGCCGCCGGGGAGTGGCTGCCCGTGCTGGACAACCTGGACCGCGCGCTGGAGCACGCGGAGACCGATCCCGGCTCCATCGTGGACGGGATGCGGGCGATCCGCGACCAGGCGCAGGAGGTGCTGTCCCGCCTCGGCTACGCGCGCCGCGACGACACCGGGGCCGTGTTCGACCCGGCCAGGCACGAGGCGGTGGGCGTGCTCGCGCGGGAGGGCGTTCCCGACGGCACGGTCCTGCAGGTGCTGCGTCCCGCCTACGGGGACGGCGAACAGCAGCTGCGGCCCGCGCTGGTCGTGGTGGCCAAGGGGGCATGATGCCCCCCGACCGGGACTTCTACGAGATCCTCGGCGTGCGGCGGGGGGCGAGCCAGGAGGACATCCAGCGCGCCTACCGCAAGCTGGCGCGGGCCAACCACCCCGACGTCAACAAGGACCCGGCCGCCGAGGACCGCTTCAAGGAGGTCTCCGAGGCCTACAGCGTGCTGTCCGACCCCGAGACCCGGCGCCGCTACGACGCGTTCGGGCCGGAGTTCCGCCAGGTGCCCGACGACGTGGACCCGGAGACGTGGGCACGGGCCAGGAGCCGCGGCGCGGGCGCCGGCCGGGGCGGGGCCGGTGCCCGGGGTGCGGGCGCGGGCGCGGGTTTCGGCGGTTTCCAGGAGGGGGTCGATCTCGACGACCTCTTCGGGGGGCTGTTCTCCGGCAGGAGGGGCCGGCCCGGCGCGAGCTGGGGGCCGATCCCCGGTGCCGACCAGGAGGCCGAGATCGTCCTGACCGTCGAGGAGGCGTACCGGGGCGGGCCTCGCTCCATCACCGTCGGTTCGCGCGGGTTGCGGGTCGACATCCCGCCGGGCGTCACCGACGGGCAGCGCGTCAGGCTGGCCGGGCAGGGCGGCAGGGGCGGCGACGGGGCGCCCCCGGGAGACCTCTACCTGATCATCAGGATCGCCCCGCACCCCCGCTACCGGATCGAGGGGCGCGACCTTCACGTCCTGCTCCCGGTCACCCCGTGGGAGGCGGCGCTCGGCGCCGCCGTCGCGGTCGACACCCCCGCGGGCGAGGCCAAGGTCAAGGTGCCGTCGGGGACGTCCAGCGGCAGGCGGCTGCGGCTGCGTGGCCGGGGGATGCCCAGCCGCGGCGACAAGCCCGGTGACCTGTACGCCGAGGTGCGCGTCATGGTCCCGGACCGGTTGGCGGAGGAGGAGCGGGAGCTGTTCGAGCAGCTCGCCGCGGTCTCCGCGTTCGACCCGAGGAGGCGGAGATGACCCACTCGTTCCCGGAGCGCGGGACGCCCCGCCCGGGCCCGCCCCCCGCCCGCCCGCGGGCGGGCACGGCCGGCGGAGAGCGCGCCGGGCCCGCCTCGGGCAAGGGCGCGGCCTCTCGTACCCGAGAGGGCCGCCGGGAGGCCCGGCAGGAGACGCGGCAGGAGACCCGGGGAGAGGCTCAGCGGGAGACCTCGCGGGAGACGGGCAGGACCTACCAGCTGGCCAGGCCCGAGCGCCTGGATCTGGAGACGTTCGCCAGGGCGACGGGAACCCACCCCGAGCTGGTGCGGCGCCTCGTCGTGCTGGGCGTGCTCGACGCCCGGACCGACGCCGCCGGGCATCTGTGGCTCCCGCCCTCCCAGCTGCTCACCATGGCGCGGATCCGGCGGCTGCGGGCCGGGTTCTCGATCAACTACGCGGCGCTCGGCCTCGTACTGGACCTGCTGGACCGCATCGCCGACCTGGAGGCCGCCCAGCGCGGTCGTCCCCGACCCATCGGAGGATCGCCGTGGACATGAACCGGCTGACGCAGAAGTCGCAGGAGGGGCTGCACGACGCGCAGACCAAGGCCCTGCGTTTCGGGCACACCGAGGTGGACGGCGAGCACCTGCTGCTCGCCCTGCTCGACCAGCCCGAGGGGCTGACGCCCCGCCTGCTCTCGTACGCGAACGTCGACACCGACCGGCTCAGGACCGAGCTGGAGGCGGAGCTGGGCCGCCGCCCCCAGGTGAGCGGTCCCGGCGCCTCGCCCGGCCAGGTCTACGTGACGCAGCGGCTCTCGCGCCTGCTGGAGACGGCCAAGCGGGAGGCCGACCGGCTGAAGGACGAGTACGTGTCGGTGGAGCACCTGCTCATCGCCCTGATCGAGGAGGGCAGCTCGACCTCCGCCGGGCGGCTGCTGCACGAGCAGGGACTGACCAGGGACGGCTTCCTCAAGGCGCTCACCGCGATCCGCGGCAACCAGCGGGTGACGTCCGCGATGCCCGAGGTGGCGTACGAGGCGCTGGAGAAGTACGGGCGCGACCTGGTGGCGGACGCCGTGTCGGGCAAACTCGACCCGGTCGTCGGGCGCGACGCCGAGATCCGCCGCGTCGTCCAGATCCTGTCCCGCAAGACCAAGAACAACCCGGTCCTCGTCGGCGACCCCGGCGTGGGCAAGACCGCCATCGTGGAGGGTCTCGCTCTGCGGATCAGCCACGGGGACGTGCCGGAGGGGCTCAAGGGCAAGACGGTCTTCAGCCTCGACATGGGCTCGCTGGTGGCCGGGGCCAAGTACCGGGGCGAGTTCGAGGAGCGGCTCAAGGCGGTGCTGAACGAGGTCAAGGCGGCCGAGGGGCGGATCCTGCTCTTCGTCGACGAGATGCACACCGTGGTGGGCGCCGGGGCCGCCGAGGGCGCCATGGACGCGGGCAACATGCTCAAGCCCATGCTCGCCCGGGGCGAGCTGCACATGATCGGGGCGACGACCCTCGTCGAGTACCGCAAGCACGTCGAGAAGGACGCCGCCCTGGAGCGACGGTTCCAGCCGGTGATGGTCGACGAGCCGTCGGTCGAGGACGCCGTGTCCATCCTGCGCGGCCTGCGCGAGCGCCTGGAGATCTTCCACGGGGTGAAGATCCAGGACAGCGCGCTGGTGGCGGCCGTCGTGCTGAGCCACCGCTACATCTCCGACCGCTTCCTGCCGGACAAGGCCATCGACCTGGTGGACGAGGCGTGCGCGATGCTCCGCACGGAGATCGACTCGATGCCCGCCGAGCTCGACGAGCTCACCCGCAGGGTGATGCGCCTGGAGATCGAGGAGGCCGCGCTCGCCAAGGAGGAGGACTCCGCGAGCGGGACCCGGCTGGAGGAGCTGCGCAGGGAGCTCGCCGACCTGCACGCCGAGGCCGACGCCATGCGGGCGCAGTGGGAGGCCGAGCGGCACGCCCTGCGCGCCGTCCAGGCCCTGCGCGCGGAGATGGAGCAGGTACGCGCGGAGGCCGAGCGGGCCGAGCGCGACTACGACCTCAACCGCGCCGCGGAGCTGCGGCACGGCAGGCTGCCCGAGCTGCTGCGGCGGCTGGAGGCCGAGGAGGAACGGCTGTCCGCCAAGCAGGGGACGTCACGCCTGCTGCGCGAGGTCGTCACCGACGAGGAGATCTCGATGATCGTCTCCCGGTGGACGGGCATCCCGGTGAGCCGGCTGCGCGAGGGCGAGCGGGAGAAGCTCCTGCGGCTCGACCAGATCCTGCACGAGCGGGTGATCGGCCAGGACGAAGCGGTACGGCTGGTGGCCGACGCCGTCATCAGGGCCCGCTCCGGCATCAAGGACCCGCGCCGCCCGATCGGGTCGTTCATCTTCCTGGGGCCGACGGGCGTCGGCAAGACGGAGCTGGCCAAGGCGCTCGCGGAGGCGCTCTTCGACACCGAGGACAACATGATCCGCATCGACATGAGCGAGTACCAGGAGCGGCACACGGTGAGCCGCCTCGTCGGGGCGCCCCCCGGCTACGTCGGGTACGAGGAGGGCGGCCAGCTGACCGAGGCCGTGCGGCGCAAGCCGTACTCCGTGGTGCTCTTCGACGAGGTGGAGAAGGCGCACGCCGACGTCTTCAACACGTTGCTGCAGGTGCTCGACGACGGGCGGCTCACCGACGCGCAGGGCAGGACCGTCGACTTCCGCAACACCGTCCTGATCATGACCTCCAACCTCGGCTCCGTGTACCTCCTCGACGGCGTCACGCCGACCGGGGAGATCAAGCCCGAGGCGCAGCAGCACGTCATGACCGAGCTGCGCTCGCACTTCCGTCCCGAGTTCCTCAACCGCGTCGACGACATCGTGATCTTCAAGCCGCTCACCCCCGAGGAGATCGAGCGCATCGTCGGCCTGATGTTCGTCGAGCTGCGGACCCGCCTGGAGCAGCGGGGCGTCCGGCTGGAGGTCACCGAGGCGGCGCTGCGGCACATCGCCGAGCGGGGCTACGACCCCGTGTACGGCGCGCGCCCGCTGCGCCGGTTCATCGCCAGGGAGGTCGAGACGCGCATCGGCCGCGCGCTCCTGTCGGGAGAGGCGGAGGAGGGGGCCGTGGTCCGGGTGGACCTCGCCGGGGACGAGCTCGTCGTCACCTACGGGTGAGCCGCCACCTGCGGATGAGGGGGGCCGGTGATGTCATCGAACATCGTGCGACGCCGAAGTCGCGGGAAGAGGAACCGGACGCCCGCGCCCACCGGGCGGCGCGCCTGGGTGGAGGGCGCGATCACGCTGGTGAACCAGCCGGTGGGCGAGCCGGTGAACGAGCAGGTGGGTGAGAGGAGCGGCTGAGATGGACGCGCTCGCCGAGACCCCGGACCACCGGGGGGCGTTTCCCCGCCTGGACGAGGCACAGATCGGCAGACTCGCGACCTGCGGCGTCCGCAGGCCGGTCCGGACGGGCGAGGTCCTGATCAAGGAGGGGGAGGACCACCCGGAGTTCGTCGTCATCCTCACGGGCAAGGTGGCCGTCGTCGAGGACGAGCGGGTCCTGTGGATCCACGGGCCGGGCCGCTTCCTGGGCGGGCTCGAGGCGATCACCGGCCGGAGGTCGTTCCTGACGTCGGTGGTCTGCGAGGCGGGGGAGGTCCTGACGGTCCCCGTCGAGTGGCTGAGGAGGATCGTCGCCCGCGACCACGGGATCGGGGACCTGGTCCTGCGGGCCTACCTCGCCCGCCGCTCGCCGCCCGTCCCCGGCGGGGCCGGGCTGGGGATCGTCGGTTCCCGCCACTCGCCCGGCGGCCGGCGGCTGCGCGAGTTCGCCGCGAGGAACCGGCTGCCGCACCGCTGGACCGACCTGGAGGAGGACGAGGAGGCCGAGGCGCTCGTCCTCGACCTCGGCGTCGCGCCGGACGAGACCCCCGTGGTGATCCTGGGCGGGACCCGGGTCCTGCGCAACCCCTCCGACGCCGAGCTGGCCCGCGCGATCGGACTGCCCGCGCGGACCGCGCCCGGCGACGTCCACGACCTCGTCATCGTGGGAGCCGGGCCCGCGGGCCTGGCCGCCGCGCTGTACGGGGCGTCGGAGGGGCTGGACACGGTGGTGCTGGACGCGGTCGCGGCCGGAGGGCAGGCGAGCGCCTCCTCCCGCGTCGAGAACCACCTCGGCCTCCCCCCGGGCGTCTCCGGCGCGGAACTCGCCGAGCGGGCCGTGATCCAGTCCAGGAGGTTCGGCGCCCGCTTCGGCGTCCCTGCCGAGGCCGTCTCCCTGGATCGGCTGGACGACCACTACGACGTCGGCCTCGGCGAGGGACGGCCCGTCAGGGGCCGCACGATCGTGATCGCCACCGGGGCGCGCTACCGCAGGCTCGACGTGCCGCGCCTGGGGTTCTTCGAGGGCAACGGCGTCCACTACGCCGCGACCGTGGCCGAGGCCGGACTCTGCGGCGGCGGGCCGGTCGTGGTCGTGGGAGGAGGCGACTCCGCGGGTCGGGCGGCCGACTTCCTGGCCCGGCACGCCTCGTCGGTGAGCCTGGTCGTCCGCGGCGGTGACCTGGGGGAGCGCATGTCGCGCTACCTCACCGACCGGATCGGGAACCACCCCCGGGTGGAGGTGATGCTCGACACCGAGGTACGGGAGCTCGTCGGCACCCGCACGCTGGAGGCGGTCCTCACCGAGAACCGCCGCACGGGGACGCGAGCGCTCCTGGAGACGCGCTCCCTGTTCGTCCTCACCGGCGCCGACCCCTGTACGGGCTGGCTGTCCTCCGCCCTCACCCTCGACCGCCGGGGCTTCGTGGTCACCGGCTTCGAGGGCGGCCTGCCCCTGGAGACCAGCCTGCCGGGGGTCTTCGCGGTGGGCGACGTCAGGAGCCAGTCGGTCAAGCGGGTCGCCTCGGCGGTGGGGGAGGGTGCGATGGCGGTCCGGCTGGCCCACGAGCACGTCGCGAGGGAGATGCCCCAGCACGCGTCCCGCACGGTCCGCAGTCCCGCCTGACGGGACCCGCCCGCCTTCGGACCCCGCGTGACACGGCGCGTGACACGGCGCGTGACACGGTCGTCCCGGAGTTCCGCCCGGCGGGGCGTGCGGATCGGCCCGGTGAGGTCGGGACCCGTCCCGCGAGGCCCCGGAGAGGGCGCCGGTGGCCGTTGGAGCCTCAGAGAGGGCGCCGGTGTCCGTTCTCCTCCGCCGCCAGCCTGGCCAGCTCGACCCGCGAGCGGATGCCCAGCTTGCGGAAGACCTGCCGCAGGTGGAAGGCGACGGTGTGCTCGCTGATGAACATCTGCTCGGCGGCGTTCCGGTTCGTCAGCCCCTGGGAGACCAGGTCGCAGACGGCCTGCTCGGTACCGGTCAGGCTGGCCCACCCCGACACGGGATGGTCGGTCCTGGCCCAGTGGCGGCACCGCTCGCCCAGCAGCCGCAGCCTGCCCCGTACCCGCGCCGCGTCCCGGGCGGCCTCGACGGTCCCGTAGCAGGCCAGCGCGGTCTTCAGGCTCTCCACGGCGAGGTCCCTGCGGCCGTCGCCCGAGCCGAGCAGCACGCCGAGGTCCTCGGCGGCCGACCCCCTCGCCCAGGGGTCGGTGTGCCCGGCCACCGCGCGGCCCAGCGCCTCGGCGTCGCCCTCCCGGAGTCCTCGCGCGTGGTGGGCGGACGCCGACGGGCCGGGCAGGGCGGGGTTGCGCCGGGCGACGTCCTCGGCCGCGCCGACCACGGCGTCGGCCCTGCGCCGGTCGTCCACCGCCATCGCCACCCGTACCAGCCACGCCGCCGCGGTGGGCTCGCCGGTCAGCGCCCCGAGGTGCCGGGGCAGCGCGTCGTAGATCCCGCCGAGCGAGCTCATGCCGCCCGCCGCGCCGTCGCGGGCCTCGCTGATCCGCCCGGCCGCCAGCTCCGACCGCAGCCGGGCGCGGGGCGGAATGCCGGGCGCCGACCTGATCAGGTCCCGCTCCATGTACCTGATGGCCCCGGGCAGGTCGCCCGACCGCAGCGACGCGGTACCGAGCACCGACAGGGCCGAGGAGGCCAGGAGCGGGGCGTCCAGGGTCCCGGCGGCGGCCAGACCGGCCTCCCCGTGCTCGATCGCGCCGCCGAGCCGGCCCGCGGCCAGGTCCAGCCGGGCGCGCAGGACGGGGATCTCGGCGGCCCACCCGGGCTCACCCTCGGCGTCGGCCTCCTCGGCGGCGCTCTCCGTCGCCAGTTCCGCCTCGTCCAGCAGCCAGAGGTCGATCAGCATCGAGGCCAGCACCGCCCTCGGCTGCCGGTGCCGGCCGCAGGCCGGTCGCTCCACGGCCTCGCGCGCCAGGTCCAGCCCTCGCGAGAGCCCGCCCTCGTCCCACGCGAGCAGGGCCAGGTCCACGAGTCTCCCCGTCCCGCCGTCGCCGCCGCGGGGTGAGAGGGTCCAGCGGGCCCCGGCGGCGCGGTCGACCTGCTCCCGCAGTGCCCGCCGCACCGGTGACGGCACCTCGTCGACGATCGACCGCCACACCAGCTCGTGCCGGAACGTCAGCTCGTCGCGGGTGGCCACGAGCACACCGGCCGCCAGCGCCTCCTCCAGCGGGGGAAGCAGCGCGGCCGGGGTCTCGCCGAGCATCTCGGCCGCGTACGCCGGGGTGAACGAGCGTCCGAGCACCGCGACGGCCTCCAGCAGGTACCGGGTCCTGGTGGCGAGCTCGTCCAGCCGCCGCCGGACGGCGGTGTGCAGGCGCCTCGGCAGCACCGCCCCGGCGGGCGTGATCCCGGCCAGCCGGGCGACGCCGTCCTCGACCAGGATCGCGTCCTCCTCGCGCAGCCCGGTGAGAAGCTCGGCGAGCAGGAGCGGGTTGCCGCCGGCCTGGGCGGCGAGCGCCGTCAGTCCCTCCCCGGGGACCGCGCCCAGGATGTCGGCGGAGACCTCGGCGACCGCCCCCTCGTCGAGGGGGGACAGGACGATCCGGGTGGCCCCCTCCTCGGCCAGCAGGTCGAACAGCCGTCCCGCCTCGCCACGGGCCGGGGTGTCGCGGCAGGCCAGCAGCCACGCCACGGGGTACGAGGCGAGCCGGGAGGGCATCGTCCGCAAAGCCATGACCGTGGCGGGATCGGCCCACTGGAGATCGTCCAGCACCACCAGCAGCGGCCCGGAGGCCAGCCTCCGCTCCAGCGAGGTCCGGACCTGCTCGGCCAGCCACAGCAGCAGTCCCGGCCCGTCGGGGAAGGCGTTCACGGTCGTGGGCACGGGGGTCGTCGGCGACTCGCCGAGCGCGGCCAGCAGCGGTCCCAGCGGGGTCAGCCGCCCCAGCTCGTCGGCCCGCCCGCTCGCCACCGCCGTCCCCCGCGCGGTCGCGACGCTCGCGGCCTCGGCGAGCAGCAGCGACTTCCCCGTCCCCGGTTCGCCCTCGACGAGCATGACGTTCCCGGTCGCGGACGTGACGCCTGCCAGCAGGGCGAGGACCGCCGCCCACTCATCTTTCCGGCCGCGCATGGTCTTGTCTCGGATCTGGGGTCATACGGCGGGCTTCCTGAGCAGTGGTTACGCGTATGACATCCCCAGGGGACGAATCATCACGCGCCGGGCACCGGCGCGTACCGGTGGTTTGGCACAGATTTGACCTCACGGCCCCCGCCGCCCGGCCATCGCCCGGTCGGCGCCCGGTCAGCGCTCGATGAGCGTGACCTCCAGCGAGTAGTGCGAGGCGCGGTAGATATGGGAGCCGTGCTCGACGGCCCTGCCCTGGTCGTCGTAGGTGGTGCGGACCATCGTGAGCAGAGGGGCCCCGCGCCGCTCGCCGAGCAGTTTCGCCTCGGCCGCCGTGGCCGCCCGTGCCCCCATGCGCTGGTTCGCCACGCGCATCCGCACCCCCGCGGCGCGGAGCATCTCGTAGAGCCCGCGCTCCTGGAGGCCCTCGGCGGTCAGCGGGGCGAGATCGGAGGGCAGCCAGTTGCGCATCAGGGCCAGCGGCTCCCCGGCGGCGTAGCGGATCCGCTCCAGGCGGAGCATCTCGGTGCCGGGCGTGACGCCGAGGACCGCGGCGACCTCCTCCTCCACCGGGGCCGGACCCAGGACCAGCACCCTGGTGGCCGGCTCCTGGCCGGTCTTGCGCAGGTCGTCGTAGAGGCTTGTCAGCTCGACGGAACGCTTGACCTGGCCGTGCACCACCTGGGTGCCGACGCCCCGCTTGCGCACCAGCAGGCCCTTGTCGACCAGATACTGGATCGCCTGGCGGACGGTCGGCCGCGACAGGCCCAGCCGGTCGGCGAGCAGGATCTCGTTGTCGAGCCGCGCCCCGGGGGGCAGGTCGCCGCGGCAGATGGCCTCGGAGATCTGCTCGGCCACCTGGAAGTAGAGCGGGACCGGGCTGGACCGGTCGAGATCGATGGCGAGCTGCGCCGTCATTCGCCCTCCCGGTTGACACGCCGCGCCGTCAGGCTAGCGGACACGAGAATATCTTGACAAAAACCGGCCAGGGTTCGCCGAGATGCCCGGCGGACGCGTACGGGGCCGGGGTCCTCGTACAGGATGGGAGGCGGGGCGCGGCGGTCCGGCGCGGCGTGCGGGGGGCTCGGCACGCCGGAACGTTCCCGGGCCCGGCCACCCGGCGTCGCGCCCGGCGGCGGGATGGCGGGGAGCGGGGCGCCCGGGGGCGGGACGAGCCGCCGGCCTCCCGCGGGCGGCCGGTTCGCGCCGCCGCCCGCGTCACCGACCGGAGGAAGCCTGGAGGAAGCATGGACCAGAGCACCGCGACAGAGCTCTCCGCGATCGCGGTCGAGGCCGCCCGCGCGGTGGGCGGCCCGCTCCGCGAGGCGTTCAGGTCGCGTCCCGCGGTCGAGACCAAGAGAGACTTCCACGACCCGGTGACCGAGCACGACCGCGCCGCCGAGGAGACCATCCGGGAGGTCATCGAGAGGCACGTGCCGGGGAGCACGATCGTCGGCGAGGAGGGCGGCAGCAGAGGCTCCGGCGAGATCCGCTGGTACGTCGACCCGATCGACGGGACCGCGAACTTCGCCGCCGGGCTGCCGTTCTTCTGCGTCTCGATCGCCGCCGCCGTCGGGGACGAGGTGGTCGCCGGGGTGGTGTACGACCCGGTGCGCGACGACGAGTTCCGGGCAGACCTGGGCGGGGCCTGGTGCAACGGCGTGCGGCTGCGCAGCTCCGGCGCCGCCCGCGACCGGGAGGGGGTGCTGCTGACCAGCTACCCCACCCCCTGGGAGCTGGCCGAGGTGGGGGAGGAGGCGCTGCGCCGGTTCGGCAGGATGGTGGAGGCGTTCGCCTCCACGCGCCGTCCCGGCAGCACCGCGCTCAAGCTGGCGCACGTCGCGGGAGGGTGGGCGGACGTCGCCTACGGCAGTAGGGTCAGTCCGTGGGACATGGCGGCGGGGTCGCTGCTGATCCGCCGGGCGGGAGGCGTCTTCATCCCGCTGGACGGGTCGGTCTTCGAGACCGGCGGCTACCTCGCCCACGTCGGAGGCTTCGACCTGGCGGGGTCGGTCATGAGCGACCTGCTCCTCCACGGCCGGCCTGAGCGCCGGTGAGCCGGGCGGGGCCGCGGGCGTGGCCGTGTCGGCCGGGACGGGAGACTCTCGCGCGAGCGGGTCCCGCGTGTCGGCCACCGCATTACCTATTGATCCTGTAGGAAATACAGGTAAAATGATTGTCTCGCCGTACGAAGGAGCCGCCATGAGCCTGGAGCCGGAGGCCGAGAGCCCGCTGGCCGCCGCGATCGGGGCCGCGCGCTGGATTCGTTCGGCGGCGGTGGACGACGAGCGGGGGCGCCACTGGCGGGCCAACCCCGATCCCCGGGGCCGGGCCGCGATGCCCGACCACCCCCTGTCGCTGTACTCGGGGGCGGCCGGGATCATCCTGTTCTTCCTGGAGCTCGCCGCCGCCACCGGCGACGACGGCTATCTGGACGACGCCAGGGCCGGAGCCCGCTACCTCACCGCCACCTGGCGGGAGCAGGCCGACCTCTCCCTCCACCACGGCCTGGCCGGAGTGATGTTCGCCCTGGCCGAGACCGGGTGGGCCACCGGCGAGGGGACCTTCGAGGTCGAGGCCGGCGCCGTCGCCGACCGCATCGTGCGCAGCGCCCGCCCCATCGACGGAGGCCTGGGCTGGACCGGCGATCCCGCGCAGCGGGGCGACGGCGGGATCATCCTCGGCCTGCTGCACGCCGCGGGCATCCTGGGGGTGCCCGCCTACCAGGAGGTCGCCGTCGAGGCCGGCGCCCGCATCGCCACGCTCGTCGTCCCCGGCCACCGCTTCGGCGAGGGCGCCTGCGCGGACCTGCCGCTGGACGCGGTCACCCCGGGCTTTTTGTCCGGGACCGCGGGGACCGCCTTCCTGCTCGCCCGCCTGTACGGCGTGACCGGCGAGAGCGGCTTCCTCGGCGCCTCCCGCAGGGGGGCCGACTTCGTCCGCGCGGTCAGCGCCGTGACCGAGCGGTGCGCGCTGGTGCCGCACCACATCCCTCAGGGCCGCGACCTGCACTACCTGGGCTTCTGCTCCGGCTCCGCCGGGGTCGCCCGGATGTTCTACGAGCTGCACCGGGTGTCGGGCGACGCCGGGGACCTCGACTGGGCCGAGCGGCTCGCCAGGGGGGTCGTCCGCAGCGGCGCCCCCGCCAGCCAGAGCGGCGGATCCTGGAACTCGGCCTGCCAGTGCTGCGGCACCGCCGGTCTGGTGGAGCTGTTCGTCGGGCTCTGGGCGGCGACCGGCCACCGCCGGCACCTGGAGTTCGCCCGCACGCTGGGGGAGAGCCTGACCGGCCGGGCCACCGGCCACGACGGCAGGGGCACCCGCTGGTACCAGGCCTACCGGCGGCTGCGCCCCTGGGAGGTCACCGCCGACACCGGCTACATGGTCGGCGCGGCGGGCATCGGAGCCGCTCTCCTGCACCTGGACGCCACCGCCCGCCCGCAGGAGGCCAGACGGCTCGTCCTGCCCCCGGACAACCCGTTCCCCGCCATCCCGCTGCCGAGCGCGACGCTCCGCCAGTCCTGACGGTCCCGGACGATCGTGAGAGGCGTGCCGCGGGTGAGCCGGCCGGTCATCGCCGACGAGGGTGACGAGAGAGCGAGCGGGGCGAGCGGGGCCGGTGGGGCCGGTGGGGCCGGTGGGGCCGCGAGGTCCTCGGCGGGAACGGCGCGGGCCGCCGCGCCCCGGTGGCGCGGGAGAGCGCGGCACGGGGGCCGACACGGGGGTCGGCGAGTCCGTGCACGTCCCCGCACCCTGTACGGTCGGGCATCGAGGCCTCCGACGGGCCCGGCGCCACGGACACGTCTCCCGGCGCCGCCCCGAAACCCCGGACCGTGTCAACCCCCGGTACGCCCGATCGTGCCGATCCGGCCGTGGAGGGGCGGTGGCCACCGGTGCCCCTCGCACCGGAGGGACCAAAGATGAGGATGATGTGCCCTTTGGCCGTCAAGGGGTGACAAAGCTCGTGATGACGATTGGTGATTCTCCGTGAGTGCTACCCAAGGCTTGCCTAATCTCGGTGTCGTGACAATCGAGGATTTCCTTCCCGACCCCGACCGTTCGACCGTCGCCATCGAGCCGGAGCAGCCGGGTGCCGGCCACTGGGCCGGTGCCCCGAGCGCCGTGGCGAGCGACGGCCTGATCTACCTCGCCTACCGGCTGCGCCGCCCCGTCGGCGAGGGCCGCGGCTACGCCGTCGCCGTCGCCCGCTCCACCGACGGTGAGCGGTTCGAGACCCTGCTCACGATCGGCAGGGAGGAGATGGACACCGAGTCGCTGGAGCGGCCCACCCTGATCCGCACGCCGGAGGGGCGCTGGAGGCTCTACCTCAGCTGCGCCACCTACGACACCAAGCACTGGCGGGTCGAGGTGCTGGAGGCCGACGACCCGTCCGGTTTCCGGGCCTCGCAGCGACGGGTCGTGCTGCCCGGCGACCCGAAGACCGGCGTCAAGGACCCGGTGATCGTGCCGCGGGACGGCGTGTGGCACCTGTGGGCCTCCTGCCACCCGCTCGACGAGGCCGACGAGGCCGACCAGATGGTGAGCGACTACGCCACCAGCGCCGACGGCATCGAGTGGACCTGGCAGGGCACCGCGCTCAGCGGCCGTCCCGGCGTCTGGGACGCCCGGGGCGCGCGGGTGGCGGCGGTCCGCTTCCTCGGCGACAGGGTGGTGGCCTTCTACGACGGCAGGGCCACCGCGTCGGAGAACTACGAGGAGAAGACCGGTGTCGCGGTCGGCGCCGACCCGGCGGAGCTGACCCCGCTCGGCACCGCGCCCGTCGCGGTCTCGCCGCACGCGGGCGGTGGCCTGCGCTACCTGGACATCGTGGACCTGCCGGGCGGCGGGCGGCGGCTCTACTACGAGTACACCCGCGCGGACGGGGCGCACGAGCTCCGTACCGAACTGCGCTGATCACGGCACGGCCACCGGCCGTGCCCCGGATCGGCCGGTCCACGACCCGGACCGGCCGGTTCGAGCTCTGGACCGGCGTAGCCGGGCGCGCGAGTCGTCCGGCTACGCCGGGGGATCACCCCGCTGGGCACTAGGTCTGGGGGCGGCCGTTGCGCGCCTGGCGCTGGCCGTTGGGGCGGGTGCCCACCAGGCCGCCGGAGCGCTCGCGGGGGCGGAGCCAGTCGCTGAAGTCCTCCCCGGTCACCTTCTGCAGCAGCGCCACGTCCTCGGTGAAGTAGGGGATGAGCTTCTCCCGCTGGTCCCAGGTCAGCGGCTGGCGGGAGCGGGCCCGTTCCTGCAGCCTGCGCTCCAGCGGGTCGGTCAGCGCCACGCTCACCCGCGACGGCAGGAACCGTCCCACCGACGATGCCACGCGCAGCGCCCGCGACAGCATCCGGTGCCCGCGGGTCGGCTCCGGGTGGGCGGTCACGTTCTCCCGGGGGACCTCGGTGACCACGCCGGTCTCCACCCCGAGGAAACGGAAGATCCGGTCGAGGGTGTCGGCGGGGCGGTCGACCAGGTCGCGGTAGCGGTAGACGAGCACCTGCTCGCGGGGGAAGAGGGTGAACAGGTGTTCAAGCTGCTCACCGTACTTGCCGAGCCCGCGATAGTGCCAGAACGGGGCCCAGCCCGCCTTGATCCGCCGCTCCTCCTCGGCGCAGGCCCGCACCACGTCGCCGATCGGCTCCAGCCCGGCCGACCACAGGTGCGTCCAGTTGGAGTGGGCGCGCTCCACCGGGTCGCGCAGCACCACGATGAGCCTGGCGTCGGGGATGGCGGCCCTGATGCGCCGCTGCGCCGCCAGGTCGTAGAGATAGAACGGGGTCGACTCGCCGGTGAGCGTTCCCGGTGGTGCCGCGCTGAACAGGGCCTCGTAGTCCTCTCGTCTCCAGACGTGCTCGCGGTAGGTCTGCGCGTCGCCCGGTCCTCCCCTGGTCGGCGGAGGGCCGTCGCTGAGGAAGAACTTCGGCTCCTTCACCGGGGACATGAACAGTCCCGGGTGCCGGGCCAGGGCGGAGTGCAGGGCGGTGGTCCCGGACTTGGGGGCACCGATCGTGAGGAAATTCGGCAGGGGCATCGTTATTACCCTTAATCCCTACTATGATTATTGGTAAATATAGCCCCTTCTGCGGCGAAGGCAAGGGCTCGGTTGTGTGATCGCCGTGATCCAAAGGGCTTCCCGGTCGAGGGGATTCCAGTCGTCGGCGCCTATCTCCAGGTCGTGGACGTGAAGGGTGTTGTCCCGTTCAGTGAACGCTGAGTTCTTTTCCTCTATTTCATTGCTGGGGAGGAGTTTTGTCGCGTTGTGAATAAACAGGATACTCGTGCCGTATTTCAGATTCGAGCTCACCTCGCGGTTCCTCGCCCTCACCTCGCCCTCGCGCTCCCGCGGCCCGGTCCGCGCGGCCTCCCGCCCGTACGCCTCCCGCCCGCACCGCCGATGGGCGGCCTCGCGGTGCCGTGACGTGCCGCGCCGTGCCATGCCGTGTCATGTTGTGCCATGTTGTGCCATGTCGTGGCCGCGCTCCGGCCGTGCCGTGAGCGTGCGTGGCCGTGCCGGGGTGGGCGGCGTGGACCTCCCGGCGGGCCCTCCGGTGACGGTGCGGCGGGCCGTGCCGTCACGGCCGTCACGGCCGTCACGCCGCGCCGACGAGCGGAGAAGGCCCAGGCGACGAGTGGAGAAAGCCGCGCCGACGAGTGGAGAAAGCCCCGGCGACGGCGGGCGCGAATGTCATGGTACGAAGGCGGGCCCGGCCGGGCGCGCACCGTCATCCGCGATTTCATAAGTCATAATGTCACGACAAATTATTGACACGTAGGTAATGCGTTGGTTACAAACCATGGATAAGGGAGATCCGGCGAGGCGACGCGCGGAGGTACCGATGAAGTGGACGACAGGGCTGGTCGCGGTGGCCGTGCTGGGCCTTTCCGCGCTGACCGGCTGTTCGGCGGGGCAGGCCGGGGGGCAGCCCACAAAAGAGACCGCGGGCGCGGCGAGCGGCCCCGCCCCGGCGGCCGGTGGCGGAACCTTCGCCGTCGTCACCCACGCGAGCGCGGGGGACGCCTTCTGGGACGTGGTCAAGAACGGCGCCGAGGCGGCCGGCAAACGCTACGGCGTCACCGTGACCTACCAGGGCGACGGTGACCCGGCCAGGCAGTCCCAGCTCATCGACCAGGCCGTCAGCCAGAAGGTCGACGGCCTGGTGGTCTCCATGGCCAACCCGGACGCCCTGAAGGAGTCCGTCGGCAAGGCCGTGACCGCCGGGATCCCGGTGATCACCATCAACTCCGGCGGCGACGTCTCCCGCGAGTTCGGCGCGGTCACCCACGTCGGCCAGTCGGAGGACGTGGCGGGCCGGGGCGCGGGGGAGAAACTCAAGGCCGAGGGGGTCACCAAGCTGCTCTGCGTGATCCACGAGGCCGGCAACGTCGGGCTCGACCAGCGCTGCAACGGCGCGACCCAGGGACTGGGCGGCACCGTCGAGCGGCTCCAGGTGGACGTGGGCAACCTCGCCGACGCCACCTCCAAGATCAAGGCGAGGCTCCAGGCGGACACCTCCCTCAACGGCGTCCTCACCCTGAACCCCGCGGTGGCCGTCGCCGCCCGCGACGCCATCGCCGACGGCGGCTCGAAGGCGAAGCTCGGTACCTTCGACCTGTCGGCCGACGTGGTCGCCGCCATCGAGGACGGCGAGATCCTGTTCGCCGTCGACCAGCAGCAGTACCTGCAGGGCTGGCTGCCGATCACGTTCCTCACCCTCTACAAGGAGAATCTCAACACCGTCGGCGGAGGGCTCCCGGTCAACACCGGCCCCGGCTTCGTCACCAAGGACAACGCCGCCAAGGTGGCCAAACTGGCCGAGAGCGGCACCCGGTGACGGTGGCCGACGAGCGGCTCGCCGCGACCGGGGTCGCCCGCAGGCTGCTGATCAGGCCGGAACTCGGGGCCGTCGTCGGCGCCCTCGTGGTCTTCGCGTTCTTCGCGGGGCAGTCGGAGGTCTTCCGCTCGGTCGAGGGCGTGGCCAACTGGCTGGACCCGGCCTCCACCCTCGGGATCATGGCGGTGGCGATCGCGCTGCTGATGATCGGCGGAGAGTTCGACCTGTCGGCCGGAGTGCTCACCGGCACCGTCGGCCTGGTCACGGTGATCCTCGCCACCCGCTACGACCTGCCGGTGTGGGCGGCGATGCTCGCCGCCCTGGCCGTGGCGCTGCTCGTCGGCTTCCTCAACGGGCTGGTCGTGGTACGAACCGGGCTGCCCAGCTTCATCGTCACCCTCGCCACCTTCCTGATGCTCCAGGGCGTCAACCTGGGCGTCACCAAGGCTCTCACCGGGACCGTGCAGGTCGGCGGCCTGCGCCGGGCCGAGGGGTACGAGGAGGTGCGGGCGGTGCTCGCCGGGACGATCCCGGTCGGCGGGACCGACTTCCGGGTGGCGATCCTGTGGTGGCTCGCCGTCACCGCCCTCGCCACCTGGGTGCTCACCAGGACCAGGGCCGGAAACTGGATCTTCGCGGTGGGCGGCGACGAGCGGGCCGCCCGCGCGGTCGGGGTTCCCGCCGAACGGACGAAGATCGCGCTCTTCGTGACCACCGCCGGGGCGGCCTGGCTGGTCGGCTCGATCATGGCGCTGCGCTTCACCTCGGTGCAGGCGGGCTCCGGCGTCGGCCAGGAGTTCGTCTACATCATCGCGGCGGTCATCGGGGGCTGCCTGCTGACCGGCGGCCACGGCTCCGCTATCGGCGCCGCCGTCGGCGCGGTGATCTTCGGCATGGCCGACAAGGGCATCGTCTTCGCCGGTTGGGACGCCGACTGGTTCACGTTCTTCCTCGGCGCGATGCTGCTGCTCGCCACGCTCGCCAACCGGTTCGTCCGCCGGTACGCGGAGGAGGTGAAGCGGTGAGGAGGGACGAGGTCGCGACGGGGGACGGGACCGTGGAGAGGGACGGGGCCGTGGAGAGGGACGAGGCAGTGGAGAGAGACGGGACCGTGACGGGGGACGGGGCGGTGACGGAGGGCGGAACGGACGCCCCGCCCCTGCTGGAGGTCCGCGACGTGGGCAAGACGTTCGGCGGCGTGATCGCGCTGCGGGACGTCTCCATGCGGGTCCGCGCGGGGGAGGTGAGCTGCGTCCTCGGCGACAACGGCGCGGGCAAGTCCACGCTGATCAAGATTTTGTCGGGCGTGCACGCCCCCGACTCCGGTTCGTACCTGGTGGACGGCGCCCCCGCCGCCTTCGCCAGCCCCCGCGACGCCCTCGACAAGGGCATCGCGACCGTCTACCAGGACCTGGCGATGATCCCGCTGATGTCGGTCTGGCGGAACTTCTTCCTCGGCTCCGAACCCGTGCTCGGCCGGGGGCCGCTGCGCCGCTTCGACGTGACGGGGGCGAAACGGACGGTCCGCGAGGAGCTGCGCTCCATGGGCATCGACATCCGCGACGTCGACCAGCCCGTCGGCACCCTGTCCGGCGGGGAGCGCCAGTCCGTGGCCATCGCCCGCGCGGTCCACTTCGGCGCCCGCGTCCTCATCCTGGACGAGCCCACCTCCGCCCTGGGCGTCAAGCAGGCCGGAGTCGTCCTGCGCTACGTCGCCCAGGCGCGCGACCGGGGCCTGGGCGTCGTCTTCATCACCCACAACCCGCACCACGCCTACCCGATCGGTGACCGCTTCCTGCTGCTGAACCGGGGGGCGAGCCTCGGCGAGTACGCCAAGGCGGACATCACCCCAGAGGAGCTCACCTCGCTGATGGCGGGGGGCGCCGAGCTGGAGCAGCTCGCCCACGAGCTGAGCCGGGGCGGCCCCGCGGCCGGGCCGGGGACGCCGGGGACGCCGGGGACGCCGGAGACGCCGGAGACAGGGCCACCCCCGTGAGCCGGGGCCGACTCGGGGGAAACAACACCGCCATCCCCGCGAGTCGAGCGACCCTCGTGAAACCCGCGTCCCTCCCACGAAGTGGGCGAGACGAGCGGGCCGGGTGAACCGTTCAGAAGTCGAAGGACTCCACGTGGATGCGGCGGCTGGGGACACCCGCGCGGCGCAGGGCCTGCCGTGCCGCGACCGTCATCCCGGCGGGGCCGCACAGGTAGACGTCGTGGACGGCGAGCCCTGGGATCAGGCTCCGCAGGGCGCGGCCGGTCAGCGGCACGTTCCGCCTGCCGGACGATCCGGTCAGCTCGTCCACGGTGTAGTGGACCGTGGCGCCGCGCATGGCGGCGATGGCGTCCAGCTCGTGGCGGAGGATCAGCTCCTCGTCGCGGCGTGCCATGTAGACGAGGGTCACCTCGCCGGGCAGCGTCTCGAAGAGCGCGCGCAGCGGGCTGATGCCCACGCCCCCGCCCACCAGCAGCACCTGCGGCCTGCGGCGCCGCGCGGCGGTGAGGGCGCCGTAGGGCCCCTCGGCCCACACGCGCGTGCCGGGCCGCAGCCCGGCCAGCGCGCGGCTGTGGTCGCCGACGCCCTTGACGGTGATCCGCAGGAAGCGGGAGTTGGCCGGTGCCGACAGCGAGTAGGGGTTGGCCGTCCACCACATGCCGGGGGCGAGGAACCGCCACCGGAAGAACTGGCCGGGTTCCGCGCCCAGCTCGTCCAGATGCTCGCCGGTCAGATAGACCGACACCACGGAGGACGACTCCCGGCGGACCTCGGCGACCCGGAGCCCGTGACGCAGGGCGCGGTGGACGGGGGTGAGGAAGCGGTGCCAGACCAGCAGGGCGACGACGGACACGTACAGCGCGTACCAGAACACGCTCATGACGGCGCTGCCGGCGAAGTCCGGCCCGGTGAGCTGGTGGCCGAACCCGAGGAAGACGGCCCCGTAGGTGACGAAGTGCAGGTAGTGCCAGGTCTCGTACCGCATCCGGCGCCGCACCTCGCGCACCGAGACGATCGCGACGCCGGTCAGCAGCAGGAGGGCGACCGCCGCCTCCAGCATGGCCGGGCCGTCCAGGAGCAGACCCGCGACCGCCTCCGGCACGCCGGTGTCCGAGCGCGCCACGTGGGCCGCGACGGCGAACAGCATGTGGGCCACCGACAGGACGATGGTGTGGCGGCCGCCCGTCGCGTGCCAGCGGGCCAGCCGGTCGGTCCCGACCCCGCGGTCCAGTGAGGGGACGCGGGCCATCAACCCCAGCAGGACGGCGCAGGCGTAGCCCGCGAGCAGGCCGGTGAGCCTGCCCGCCCAGGCCAGCGCGCCGGTGACCCCGGAGATCGAGGCCAGGTCCGACCAGCACGTCGCGGTCGCCGCGACGGCTCCGGCGAAGATCAGGGCGAGGACCAGGGACGGCCGCGCCCGGCGCGCGGGCGGGCGGGCCGGGACCCTGCGCCGCCGCGTACCCGCACCGGAACGTGTGCCCGCACCGGAACGTGTGCGCGTACCGGGGTGAGGACGCGTGCCGGAAGGCGGATGCGTGTCGGAAGGCGGACGCGTGTCGGAACTCGGGTGCGCGTCGGAAGGAGGGGGCGCGTCGGAACGCGGATGCGTGCCGGAGCCGGGGGCGGGGGCGGCGCCTCTCACGGCTCCAGCCGGGTGAGCTGGCCGCCGTGGGTTTTCTCCAGGGCGGCGGCGAACGCCTTGGTCTCCTGGTCGGAGCCCGCCCTCTGCTCGCTCTTCGCGACCAGGACGGACTGCGTGAGGTACTCGCGCGCGTCCTTGGTGAAGAGCCGGTCGAACGCGGCGCCGTCGGCCCGCTTCAGGGCCGCGAAGTCGTCGGGAATCACCATGCCCGGTATGTCATGCCCCTCGTGCTCGTTGCTCTCCGGCACCCCCGACCGCCGCAGCAGGTCGCGCAGCCCCCGGAGCGTCGTACGTCGATCGGAGACGTGCTCCTCGGCGAACCGCCTGAGCTTCGGATCGGTGGTCTTGCCGGGGGCCAGTTCCAGCAGGCGCACCGCCTGCTCGGTCATCGGGATCATCAGTTGCAGCCACGCGATGTCGGTGTTGTTGAAGGAGCCCGGCGCGCTTCCGGTCGGTGAGGGAAGCGCGGCGGGGCCGCTTCGCGACGGTGGGTGGTTCGCGGCCGAATGGGTCTGGGGCTCGGCCGCGACACATCGCGACACCAGCAGGACGGTGAGCACGACGAGTACCGACGCACCGATCGTGGACGCCTTCATGCCGCTCCTTCGCTCGCCGTTCCCGTGGTGAGGCGAGGCCCGGTATGCCGGGCCTCGCCCCGTTCAGGTCAGACGGTACGCTTCCGCCCGAAGACGGTCACCTGCCGTCTCAGGGGGTGCCGTCGGCACCGCACTTGACGATCGGACGGATGCAGTCGCGCACGCGACGCTCCATCTCGGCCTCGGGCCAGGCGTTGAAGAAGTCGGCGTGCATGGTGTAGCCCGGCCCCGACGAGAGCCGGAACTTGGCCGGGTCACCGCTGACCGGGTAGCGCAGCACCTGGCGCAGCTTGGGCACGATCACCGGGTGCGAGGCCGGGCAGGCGCCGTTCACCGGGTAGGACATGTGGCTCTTGTGGTCGGGCGAGTCCAGGTCCTTGCCGTTCCAGCAGTGCGGGAAGTCCAGGTAGGACTCCATCATCTTGCCGGCCGGGCAGTTGACGAAGTTCTTGGAGGAGCCCACCTCGCCGGCGTGCAGGCACGACCAGCGCGAGCTGCTGGTGGGGTCGCCGGGACCGGTCGCCTTGGCGTTGCCGGCCACGATCCGCAGGCCCAGCGGCAGCGGCCGGGTCTGGGCCATCAGCTCGTCCTTGATGCCCTCGCCCAGGTAGTAGAACGTGGTGCCGGTCGGCTCGACGGGCTTGTCGCCGCTGTAGAGGGTCGGCACCCAGTACGAGGAGAGGTCGGCCTTCGGGCTGCAGGTGGTCTCACCCTTCAGCAGGCTCTTGATGTCGGAGTCGGCGTTCGTGGTGGTGTTGCCGAAGAAGCTGTGCATGTGCGACCCGCCCGCGAGGCCCGGCATCACGATCGGGTCGTCGGGCAGCCGGTGGGTGTAGGGGCACTCGGCGAGGAACTCCGCCACCCGCACCGCGCCGGGCGGGACCGGGCCCTTGGGCAGGTCGCCGCCGGAGGGCGTGGTCGGCGTCGTGCCGGGCTTGGGGGTGGTGCTGGGCTTCGGAGTGGCGCTGGGCTTGGGGGTGGTCGTGCCGGTCGGGGACGTGCTCGGCCGGGGGGTGGTGCCCGAGCCGGTGCCGTAGACCTCGAACTCCCACAGCGAGACCCCGTACCGGGAGGAGCGCTCGGTGGCGTTGAGCCGGACGTAGCGGCCGGTGGCCGAGACGTTCAGGGTCTGCACCCCGCCCTTGCCCGCGGTCGTGGTGTGGATCGTCGTCCACCGGCCGCCACCGGCGGAGGTCTGGATGGTGAAGGCCGTGGCGTAGGCGTTCTCCCAGTTCAGCACGATCTTCTTGATCGCCTTGGACGCGCCCAGGTCGACCTGGAGCCACTGGGGGTCGCTGAAGGCGCTCGACCAGCGGGTGTCCTCGTCACCGTCGATCGCCGCCGAGGCGGACAGGTCGCCCCGCTCGGACGAGGAGGCGGTGGCCCTGCCACTCTGCGACAGCGGGGCGTCGGCCGCGCTGGCAGGGAGGACGCCGTTCACCGGCGAGGCACCCAGGATGGTCGCGAGGGCACCGGCGAGTGCGAAACGGCGGGCTCGCCTGCCCGGTCCGCGACCCGGGGCCGTGGTGCTCGGAACAGTCTCACTCATGTGGATGAGGTCCTTAGGGGGGCGAGATGTGATGGACGTGGTGCTCGACGGCGTCTCGGCCGGAACGGTTCGTGGCCCGGCGTGTCAGCGGACGGCGTCCGGTGGGGGAGGCGTGGGCGGCGCCGGGGGAGCCTGACCGCTTTGGCGGGGTTCGGGTGGGTGTGAGCACCCCCGACCGGGGTGCGACCGGGGGCCGCCGTGACGGCGATCCCATCGGCCACCGCCGGTGGCGGCGGGGGAGCGGGCGAGGTCGTAGCGCTCGGACGAGGTGTGGGGACGGGGGCGCGAAGACCGTCGCCGTGCACGGCGGTACCTCGCTGAACAGGACATATGGTCCTGTGACAGCGTCACCGCGCCTCCCCGGTGCCATCGTCGCGAGCCTCCTTCGCCGTCACGCCCGGCGTCGGGCGTGTGCTGCTCCTGTACAGGAGACCGAGGGGAGGACGAGCGACAACAAAAACTCAGAAAAAGGGCGGAGAAAATTTTCGTTGTCCGCCTGACCTGCCGACGGTCTCCATAGAGGGGGCTCATCGGTCTTCCGCTATGAGGAGTTATGGAGAGAATCGTCCCTGCCCGCGCCCGGCGTGACGCGGGGACGACGAACCGTGGACGACGACAGGAAGCGGAGTGCGATGCTCGGAACCGGTAGGGGCGGACCCGACACGGCGATGGTGGCCGCCGCGCGCGACGGAGACCAGCAGGCGCTGGACGCCCTGGTGGCCGATTCCCTCCCGCTCGTCTACAACATCGTCGGCCGGGCGCTGAACGGTCACACCGACGTCGACGACGTGGTCCAGGAGACGTTCCTGCGGGTCGTCCGCGCCCTGCCCGACCTGCGCGACCCGCAGGCGTACCGGTCCTGGCTGGTGGCGATCGCCGTCCGCCAGGTGCGCGACCACGAGCAGGACCGCAGGAGCACCCAGCACCGCAGGGCCGACCTCGACACCGCCGAGGAGGTGCCCGACCCCGCCTCCGACTTCGCCGCCGTGACCATCCTGCGGCTCGGCCTCACCGACCAGCGCCGCGAGGTCGCCGAGGCCACCCGCTGGCTGGACGGTGACGACCAGGCGCTCCTCGCCCTGTGGTGGCTGGAGGAGACCGGCGAGCTCGGCCGCGCCGACCTCGCCGGAGCCCTCGGCCTGTCGGGGCGCCACGCCGCCGTACGCGTCCAGCGGATGAAGGAGCAGGTCCAGACGGGACGCACCATCGTGCGGGCGCTGCGCGCCGACTCCGGATGCGCCGAACTGCGCGCCCTCACCGCGAACTGGAACGGCGTCCCCAGCCCGCTGTGGCGCAAGCGCTTCGCCCGGCACATCCGTGACTGCGCCATCTGCCAGGGACGCACGGCGGGCCTGCTGCCCATCGACCGGCTGCTCAGCGGGCTGCCGCTGCTGCCCCTGCCCATCGGCTTCGCCCTGCACCACCTCCACGCCGTTCCGCCCGCCGTCGAGGCGGTCGCGCACGCCACCTCCTGGGGGGCGTCCCACGGCGCGCACGCCCTGGAGACGACGCGGCCCGGCCTGCTCGCCTCGCTGCCCCCCGCCCCGATCGCGATCGGCGGCGCGGCGGCCGTCGTCGTCACGGGCGTCCTGATCTTCGGGCAGCTCACGGCCCCCGAGCCCGCCCCGCCGCTCGCCGTGCCCACGCGGACGGCCTCGCCGCCCTCGCCCCCGCCCCTGCCGTCTCCTCAGTCGGCGAGCGCCACGCCCGAGCCCTCCCCGTCTCCCACTCCCGGCCGCAAGAAGGCCACCCCCACGCCGACCCGGACGCCGCCTCCCGCCTCCGTCGTGAGCTCCCCCAGGAAGGGCGTGGGCGTGTGGAAGATGCCCGGCCTCAGCACGGCGTTCGCGAAGTCCGGCGCGAGCTGGTACTACACCTGGTCCACGCAACGCGAGGGTGTCACCGGCCCCAGGGCCGACGGGTTCGTCCCGATGATCTGGGGGTCGGGCAGCGTCACCCCGGAGAACCTCGCCCAGGCCAGGAGCGCCGGGCCCTACCTGCTCGCTTTCAACGAGCCCGACCTGCCCCAGCAGGCCAACATGACCGTGGAGGAGGCGCTGTCGCTCTGGCCGAAGCTCATGTCCGCGGGCCGCGTGCTCAGCAGCCCCTCCGTCGCTTTCGGCGCCGCCACCCCGGGCGGCTGGCTGGACCGCTTCATGACCGGTGCCGAGGAACGGGACTACCGCGTCGACTTCATCGCGCTGCACTGGTACGGGGCGGACTTCCGCACCCAGCCCGCGGTGAACCAGCTCAAGTCGTACGTCCAGGCCGTGTACAAGCGTTACCGCAAGCCGATCTGGCTCACCGAGTACGCCCTGATCGACTTCTCGAACGGCACCCGCTACGCCAGCGACGCCCAGCAGGCCGCGTTCGTCACGGCCTCCACCAAGATGCTGGCCTCCCTGCCGTACGTGCGGCGCTACGCCTGGTTCGGCCTGCCCTCCTCGGACACCGAGCCCAACAGCGGCCTGTTCCGCCACGACGGGACCGTCACCCGCGCGGGCCGCGCCTTCCAGGCGGCCCGCTGACCGTGCCGACCGTGCTGTTCGGGGAGTGACCGGAGGGTGGATAGCCTTGCCGGGTGCCCGACCCGTACCTGACTCCGCAGGACACCACGGAACACGAGATCGAGATCAAGCGCTCCCGGTTCCTGTGCGCGGTCGGCCCGGCCTCCTCCGAGGAGGCGGCGAGGGAGTTCGTCGCCACGCGCAGGCGGCTGTACGGCGACGCCACGCACAACTGCTCGGCGTACGTGATCGGCGGCGACCGCCTGGTCCAGCGGGCCGACGACGACGGCGAGCCCGGCGGCACCGCCGGGACCCCGATGCTGGAGACCCTGCTGCGCCGGGGCGTCGCCGACGCGGTGGCGGTGGTCACCCGCTACTTCGGCGGGGTGAAGCTCGGCGCCGGGGGCCTGGTCCGCGCGTACGGCTCGTCGGTCGGCAAGACGCTGGACCTCACGCCACTGGTCGAGATGGTGCCCGCCCAGGTGATGACCGTGACCGTGGACCACGTCAGGGCCGGGCGGCTGGAGAACGACCTGCGCGCCTCGCCGTACGAGGTCAGGGAGGTCGTCTACGGCGAGGAGGTCGGCTTCCGCGTCGCGGTGCGCGAGCGGGACCTGCCCGCCTTCCCCGGCTGGGTCGCCACGCTGACCGCGGGACAGGCCGGGATCGAGCCGGGCGAGGCGATCCACCTCAGGAGTGCCTGACACCGCTTCGGGCGTGCCTCCCCGTACGGGAGTGCCTGCCCCCGTCCGGGGTGCCTGGTCCGCGCCTGTCCCGCACCGAGATCGCGTCCGGGGTGCCCGGCCCGCGCCCGGCCCACGCCTGTCCCGCACCGAGAGCGCGCCTGACTCGTGTGGGCCCTGTCCGACCCGCGTCCGACCCGCGCCAGGCTCACGTCCGACCCGCGCCGGGCTTGTGTCCGACCCGCGTTGAACTCGCGTCCGACCCGCGCGGGGCTCGCGTGTCATCCGCGCCGGACCCCCGGGGAAATCGGGGACCCTTCCCCGTGAGGGCCCCCGACACGCGTCGCCCCCGAAGCGATAAATGTGGGATGGGTCACACTCCTCACGAAGTGACGGGGCCGATCGGCGGCCAAGGCCGTCCGTTCCCGGGGCAGGACGGGCTCTGCGGGCACCACCGCGATCCCCGTCCTGACCGCCCGATGCCCTGCTGACGTGCGGAAATTTCGGAAGACAACCGGTCGCGTCGCGGGCGGCTGCGGTTTTCCGCAGCCGAGCTCTGCGGCGCGCGCCAGACGAGGCGGGAAGCGTTCCGCATCCACACCGTACGCAGCTCTCCGTAGCCTTGTCCCTATGAGTTCACCGAATGTCGACGGGATCGCCGGATGGGCGATCAACCTTATGGAAACCCTGGGTGCGCCCGGGGCGGGGCTGGCGATCGCACTCGAGAACCTGTTCCCGCCCCTGCCCAGCGAGGTGATCCTGCCGCTGGCCGGGTTCACCGCGAGCAAGGGGAACATGGGGCTGTTCGACGCCGTGCTCTGGACGACCCTGGGATCGGTGATCGGCGCGCTGGCGCTGTACGGGGTCGGGGCCCTGCTGGGCCGGGAGCGCGTGGTGTTCATCGCCTCCAAGCTGCCGCTGGTCAGCGTCTCCGACATCGAGAAGACCGAGGCGTGGTTCGCCAGACACGGCAGGAAGACCGTCTTCTTCGGCCGGATGATCCCCATCTTCCGCAGCCTCATCTCGATCCCCGCGGGGGTCGAGCGCATGCCGATCATGATCTTCACCCTCCTCACCACCCTGGGCAGCCTCATCTGGAACACGGCCTTCGTGATGGCGGGGTTCCTGCTCGGTGAGCAGTGGGACCTGGTCGAGCAGTACATGGGGGTCGTGTCGAAGGCGGTGCTGGGCGTCGTGATCCTCGCCGTGGTGGTCTTCATCGTGGTCAGGCTGTCCGACCGGCGCAAGGGCAAGCACCACGCCTAGCCGCGGACGCGCCGTAGGGCCTGCCGGACGACGGCGGGGCTCGCGCCCGGGGTCCTCTCGACCCCGGCCGATCCCCCCTCTCCCGGCGGGCCCTTTCCCGTTCATGAAGACCTCCCTGCCCCCTCATGACACGCTCGCCGGGCTCATGCACCGATCATGCCGATCCGGCCCTCCCCGGGAGCGCCGCGGAAGGTGTCGCCTCGGTGTCGAAGGCAGGGGCATCGCCGGGTGGTGGAAGGCCGGAGGGCAGGGGCATCGCCGGAAACCGCCTTCTCGGGGACGAGGCGGGCGAGCAGGCGCCGGCGCGCCTCGACCGCGACGTCCTCTCGATTCCCGGCCCCTTTCCGGCGTGTCCCGGCCACCTTCGGATCAGTCAGGGCGAAGTCGATCCGGCGCGCCGCCGGTGGCGGGAGCGGGCCAGGTCGTGGGCCGTGCGAAGCAGCTCCCGGACCGCCGGTTCCGTCCGCGGCCCCGGGTTCACCACGGCGAGCCAGCCCAGCGTGCCGTAGACGGGGTGCGCCATCACGGAGTCGGCCACGCTCGGGTCGCTCTCGTCCGTGGCCGCGTCGCGCGGCTGCCGGCCGATCCAGCCGACGAAGGCGTCCTTCCCGGCGAAGAGGTTCAGGCGGAAGGCGCCGGGACGGTCCAGCCGTGATCGCTCGTCCTCCGGGTAGTCCTTCGTCACGATCGTCGCGAAGGGCTGGGTCGCCTTCGGCACCTCGCCGTCGGGGGCGTAGTAGAAGAACACGTCGCCCCAGCTGAGCTCGGGTGAACCGTCGCCGGGGGCCGGCCTGAGGGTGAGGACCCCGTCGAGGCCGGCGACGAATTCGGTGATCTCGTCGATACTCATGTGTTGTAGCGTTTCATTCATGTGCTTGTGGAGACTTCGCCCCGGACATGCCCAGGTGGACGGGTGAGAAGTCGCAAGTCGGCCACCATGCGGACGGTCGACGTCGCGCGACGTGCCGGATGCTCCGTCCAGCAGGTGCGCAATCTCGAGCGCGACGGCGTACTGCCTCCCGCGACGCGCACCGGCACGGGATACCGGGTCTACGACGAGACGCACCTGCGTTCCGCGCTGGCCTACCGAGCTCTCGCGGCCGGCGCGGGACCGGTCGAGGCCAAGCGGATCATGCGCGCGGCGCACGCGTATCCCGCCTCGGACCTGCTCGCCCTGCTCGACGCGGCCCACGCCCGGCTCGACACGGAGCGGCGGGAACTCGGGCTCGCCAGGGAGGCCGCCGCGACGATCTCCGGGGAGTCGATCGGCGACGTACGCCCCTCGGACGTCATGAGCGTCTCCGAGCTCGCCGTCGCGCTCGGGGTGCGCCCCTCGGCTTTGCGGCACTGGGACGCGGAAGGGCTCGTCGTGCCCCGGCGGGCCTCCCCGGGAGGGGCGCGACGCTACTTCCCGGACGATGTGCGGGACGCGCGGATCGTCCACCAGTTGCGCATGGCCGGTCATCGCGTCGCCTCGCTCCGGGCGCTGATGCCGGAGCTGCGGCGCACCCGCCGCTGGGACGAGGTGATGACCACGCTGGCCGCCCGGGACGCGAGCATCGACGCCCGGTCGAGAGCCCTCCTCGACGGTGCCGCCGCACTGGGCGCGTTGCTCCCGCCGGTGGGCTGAGCCCCGCTCCCATACGCACCAGCGGGTTTCGTGTCCCAGGTGCCGAGATGGGCCTCGGACAGGCCCGCACCCGTGCGTACCCGAGGTTTTCGGCGGGGTGTGGTTTTCCGCAGCCCGGAAACGGCCACGCACCTCATTCCAGTCACGACCCGATCGTTTGTAGCCTCTGGGACATGTCGGATGAGCTGGTCGGACTGATGGAAGGCCCCGGGGTGCCTCGTGTCCTCCCGGTGCTCGCGGGAGCCGGGGCGAGCGGGCGGCACGGGAGGCACGAGGGGCGGCATGCGTCCCGTCGCTGAGGGGCTGCGGCTGCTGGGCGCGGTGGTCCTCGGGACGCTCACCGCCCTGCTCGGCCTCGTCTTCCTGCTGCTCACGCTGCCGTTCGCCGGTCATCCGGCCGTGCGGGGGGCGGCCCGGCGGCTGGCCGTGCTCGAAGCCCGCCGCCTGCGTCTCGATCCCGCCGCCCTCGAACTCGGCGCCGACCCCCCGGAAGGGCAGGAGTGGCGCTACCTGGCGGCCAGGGTGCCGGTGGGCGTGCTCGGCGGACTGGTGATCCTCCTGCTCGTCTGCGGCGCCTGGATGGCCGTCGCCCTCGCCTGGTCCTGGGGGAGGGGCCTGCCGTTCGACGGCATGACGCCGAGCGCGCCGTTGCTCGCCTACGCCCTCCTGGCGGGCCTCGTCCTGCTGTTCCTGGACCTGTCGGGCCTGGTGGGGGTGTACGCGCTGGAGCGGCGGCTGGCCGCACGCATGCTCGGCCCCGACCCCACCGAGGCGCTGCGGCGCCGCATCGCCGAGCTGGCCGAGAGCCGCGCGGGCGTGCTGGCGGCCGTCGACTCCGAGCGGCGCAGGATCGAGCGGGACCTGCACGACGGGGTGCAGCAACGGCTGGTGGCACTGTCCATGCTGGTCGGACGGGCACGCAGAGGACGGCCCGAACTGCTCGAACAGGCACACGAGGAGGCGCAGCAGGCACTGGCCGAGCTCCGCGAGGTGGCCTGGCGGGTCTACCCGTCGGGACTGGACTCCCTCGGGCTCGCCAACGCGCTGGCCGGGGTGGCCGAACGCTCCGGCGTCCCGGTCAAGGTCGTCTGCGAGCTGTCCGCGAGACCGCCGACGGCGGTGGAGACGGCGTCGTACTTCGTGGTCAGCGAGGCGGTGACCAACGCGGCCAAGCACGCCCGCGCCACCGCGATCACCGTCGAGGTTCGCGAACGCGACACAATGGTCGTCGTGCGGGTACGGGACGACGGCGTGGGCGGGGCGAGCGCGGCGGGCGGCGGGCTGTCGGGCCTGGCCAGGAGGGTGGCCGCGCTGGACGGCCGCCTCGGCGTCGACAGCCCGCCCGGCGGGCCCACCACGATCACCGCGGAGCTCCCGTGCGGGTGATCCTGGCCGAGGACTCGACCCTGCTGCGCGAGGGGCTGGTCCGGTTGCTGATCGAGGAGGGCCACGAGGTCCCGGCCGCGGTCGGCGACGGCGAGGCGCTCGTCGCCGCGGTCACCGAGCACCGGCCCGACGTCGTGGTCGCCGACGTGCGGATGCCGCCGACCCACACCGACGAGGGGCTGCGGGCGGTGCTGGAGATCCGGCGCCGCCACCCGGGGACGCGGGTGCTGGTCCTGTCGCAGTACGTCGAGAAGCGCTACGCCACCGAGCTGATGACCGGTGACGTGGAGGGGGTGGGCTACCTGCTCAAGGACCGGGTGGCCCAGGTCGCCGACTTCCTCGACGCGCTCGACCGCGTCGGCGCCGGGGGAGCGGCCTTCGACCCCGAGGTGGTACGCCAGCTGCTGGCCAGGACCACCCACGCCGACCCGCTGAGCCGCCTCACCTCCCGCGAGCGCGAGGTGCTCGACCACATGGCCCAGGGCCTGACCAACGCCTCCACCGCCGGACGGCTGCACGTCTCCCAGAGCGCCGTCGAGAAGCACGTCAACGCCATCTTCGACAAGCTCGGCCTGCTCCACGTCACCGGCTACAGCCGCCGCGTCCTGGCGGTGCTGCGCTATCTCGGCTCCTGAGCCCGGGTTTCGACCTCCGGCGGGGCGGTGCGAGCCCGCGATGCCCGGCGACCTCGGGTTCTCCACCGCCACGGCAAGGTTCACGGTGCGCTCGGGCCCGGCCGAACGTGCGAACGCCCGGCTCAAGGCGCGTTCCAAGGAGCTCCGCGACGTCGGCGAGCGCCCCCGGAGGATCGGTGGCATCGTCGACGCGGCGCTCGTACGGGCCGTCGTTCCTTGGTCAGGCGACTCTGATGTCTATCTGCGGGGAGTGCTTCGGATCCATCCAGCGCAGCAGCCGCAGCAGTTTGTCGACAGGCAGGCTGACGCAGCCACTGGTGGGCGCGCCGGTGCTGACGTGGAGGAAGATCGCGCTACCCAGATGGGGCGTGCGGTTCTCGGTGTTGTAGGCGATCACGGCGCCGTAGTCGTAGGCCGGGGGGTTCGTCATGTTCTCGGGAGTGGTCCCCGGATCGGCGTGGCGGGCGTCCACCCAGGTGTTGTAGAGGGGACTGGCGGAATCGTCGTTCCACTTGTCGTAGGAGAGCGCCTGCCGGTAGGGGAATCTCACACCGGGATCGGGTTTGACCCCGAACATGAAGTCGAACCCGTACGTGCCGGACGGGGTGCGCCCGTCGCCCTCCCGCTTCTGGCCCGGCGGGGCGATGCCGCTCTCGCCGACGTTCGCCGTCCACGGCCCGTACGTCCTCACCCAGCGGCCGTTCTTCGCGGTGTAGGCGACCAGCGTGGCGGTGCTCCTCTGGTAGGCGTCGGCCGTCACGGTGATGAGCTGCCGTCCCGGCGACGGGGGTGGCAGGGCGGCGGCCGTGGAGGCGGAGACGGCACGGGCCCCGAAAATCCCGCCGAAGGTCATGAGGAGTGCGAACAGAGCGGCGCCCACGAGGGAGGCCGTTCTCAAGCCCGCGGGAGCTCTCCGGTCAACGTTGTCCATACGTGCAGGTTAACCAGGCAAGAGGCGTGCTCGGTATGGCTAAGGGCCAGGTCAGAGCCTCGCTCCTGGTGGATGCCCCGCTCGCGTCGGACGTTCTCGGCCACGTCGCGCGGTGACGTCGGCCCCGGCTCATATCCGGCCAGGGCTCACCGGTCGGCGGTCCCACGCCGTCGAAACGGCCGCCGGCGGCTCCCACCGTGGCACGGCACCGGGAGATCTCAGCGCGAAGGCGTCATCGTCCGTTCTGGGAGAAGTGCTGGTAGTCCTTCGCGGTCGACCATGATCCGCCCCAGCCCCAGCCGATCTTCTCGAACGCGCGAACCACGTCGTCACCGGGGTTGATGACTCCTGGCCGATCCAGGGGGCGCCGGACGTAGCCCTTCGCGTTCGGGGGATCGACGGTGCCGCCTGGATAAGGATGGATGTAGGGGTTCTCTCGGGTGTTGACATCGATCGCCAGGCCGTAGGCGTGCTGCGACCAGTTGCCGGTGGTCCCGACGCGCCGGCAGTTGAAGGCCGAGGTGTTGTCCGCCGCCATGGAGGCGTCGTCGCTGCCCTTGTAGACCTCCACCGGCTGCATCCGCCGAATGGGAAAGCGCTGGCCGTACAGCTTTCTGAAGACCGAGACGACCTGGTCGGCCACCGATTCGTTGATCACCATCTTTCCCGTATGGGGTCTGCCGTCGAAACCCCAGTAGGTCATGCTGATCATCCTGAGGTCGGCGGGTCGCACCGGGCATCCCCGATGCCAGGAATGGCGGAGCTGGTCCGGGGACACCGGCGTCACCGTGGCGGTGAACGCCTGTGATGCGCCCGGGGCGGGGGTCGCCGTCGTGGACGCCTGTGATGTGCCCGGGGCAGGGGGCACCGGCGGGGACGCCGCGACCGTCACCGCGGCGATGCCGGTCACGCTGAGTAGGGCGAGTGCCGCCGCAGCCGACGGGTGGCGTGGGATGAATGCCATCTCCTCAGACTAGAACCCTCCATCTGCCTGCTCTCATCGATACCCCGCCTTGACGAGGTGCCGGGAACCCGCACGGACGGCGCCTACGAACCGTAAGGGGCGAAAGACGATCCGCGGGCTTCCCGGGCGGAGGAGAGGCCGCTGAGGCCGGTTGCCGCAGCGCGGTTTTGGCCGACACCGCCGCAGGTCAGGCAGTCAGGCTCGACGCCGCCGATTCCCGGAGGGGGAGCCCCTCACCGGCTACCGGGTCGTCGACGGTCGTGGGCATCGGCCGTGGCGTCACAGCCCGGTCGAGACGATGCCGGAGGTCGAAGTCGCCCGGCGGGAGAAAGGGCGCCTCGGGGTGGCACGCGTTCTTGTCGGTGCCACAGGACATGACCGGCTGATGCCGGAGAACAGTGCTTCGATCGCGGCTTTCTGGGACTCTCTCGCCGCCTCCTTCGACGAGGAGGCCGACCACGGCCTTCGTGATCAAGGAGTCAGGGCCGCATGGGCGGAGCGCCTGCGGTCGTGGATGCCCGATTCGCCCGCCGACGCCCTGGACCTGGGGTGCGGCACCGGCTCGCGCGGGCGCTGCGCCCGCTGGTCAGGACGTCGCGCGTCGAGCCGCTCCTCGACCCCGCCTTGTGGGGGCGGCCCGTCCAGGACGAGCGGTACGCCGTCGTCGCCTTCGCGTAGCGGTTCGCTTCCCCTGCCGGGCCCCGGGCAGGGATCGCTTCGGCGCACGTTGTTCCGGATCCCCGGGAGCGGAGGTTAGGGTCGGGGCATGGTCGGCCGGGAATGGGTTCCCCCTGAGATCTGGTACGCCTCGTTGTCGACGGCGTATGCCTCGACGGGAGGATGGATCACCAACGCGTCGGGTCAGATCCTTCTGGTCAAACCCAACTACAGGCCGTTCTGGCTCTTTCCCGGCGGGGCGCTCGACGCCGGCGAGTTCCCCCACGAGGGATGCGCCCGCGAGATCCACGAAGAGCTGGGGGTGGACCTCGAGGTGGGTTCGTTACTGGTCGTCGACTGGGTTCCGGCCCGAGACGACCGGCCCCGCCCGCTCATGTACTTCATGTTCGACTGCGGAGTCCTCGACGAGGACCGCATCAGCCTGCAGCACGACGAGCTCGACGAGTACAGGTTCGTTTCCGTCGAGGACGGCCTCACGATGGTGGACCAGGCCGCCGCGCCTCGGCTCACGGCCGCTCTTCGGGCGCGCCGGAGCGGACACGCCGAATATGTGCCCGCATCGGTCCTGGACGACGGTACGCCGCCATGAGGTGCCCTTCCTCTGGACGAACACATCCGGACGAACCCAGCTGGACGACCACGTCTCGGCGAGGGGACCTGGAGGAACGCTCGCGTGCTCCCGGCCGCCGGCCCGTCACGGGCCGGCGATCACCCGGCGACCACGGCGGTGGCGCCTGGCGACCGGCCTCGGCGACCGCACCCGCCTCCGCGCGAAGAGGCTCGTCCGGCAGGCCGGCGAAAGGGACGGGTGAGACCGACGCCGCCGTACACGGAACAGGGCGTCAGGGGCGGAGCGGGTCCTTGTCGGCGGGGGAGAGGTCGCTCGGCCAGAGCCGGTAGACGTTGAGGCGCGTCTCGTAGTACTTGTCCGTCTCCCCCACCCACTGCATGCCGATGCGCTTGGCCGTTCCCGCGCCGCGATCGTTGTTCACCCGGACGACCGCGACGAGCTCGTGGGCGCCGATGGAGAACGCCCACCCGGCCAGGGCGCGGCCGGCCTCGGTGGCGTAGCCGTTCCCCCAGGCGTCGGGGGCGAGCTGCCAGCCGATCTCGATGTCCTCCTCGTCGGGCGGCAGGTATCTCAGGGAGAGGCCGCCGACGACCCGCTGGTCGGAGTTGCGGACGATCGCCCAGCGGCCCAGCGGGGGTGTCAGGGTGCTGCGGCTGCGGGTCCAGGACTCCAGGGTGGCGCGCATCGCCTGCTCGCCGTCGAGTTGCGTCATCGCCGGGGACAGCCATCGGGTGACCTCGGGGACGCCGTAGATGCTGAGAGCCTCGGCGGCGTCGTCTGGACTCCAGTCACGCACCGTGAGGCGAGCGGTGGTCAATAGGGCCATGTTTTCCTCTCCCTGACAGAGTTGACCGGCCGTACGGCGATAAGAGGACGCCGAGCTGGAGAAAATATCGTTTTCTTGCCGGAAATGTCCGATGTATTGCCCTTGTGAGAGTACGCCTATTCGCCGGGGAGCGGCCAGGCCGGGTGGGAATCGCCCGGACGCGGTGTCTCCGGGGGTCTCGGGATGCCTTTGGGCGCCCCGGTGGCCCCAGTGGCCCCGGTGGCCCCGGTGGCCCCGGTGGCAGGTCACCCGCCGTGACCGCCCGACCTCTCCCAGAGGCGGGTCAGCGGTGCCGGAGCCCACCAGGCCCACCTGCCCAGCAGCCGCATACCGGCCGGGGGCAGCAGGACCCGCACGATCGTCACGTCCACCACCACGGCGATCACCAGGCCGACACCGGCCATCTTCATGAAGGTGATGCCGGACGCCGCGAAACCGCCGACCACGACGCAGGGCGACAGGGCGACGGCCAGGCCGGAGAAGGCGATCGTCCGGTCCGCCGTGCCCATGGTCCGCTCGATCGCCTCGTCCACCCCGTACCCGTGCCGCAGTTCCTCGCGGTAGCGGCTTGACCACGAGCAGCGCGTAGTCGATCGCGAGGCCATGCCCAGGATGGTGACCACCTGGATGGCGAAGGCGGAGATGTCGACGAAAAGGGTCACCAGGCGCAACAGCATGAGAAAGCCGAGGACCGCGCCGAAACCGACGAGCGGGGGCAGGGACGCGGCGAGCAGCCCACGGCGGACGACGAGGCCGGGCAGTGGGCGGCGCGGCAGGTGGACGAGCTGATCGCCGAACGGGGATGGCCCGTCAAGTCCTCCAACCCGGCCAGGCGGGCCCTCGCCGACGCTCTCGCGGCCCTCCACCGCCTCGGGCAGGACGACTTCCTGCCCCTCCTGCGGGAGTACGCCGCGACGACCGAGCGGCTGGCCTCCGTCGAGGTCGACGCCCTCCTGGAACGGCCCGACCTGATCGGCATGGCCGAGGCGGTCGTCGTCTGGACCGCCGTCGGCGACGCCGTCCTCGCCTCCCTCAGGCGCCTGGCCCACGAGGCGGAGACGACCAGGAGGCTGGCCCCTCCCGAGGGCACGGCCGGGAGGTCGGCACCTTCCGGGGGCACGGCCGGGAGGTCGGCGCCTCCGGAGGCTCCGGGCAGGAGGCCCGCACCTCCCGAGAGTCCGAGCAGGAGGCCGGCACCTCCGGAGGACCCGACGGGGAGGCCGGTCCCATCCGACGGCGGGGACACGCGGGAAGGGTGACCGGTCCCTCCGGAGCGAAGATACCCGGCACGGGCGCCCGGCCTCTCCGGGGGGAGGGAGGCGCCTGAGGGGTGAGCGGCGTCAGCCCTCCAGGGCGTACTGCATCACGCGGAGCTTGGCCTGGGCCTCGGCGAGCTCGGAGGCGGGGTCGGAGTCGCCCATGATGCCGCACCCGGCGAACAGGCGGGCCCTGGAGCCCTCGATCTGGGCGCAGCGCAGCGCGATGCCCCACTCTCCGTCGCCCCGCGCGTCGATCCAGCCGACCGGCCCGGCGTACCCGGCCCGGTCCATGCCCTCCAGCTCCCGGATGACGCCGAGCGCCGCCTCGGTCGGGGTGCCGCCGACGGCGGCGGTCGGGTGCATGGCCGCCACCACGTCCAGGACCGAGGCGCCGTCCGACAGCCGCCCGCTCACCGGGCTGGCCAGGTGCTGGACGTTGGAGAGCACCAGGAGCTCGGGCTCCTCGGGGATCTTCAGCTCGGCGCAGAGCGGGTCGAGCGCCTCACGCACCGACGCGACCGCGCAGGCGTGCTCGTGGCGGTTCTTCTCCGAGGTGAACAGGGTCGTGCCGCGCGCCACGTCGTCGGCCTGGTCGGCGCCCCGCGGGATCGTGCCGGCCAGGACCAGGGACTCGATGGTCTCCCCGGTGCGCCGGACCAGCAGTTCGGGGGTGGCGCCGACCAGCCCCGCGCAGGAGAAGGTGTAGCACTCCGGATAGCGGTCGGCCAGGCGGGCCAGCAGCAGCCGGACGTCGATGGGCCGCTCCGCGACGGCGGTCAGGTCGCGGGCCAGCACGGTCTTCTCCAGGTGACCCGACCTGATCCGCCGGACGGCCCTGGCCACGGCGTGCTCCCACTCGGGCGCGGTCAGGCTGCCGTCGCCGTACCGGATCCTGCCCGGGGTGCGGAGCGGGGTGACCGCGTCGAGCCGCCGCTCGCCGACGGTGGTCAGCCAGGCGCGGCCGTCGCGGCGGGCGAGGATGGTCCGGGGAACGACAAGGACCGAGCCGGGTGCCTCCGGATCGAAGGTGAACGAGCCGAAGGCGACGGGTCCCGAGCCGGGGGCCGTCACGTCGTCGTCGACGTGCGCCTCGCCGAAGAGGTCCGAGAGCCGGTCGCGGGCCCAGTCGAAACGCCGGGGGCCGGGCGGCACGGCCAGGCGGATGGCCTCGCCCCAGGCGACCAGGCCCTCCCCGTGCCTGACCCAGGCGTAGGGGGCGGTCTCCGGGAGGCGTGCGAACAGGTCGCCGGGGTCGTCGACGGGGGTGGTCGTCACCGAGAGAGGACGGGTTGATCCGAGCGCTACACTCACCCCCGCCACTCTATGCGGGAAACTGAACGTGTTCGACGGTGGTTCCCCCGTCAGCACACCCGCCACGCGGTGTCAAGAAAACCAAGGTACTCGGTCAACGGACCGTACTGTCCTGGCCTGCGGTGATACATCCGAAGCAGACGCGATCTCTCAGCGGAGGTGTCATGCTTCGCACGACTGTGACAGCACTCACAGGGCTGGCCGCCCTCGCGACAGCCTGGGTGGCCCCGGCCGGAACCGCCCGGACGGCGCAACCCTGGCGGCCGGTGGTCATGGCCGCGCTCGGCGACTCCATCAGCGCGGGGTTCAACGCCTGCGGCTGGTATCTCACCTGCGCCTCGCGCTCCTGGTCCACCGGCGACCACCAGAGCGTCCGGAGCCAGTACGCGCGGTTGCGCGCCCTGGACACGGCGATCGCCGGGCACAACGTGAACCTCGCCGTCCCCGGCTCCACCAGCGCCGACCTCGCCGGGCAGGTGACCCGGGCGATCGGCAGGCGGGCCGACTACGTGACGGTGCTGATCGGTGCCCAGGACGCCTGCGTGTCCGAGGAGCGGCTGATGACCCCGGTGGCCGTCTACGAGAGGCGGGTGGCCGAGGCCCTGGCGCTGTTCCGGGCCGGGCGGCCCGGCGGCCGGGTGTTCGTGGCGAGCGTCCCCGACCTCAAGAGGCTGTGGCAGATCGGCAAGGGCAACCCGGTGGCGCGCGGGTTCTGGGCGATCGGCCGGATCTGCCCCACCATGCTGGCGCGGCCCACCTCCACCTCGGCGGCCAACCGGGCACGCCGCGACCGCGTGCGCGCCCGGGTGGCCGGCTACAACGCCGCGCTCGCCAGGGTCTGCGCGGCGTACGGTCCCGCCTGCCGGTTCGACGGCAACGAGGTGTTCAGGCAGCGGTTCACGGTCGGCCACCTCAGCCCGTGGGACTTCTTCCACCCCAACGCCGCGGGCCAGAAGCTGATCGCGGAGAAGACCTACGCGATGATGCGCGACTGGCTCACCGACGACGCCACCGAACCCGTCCCCGCGCCCGTCCCGGCTCCCGCGCCCGTCCTGTGACCCCGCCGCCGTGACCGGTTCCTCCTCGCGGGTGGTCCGCTCCGAAGGGGCCAGGACCGCGGCCGGAATCAGAGCCAGCCGTTGTGACGGGCGGTGCGGGCGGCCTCGATGCGGTTGCGGGTGCCGGTCTTGCCGATCGCGGCGGACAGGTAGTTGCGTACCGTGCTCTCCGACAGGTGCAGCCGCCGGGAGATGTCGGAGATCGTCGCGCCGTCGGCCCCCGCGGCCAGCACGTCCCGCTCGCGATCGGTCAGCGGGCTGGCACCGGTGCTCAGCGCGGCGGCGGCGAGCGCGGGGTCGATCACCTTCTCGCCCGCCAGGACCCGGCGGATCGCCGCGGCGAGCTCCTCCACGGGACCGTCCTTGACCAGGAACCCCGCGGCGCCCGCCTCCATCGCCCGCCGCAGGTAGCCGGGCCTGCCGAACGTGGTCAGGATCAGCACCCGGCAGCCCGGCAGCCCGTCCCGCAGCCCGGCCGCGGCCTCCAGGCCGCTGCTCCCCGGCATCTCGATGTCCAGCAGGGCGACGTCGGGGCGCGCGGCGAGCGCGGCGGGCACGACCTCGTCGCCCCGGGTGACCGTGGCGACGACCTCGATGTCGTCCTCCAGGTCGAGGAGCAGGGCGAGCGCGCTGCGCATCATGCCCTGGTCCTCCGCCAGCAGCACTCTGATCATGGGAGCGATCATGGGAGCGTCACCCTCAGCAGGAAGCCGTCGCGGTCGCGGGTCTCCAGTGTCCCGCCGAGCGCGACGACCCGCTCGGTCAGGCCGCGCAGGCCGTTGCCCAGGGGCCTTCCGCCGCGCCCCCGGCCGTCGTCGCGGATCTCCAGCATCGTTCCCTCCAGGGTGATCTCACAGGTGCGGGCGGCGCTGTGGCGGACCACGTTGGTCACCCCCTCCCGTACGGCCCAGCCCAGCAGGGCGTCGGCCTCCGGCGCGGGCCGGCCCTCGGTGACGGTGACGGTGACGGCGATGTCCGCGTCGGCCAGGACCGTGCGCGCCGAGGCCAGCTCGGCGGCGAGCCCCCGGCCACGGTAGCCGGTGACCGCGGCCCGTACCTCGGTCAGCGCCTCCCTGCCGACGGCCTCGATGTCGGCGGCCTGCCGCGCCGCCGCCTCGCCGTCGCGGGGGGCCAGCCGCCGTACGGCCTCCGCCTTGACCACCATCACCGACAGGGTGTGCCCGAGCAGGTCGTGCAGGTCGCGGGAGAACCTCAGCCGCTCCTCGGCCACCGCGACGCGGGCCAGCTCCTCGCGGGTCTCCTGGAGCTCGGCGATCACGGAGAACAGCTTCAGGACGATGCTGACCACCAGGCCGCCGGTGGCCGTCCCCCAGGTGGCCTGGGTGATGCTCTCCCAGCTCGCCCCCGCGCGCCACATCACCACGACCAGCGCGAGCGTCAGCATCGTGAGGAGGAGGTAGATGAACCTGCCGCGCAGCACGACCCCGCAGGCGACGGTCATCAGCGGCGCGAGGTAGAACCAGTTGTGCGCGAACCTCGCCAGCAGCAGGAAGGCCACCGCCAGCAGCCCGGCCAGCGCCACGGTCGCCACGCGCCGCCGGCCGCGGAAGGACAGCCGGATGCACAGGACGTACAGGGCGGCGGAGGCGACGACGCCCGCCGCGGCGGGCAACGCCGGTCGCACCTGCCCCGCCACGAGGTCGCTGACCGGGGGGTAGATGAGCAGCAGCCACGGATAGAAGGCGAACTCTCCCGGCCCCCCTTTCCGCCTGGCCCTCCCCAGCCCGCCCCACCTGACCTTCTTCAGTCTTTCCCACCCGGTGGCCCCGGGTGCTTCCGGTCTCTCCGTCCCGGGTCTTTCTTGTGCCGCTGTTCCGGGCGCTGTCCCGGGTTCTTCTTGTTCCGCTGTCCCAGGTCCTTGTCGTTCCGCCGTTCCCGGTCCCCCCGGGCCCGCCGTCTCCGGTGCCCCGGGATCCGCCCGCCTCACCTGTCGCGCCTCCCGCGGCCCTTCCGGCTTCCCGCTCACCCGGCCACTCCTATCACGCGGCTCACCCCACGCGCCCGGACCGGCGGTAGCCGTACACCGCCAGGATCCCGAAGGCGACCAGCCAGCCGGTCAGCGTCAGCGCCGTGCCCACCTCGGGCGCCTCCCCGAAGGCGACCTTCCGCGACAGGTCGGCGTAGCCGAAGCTCGGCGTCCACTCCGCGACCGCCCGCAACCAGGAGGGGAAGGTCTCCGTGGGCAGCCACAGCCCTCCGACGACGGCCATCGACACGTTGACCGCGATGTTGAGCACGGAGGCGGTCTGGCCGCTGAACAGGTACCCGGAGGCCAGGCCGAGCAGGATGAAGGGCAGCGATCCCCCCCAGAGCAGGAGCACGATCGAGGTCCACTGCCAGGCCTCCATCCGTACCCCGTTGAGCAGCGCCGCCGACAGGGACACGCCGATGATCACGGGCAGTACGACGAGCATGCCGGTGGCGGCCTTGCCGGCGACCACCCGTACCGGGGCCAGCGGGGTGATCCGCAGCTGCCGCAGCCAGCCCGCGGACCTGTCCTCGGCGATGCCGCTGCCGTTGTTGAAGGCCGAGCCGATCGCGCCGAAGGCGGCCATGTTGACCAGCACATAGAGGGCGGCGAGGGCGCGGTCGTCGCCCGTCACGCCGAGGTTGGTGAAGAGGAGGTACATCGTCACGGGCATCGCGAAACCCATGATCACGTATCCCGGGTCGCGGAGGGTTCTGATCACCTCCAGGCGGATGTAGCCGAGCATCACGCCTCCACCCCCGTCTCCGTCAGTGCCGATGCCGGTCCGGGGACCGGCTCTGTCAGCTCTGTCAGGGCGATGAAGGCGTCCTCGAGCGCGGCGGGGACGACCTCAAGGTCTCGTACGGCTCCCGCCGCCGCCAGCGCCACGACGGTGGCGTCGGCGTCGCGGGTACGCAGGTGGGCCCGGCCGCCCCGGACCTCGGCCGAGACGACCCCGGGCAGGCGTTCCAGCGAGGCGGCGTCCCCGGTGGCGGTGACGCTGACCGTGGACAGCGCGACCAGGCGCTTGATCTCCCTGCTGGTACCGTCGGCCGCGATCCGGCCACGATCGATCACCACCACCCGGTCGGCGTACTCGTCGGCCTCCTCCAGGTAGTGGGTGGAGAACAGGATCGTCTTGCCGCGCGCGGCGAAGGCGCGCATGCTCTCCCAGAACTCCCGTCTTGCCCGCACGTCCAGCGCCGCGGTCGGCTCGTCCAGCAGGATCAGGTCGGGATCCCCGGCCAGCGCCAGCGCGAAGCGGACCCGTTGCGCCTGACCGCCCGACAGCCGTTCCATCCTGCGGCCGGCCAGCCCCTCCAGCCCGGCGGTCGCCATCACCTCGTCCAGCGGGAGCGGCGACCGGTAGGTCCCGGAGACGAAACCGACCAGCTCGCCGACCGTGGTCCGGGGGACGAGGCCACCCTCCTGGGGCATCGCCGCCAGCCGCCCGCTCCGGATCGCGTTCTCGGGGGAGTCCCCGAAGACGCGCACCGTCCCGGAGCCGGGGGCCAGCAGCCCGAGCAGCAGCCCGATCGTGGTCGATTTTCCCGCGCCGTTGGGGCCGAGCAGGGCGACGGTCTGCCCGACGGGGATGTCGAGGCTGAGGCCGTCCACGGCGCGCACCGCCCCGAAACGCTTGGTCACGTCCCTGAGGGACACCGCGTCGTTCGCGTCGTTCTTCATGCGGACGACGCTACGGAGAGCGCGTTGTCCACGGCAGATCCAACGATCCGGAACCACCCGTGACAAATGTCCTGCCTGTGTTCCGCGGCGCCCCGTGACGCCCGCGGTGCCCCGGCCGCCTCAGCCCGCCAGCGCGGCCAGCGCGGCGGCGGTCTCCTCCGGCTTGGAAACCATCGGCCAGTGACCGGTCGGCACCGCGACGAAGCTCCACTCGGGCCCCGCGAGCTCCGCGAAGTAGGGGTGACCTGAGGCGATCATGGCGTGCACCCGCTCCAGCGGGAACGAGCACGTGACGAGCGTCTTGGGCAGCGCGTCCGCGCCACCCTTGAGCACCAGCGGCTGGGTCAGCGTCCCGTACGGCTGCGGGGTCGCGCGGGAGGCGAGCCACTCGCGCTCGGCCTCGCCCAGTCCCTCCAGACTGGCCCCGGCCCGCTCGTGCTCCTCCCAGGAGGGGAGCGGGTAACTCGCCCCGCCCCGCTCGGCGACCCGCCTCTCGACGAACGCCCGCCACTCGGGCTCGGTGAGGTCCAGCTGGGTCATGCCGTCGGCCGGCGGCCCGCTCTCGACGTAGACGACCCGGGCGACGCGCTCGGGGATCCGGTCGGCCGCCCCGGTGACCGGGGCGCCCGCCCCGCTGTGGGCGACGAGGATCACCTCGGTCAGGTCCGCGAAGACGACGGTGTTGACGATGTCCTGGATGTGGGTCTCCAGGTCGACCTCGGGACCCGCCAGGTGAACCCGGTCGCCGAGCCCGGTGAGGGTGACCGGGTGGACGTCGTGCCCGGCCTCGCGCAGCGGGCCGGTGACCTTCTCCCACGCCCACGCGCCGAGCCAGAAACCGGGGACCAGGACATATGTGCTCATCATTTCTCTCCTCTGTTCGCCTGGCCTCACCATAAAATCGAATCCGGACAGTACCGGTCCTGATTTTGAAGGGAATGTCGATGACCGCCGCCCGGGTGCTCGCGCTGCTGGAGTTGCTGCAGGCCGCCCCCGGCCTGACCGGCCCCGATCTCGCCGCCAGGCTGGAGGTGGACGAGCGCACGGTCCGCCGTTACGCGGTGAGGCTGTCGGAGCTCGGGGTGCCGGTCCAGGCCGAACGGGGCCGTCACGGCGGTTACCGCCTGCTGCCCGGCTACAAACTCCCGCCGCTCATGCTCACCGACGACGAGGCCACCGCCGTGGTGCTGGGGCTGCTGGCCGGGCGTCGGACCGGGCTGGCGGTGGGGGAGGCCGCGACCGAGAGCGCGCTGGCCAAGATCCAGCGGGTGCTCCCGCGCCCGCTGCGCGAGCGCGTCGACGCGGTGTCGGAGACGCTGGGCCACACCGCGAGCGCGGCGCCGAAGGTGAGCACCCCCAAGGCGGGACCGCTGCTCGCGCTCGCCGATGCCACCCGGCGCCGGGTCACCGCCCGGCTGGCCTACCGCTCCTGGCGCGGCGACGCCTCCGAGCGCGACCTGGACCCGTACGGCATCGTCTTCCACTCCGGCCGCTGGTACGTCGCCGGGCTCGACCACGGCAGCGGGGAGATCAGGACGTTCCGGGTGGACCGGGTGGCGAGTGCCGCGCACACCGAGCGGGGCTTCCTGGTGCCCGACGGCTTCGACCCGGTGGCCCACGTGGTCGGGGCGCTGTCGGCGGTGCCGTACCGGCACGAGGTCAGGGTGCTGCTGGAGACCACCCTGGAGGAGGCCGCCGTGCGGATTCCCGCCTCCACGGCGACGCTGGCCGAGACCTCCGGCGGGGTGCTGCTGGTCACCAGGGCCGAGCGGCTGGACGGGATGGCGCAGATGCTCGCCGGGCTCGGCTGGCCGTTCGCCGTGATCACTCCCGCCGGGCTGCGCGACGAGGTCAGGGCGCTGGCCGCCCGTCTCGTCGCCTTCGCCGACGTCACCCCGCCCTGACTCCGCCCTGCCCCTGCCCTGGCCCCGTCCTGCCCCGGCCCTCGCCGGTCATTTTGGTCATCTCGACTGCGAGGTCAAGGCGGGCGCCCGGCCTCCGGCAGCCACGAGCGGGCGTCGTGCTCAGTCGCGAAGCAGCCGAACGTGAGCCAACGGGCCCGCCGATCTCGCCGACCCCGCCGACCCCGCCGATCAAGCGGTGGAGATCGTGTCTATCCTGTGCACATGCCGATCACGGACGAGGAAGTGGCCCTCGCGGCAGCGCGATCAGGAGCCGCTGTCGTAAGAGCCATGTACGGTGCGTCGCTGGAGCGCTTCGAGAAGACCGCGAGCGACTTCGCCACCTCCGCTGACATCGACGCGGAGAACGCCGTCATCGACGTCATTCGCTCCGCCCGGCCGGACGACGCCGTGACGGGCGAGGAGAGCGGACGCGCCGGCTCGGCCGGAGCGGAACGCATGTGGCTGGTCGACCCCCTGTGCGGCACGCTGAACTACGCCGCGCGCACCACGCTGGTCGCGGTGAACGTCGCCCTGCGCGTCGGCCGGGACCTCACGGTGGCCGCCTCGGCCGACCCGTTCGCCGACGAGGTGTTCTGGACGGACGGCGACCGCGCCTACGTCCGCCGCGACGGCGTGGACGAGGAACTCGTGCCCTCGCCCGAGTCGCGACTGGTGGACCTCAACCTCGACCCGCCCTTCCCGAACGAGCCGGGCTTCCGGGTGGTCCGTCTGCTCGCCGACCCCGGGTTCGCCGAGCGCTTCCACACGCGCGTCCTGTCCACCTCTCTGGCGCTGGCCTGGGTCGCCGCCGGCCGGCGAGCCGCGTACGTCACCGACGGCGACCCGCGGGACAACGTGCACTTCGCCGCCGGGATCGCGTTGTGCCAGGCCGCCGGGTGCGTGGTGACGGACATCCACGGTCAGCCGCCGCACACCGGCGCGGGCGGGCTCGTCGTGGCGGCCGACCGCGAGACGCACGCCGCACTGCTCGAAATGATCGGCGGTCAGTCTCCCCCGGCGCCGTGACCACCGGATCGCCTTCGTGCGGAGACGGCGTTGCGAGTTCATACAGAGCCTTGGATGATGTGTCACCACACGTACGAAGGCGGCATGGTGGACTTCACGACGACATACGAACCCACTCCCGACGAAGTGGCGCGAGCACTCGGGCAGGGCGTCAGGCAGCAACTCAAGATCGCCTATCTGGTGTTGCCGTCGGTCCTGATCGTGTCAGGGCTTGTCTGCGTCCTGGTCGACGCCCTGTACATGGGTGCCGTCATGCTCCTGGTGGCGGTCGTCTTCCCGCTCGCGCTGACGTGGTCGATTCGACGTACCGGCAGGCGGCGGCTCACCTACCTCTGCGTGCCGACCACCCTCCGGTTGACCGACGACGGATACGAGGCCCGGAGCGACCACTTCACCACCACGATGCAATGGTCGCTGTTCGGACGGATCGTGACCGGCCCCGAGTTCTGGCTGTTCTTCGTGAACAAGCAGTTCACGGGCTTCCTCCCCCGGCGTGCCCTCAGCGGTGAGCAACAGGCCGAGTTCGACGACTTCCTGGCCTCTCGGCAGAACACAAGGGTTGCCTGATCTCCCATCGCCCTCTCCCCTGCCGCTCTCCGCCCGCCAATCCTCGAACACCGGCAGATAGAGAACGTCACGTTGCGGCCGTACCTGACCGTCTGTCGACAGATACCTCATCCACCCGGGCACGGTGAGCGGCCGGTGGTGTTCGTGGTCGGCGGCGAGTTCGGCGAACGCGTCCCGGTGCGACCAGACAGACCCTCCGCGTACAGGACTTCCCAGTCAGCGGTTCTGACCACCGCTCCGGCACCGAGGGCGAGCAACAGCGCGGCGACACACCGGCCGTAGTCCCTGAGGGACAGACAGGTCGTCGCCACCATGACCGACAGACTGGTCGCCCACAACCAGGCCGCCGTGATCGCGAGCCAGGCGAACAGCTCGGACACCCTGAACACCGGAATCCAGAGGTACTCCAGCGCCACCAGCACGAGCCACCCGAGTGACACCATCCTGAGCGACGGCCGGCCCAAAGGCTTCTTCTCGCTGGACGCAGTCGACACGGCGTGAAGTCTTCTGGAGCAATCAGCGGCCAAGCTACACCTGGACAGATAACTTCACACCGTTTGCACGGTTTCTCTCCATGTCCACGATGCTCAGGGGACCGCTGCTGAGGAACGAAGCTCCGGACCCTCGATCGCCACCGCAGGGCCTGTTCAGTCAGCCCGTACAGTCCCAAAACCGGTGGATCGCGAGGGGGCTGCCATCCAGACTGGGCCGTATGAGGGAAGACGACCTGGTGGCGGCGGCGACGATCGGGGAGGCGGGGGAGGTCCGGAGGCTGCTGGAGGGCGTTGTGCATCCGGACGGGCCCGGCGAGGACGGCAGCACGGCCCTGTACCGGGCCGCCGTGCGGGGGGACGCGGGCATCGTGCGGACGGCGCTGGCGGCCGGAGCCGATCCCGACCGGGAGAGCGGGGGCGAGGGCGAAGGGCTGCCCCTGTGTGCCGCCGCGGCCTGGGGACACCTCGAAGCGGTGGTCGCGCTGCTCGACGCCGGCGCCGATCCCGACCGGCGAGAGGACATCGAAAGGACCGCGATGACGGCCCTGCACTGGGCGGCGACGAACGAGCACCTGGCCGTCGTGAGAACACTGCTCGACCGGGGCGCCGATCCCGACCTCGACGATTCCGCCGGGCGCACCGCCCTGTCCCATGCCGCCGAGCGCGGCGCGACGGCCGTGGTCAGGATCCTGCTCGACCACGGGGCGAACCCCGCGTCGGCCGGCAGCCAGGACCGGGGCCCCCTCGATCTCGCCCGGCGCTACGCCGGCCGCGACATCGAGGCGGAGGTGCTCGCGCGGGCCGCGGAACACGCCCCGCGGGGAGCGCGGATCACCGTCCGTCGCGAGGAGTCCGAAGGGGGCGACGTGCGGATCGTGGCCGAAGTGCGCGACGACACGGGCAGGCTCCGCTCGGAGTCACGGCTCGGCACCGGCCATGCCGAGATCATCCGCCTCCTGGAGACCTGGACGGCCGGCCACGTCAACCGCCCGTAGCGCTCTCGGGATCGGGGGACGACGACGTGACGCACCGGACCGATTCCACGCCTGGGGCCGTATGGCAGGTTTGACGCCTTTTGTGCTGCCGATCGGCTAGCCGTCGAGGAATCCCTCGATCGCCTCGGCGAAGGCTGCCGGGGCGGTGACCCAGGGGTAGTGTGCCCCGGGCAGCACGATGCTGGTCCCGCGTGGAAAGATCCCGGCCAGCTCGGCCGCGTGCGCGGGCGACGGTCCCGGATCCCGCTCTCCCGCGACCACCAGGACCGGCGCGGTGACCTTCGCCAGGCTCGCCCGGGTCTTCTCGGCGTCGGGCATGTCGGTGTGAAAGCGCTTCGCCGCCTCGGCCGAGCGGTCGGCGAACCGTGTGGCGTGCGCCTCGGCGGTCTCGTTCCAAGGACTGTAGAAGAACGGCTGCGCCCTCAGGCGCCGGCTCTCGTCGCCCGCGTCCCACGCCTTGAGGTCCGGCAGCCTGCTCTCGTACCAGCTCTCATCGGCTCGGTGTTCGATCTGGGCGTACCACTGCTCGTCGGTTATCTCGATCCCCGCCGGGTGCACGCTCGGTGTGACCAGCACCAGGTGCCCTATCCGTTCGGGATACCGGGCCGCGTACAGCAACGCCAGCCCTCCGGCCGCCGAATGCCCGAGCAGGTCCATCCGCTCGAACCCCAGGCGCGCACGCAGCGCCTCGACGTCCGCGACCATGCGGTCCATCGCATACGTGTCCGGATCGAGTGGCGCCGCGGACTCGCCGGTTCCTCGATTGTCCAGCAGGAAGAGCCGACGCCGAGCCGTTAGACCGCCGAGATCTCCCAAGTACCGCGAGGACCGCCCCGGCCCGCCCGGCAGGCAGACCAGCGCCGGCCCTTCTCCCCGCTCATGACAGACGAGCACGGTCCCGTCATACGAAGTGAAACTGATCATTCCTCCATCCTCGCATCGCAGCCCCGGGAGCCGTCAGGCCACGATCTCGATCTCCAGCCCGGAGCCGACCGGACACCGGACAACCGCCTGTGCGCCTCGCCACTGCCACGCGTCGGCTCGTTGGGCGGACCGGATATCTGCGACCGTCGGATCAGAAGTGGAGGACTGCTCTTGCGCTGGCTGGTGTACTGACCTGCGATCCAGGGGGATTGCCCAATCGTGGTGAACCGGGCGTTCCGCGTATGTTCCGAATCTTGTTGACGAGAGATCTATGGCTTTCGGCCGACTGAGCGGATGCGGGCCGGTTCGAGGCTTTGAGCATGGAGCCGGATGGCGAGGCATTCGCGGTGGGCGACGACGGCGGTGCTGCCGGGGCCATCGGCGCTGCGGACGTCCATGGTCACGCCGTCGCCTCCCGGGCTCAAGGCGACTAGCGTGCCGCAGAAGTCGCACCTCCATTGGAGGCATTCCAGGTCCTGGCTGCGCAGGCTCAACCGCGCCCAGGCGGGCGAGGTGTAGCGGTGAAGCTGCTGGACGACGGCGTCAACCTCGGCACCGACCGGGGGTACTCCTCGGGAAGGGCGCGGAGGTTTCCCGATGGGCTGTCGATTACGGCGGCGTCCACGGACGCGCCAATGTCCTCATGGCCGGGGATCACCACGCTGATGCCCCACGGTTGATGGGTGGTCACCCGGGCCCGGACCGTTTGCCCGGGGACAAGGCCGGCCCCCGCGGCATCGAATCGACGCATCCAGCCATTCTCCTGCGTCGAACGCCTCGGCCGGACCGCTGCTTGGCGGCGTTATAAGCTCACGGGCCTGATGCGGGCAGCGCGCTTGGCCTCGTCTCCCTCGGCGGGTTGCCGACATCAGCTTGGGAAGTGCGTGGATTACGGCTTGTAGGCGCGCTGAGCTGGGCGTTTGGCATGTCATGAGTGACCGTGGTTGACCTCTCGTCACCCTGTCTAATGGCACGCCAATGGCACGAGCGGCAGGATGATCCGATGAAGCTGAACGAGAAGGTCGCGGCGCGGATCGCGGAGGAGTACCTGGACCGGTGGCGCCGTGTCGCGCGCTACGACGAGCTCGTCGTGATGGAAGAGAACGACGACAAGGATTGGGAGAACGTCACCGGCCAGGACGGCCAGGAGTACAAGGTTCTCTCCTACGTGCTTCCATATGGCGACGAGACGCTTCGGATGGTGATCTCGGTGAACCACCGGAGGGAGGATCACGCGGCTGCCGACCCGCTGATCCGGGAAGCGGTCATGCGCTCGGACGGCACCGTGACCACACCGGCGGATCTGGCCGAGCTGGAGGACCGTTGGCTTCTGCCCTATCGCGGTATGCAGGTGGTCCAGGTCTGGGTGAGCTATCAGTTGACGTTGCTCCTCGACGGTGACGCCCAGGTGAGCATCGCGTCCACGGCGACGCTCACCGGCGGCCCACTGAGCGCTCCCGATGCGAAGCCGGTCCAACTGGTTCCTGAACGCCAGGAGGTGGCACCGGCTCTGGCTCTCTTCGGCGCGACACTCGTGTCATCGGTCGTCTTCAAGTCCGGTGCGCTGCGGCTGGTCTTCGACACCGGGACGCACCTGAACGTGACGCCCGATTCCCGCTACGAGGCGTGGAGCACCTGCGGTCCTGACGATGTGCGCTTCGTCTGCCTGCCGGGCGGCGGGCTTTCGATTTTTCGATGATCGGAGGAGCCGGTTCGGAAGATCTCGGCACGCGACTCTCGGACCTGCTGTTTCCCAGGTCAGCGGCGGTCGCGCTGTGTCTGTGAGTCCCCCTTGTTCAACCTCCTGATGTGTACGCAACGGGCACGGCATGACGCCAAACCCCAACCGCATTAGGAGCTCGGGTCCTGGCCGTCCCAATCAGTTCCACCTGGACCAACGCGCTCGGCCGGTCCACGTGGAACGGCATGGCACGGCGGTGAACTGCAACCCAAACTGCAACCCGGGCCGGACCATCACCCGCGCAGACGCGCGTATCTCACCCGCCTACTCATTTCGTCTGCCGTCGCCCTGGCCGCGGGGAAGCAGGGTAGGTCCGGGGTCAAGGTGGGGCGCCCTGCTGGAGGCCGGCTGTCGGTTCCGCTACATCTGAGCTTGGACGTTCGACACCTCCCGTGTGACATCGGTGTTCGCCCATCGGTCGTGAAGCGTCCGGCCTTCAGGGTCGAAAAGCGCCCACACCCCATCCACGATGAGAACGATCGGCCCGGCGACCGGCGCGAAGACCAGGAGCGGAAAGATCAGCGTGCGGAGGGCCGTCCTTCCCGCCGTCGGCCGTACTGTCGTCCGCGTGGAGATGAGGCGGATGCGCAGCAGGCGTTTGCCCGGTGTCTGTCCCCACAGGCTGTGCTGCGCCCAAAAGTACAGAAACACAACGAACAGGACGAGTAACGGTTTGGGATCTGCGTTGTCCAGCGAGAGCCCCGCCCCGTTCAAAAGCCCGTAGCCCAGGTAGATGGAGGAGAAAAACTCGTCGATGCCGGTCAGCAGCAGGAGGGGTTGGACGACGAAGGTAAGGACCACGAGGACGACCGCGTAGTCGACCAGTAGTGCCACCGGCCGGCGCCAGGTCACACCGGTCGACGAGGCGACCTCCAGCCGTTTCGAGTTGGCGCCGCTCACCATCCGGGTGACGAGCAGGACGAGCGCGGCGGCGCCCAGGAGGCAGAGCTGGGTGCTTCCCCAACTGCTCATCACCGTGGCGAACCATTCAGTACTGAGGATGGGGATCGGGCCGCCGCACTCCTCCGCCGAAGCGTAGAGGGGAGTGGCCGGCTTGATGACCGCGATCAGAACGAGAACACCTGCCGTTCGGCGGCCCACGCTCCGTGGATTCCGGTGTCCAAGGCAGGCGAGAAATCCTCCCAGGACCAGCAGCGCGGGGATGGCCCATGCCTCCACGTTCTGCATGATCCCGTCGAGATCGCCGCGCAGGAGGTCCAGCGGCGATGTCTCCAACCACCCGGAACCCATGCAAGCGTGCATCTCGACCGGACCGGGGTGAAGCCGAAAGCGCCACTCCTCCCAGGTCGGGAAGGCGGCGACAGCCGCAGCCACCATCCAGGTCAGTAATGCCAGCCTCGACAACCGGGGGGAGTTCGACAAGGTGGTCCTTTCACAGACTGGGACACACCTTAGCGATCTTGGGGCAACATACGCCGATGACCGACCAGGATCGGTGGACAGGTGTTTTGGCTGGTGGAGCCTAGGAGATTCGAACTCCTGACATCTTGCTTGCAAATCGGTCGGGTCTTGGGCCGTACGGGCCGTGAGCTGGGCGGAGGACTCCCCGCGAGTGACCGTGACTGACCCCTGTTGACCGCCCTTAATGGCCCGCTAATGGCCCGGCGGGCAACCTGGCAGATCTGCTCGGCGACCGTCCCGGTCAGGCGCACGACCAGCAGTAGAGCTGCTGGCCATGTTCCTTCGCGCGGCGGGACAACCCGATGAGATTCTTGGCCACGGGCATCAGATACTCCAGGTCGTCCGAGCTGAAGTGTGAGAACTCTTCGATCTTCGCCCAGCGCTCCACCACCCCCGGCAGGCGTGCGTCGTCGGCGCCGGCAAGCAGGTCACGCACGTTCACCGACAACTCCTCGATACCCACGTCGCCAAGGTAGGGCGAGTCCTCGGGCAAGGCGTCCCACTCCTCGTCGGTCTGCGGGAACGGGTCGGGATACGAGGAGGGGTACAGGCTCACTGTGGTGTCCACCCCTGTGGGCAGGTCGACGTTGCCGATGAGCGCCGCCAGCTCGTTCAGGGTTATCCACGGGTCGAGCCACTTGGTCTCCACGGCGTCGAACTTAGGGACGCTGTACTTAGGGTCGGCAATTACACGGGAATGCTCCGGCTGGATGATCGCCGTCTCACGATCCGCAGCCCGGTAGTACTCATAGAAGCCCATGCGGGTGATCCTGGTCCGGCACGCGCAACAGGGCAACTCCCGTCAACGACGTCGTCTTCCTGGCATCCTGCTTGCAAAGTCTCTATCGCGTCTGGCTGCTGAGCTGGGAAGACACTGACCTGCGGGGGAGCGGGACGAGTGACCGTGGTTCCTCATGAGTCCCCCTTGATCACTCTCCTGACGGGCATGCAACGGGCACGCTAGGGGCATCAGGAAGGTCTGTACCTTCGTCGCTCTGGTGCTCGGTGGGCCGGGCGTGAGGAACGAATCCCCGGACCGTCGATCGCCCCCAACCCGTACAGAGACCAGCCCTGCCTGGCGATCGTGAGGGTGGTACCGTTCCGCGGCATCTTGCTTGAAGTTCAGCCTGTGACAGGATAGCGCTATGTCGATCACACGAAAGGGGCATGGCGCGTAGGCGTCCGGCTCTGGTTCGCGCTGATGCCCCGTGGCGCTCGCGGACAACCGTCGCGGAAGTTCCCGCAATTCCAGGCCTGTCGTATCGAGGTCGTATCGCAGTCGCTCGTCTGGAGTACGCACGCTATTGGCCCGGTGCGGCGGAAGAGGCGTTACGCGCCTGGGCATTGTTTTTACGAGACCCATGGCATCGGCTTTTTGATCCGGCGCAGTCCTGCGGGGAAATGTTTTGCTGTCCTGATCCTGTCGAGCTTCGAGCGCTCTTGGACGTCCTGGTTCGTGTCCTGCCCAAAAAGGACGCTCGCGTACTTCGGAAGCGGATCGGTGACCTGGATGATCTCTGGTAGCGGTCTGAGACGTGAGTGCGCAGCCAACGTCAATCCAGAGCATCCGAACGAATGTGAGGCGATGGGGCGGCGGCGCGTCGCTGGGGTCGGTGAATGCATCGGTTACGGCAAGCACGCGGTGCGGCTACGGCTTGGGACCGGCGCCCACGCCGCACGCCTGGACGGCGGGCGGCAGAGGGCCGGATACAGCGGCGCGGCGCGCCGTCGCCTTGATAACCATGAGATTAATTCGGCAACTGTTGGCCGTGCTCTATGTCCTGTCTCGCTTGATGGTTGACACTCTGGCTTCGCTTGATGCTTGACACCTTGATCGTTTTCTGTGCCTGCTCGTGGCGTTGTCTGCGCTTCGGGGAGGCCGGGATGGCATTGGTGGAGTTGAGTGTGGTGGAACAGCGCTATCACGCGGTGATCGAGGTGTTGTCGGGGGCGAAGGTCACCGATGTCGCCGGACGGTACGGAATCTCGCGTCAGTCGGTGCATACCGGGGTGCGCCGCTATCAAGAGGGCGGGTTGAGCGCGCTGGCCGATCGCTCGCACCGGGTGCGGGCGCATCCGATGCGAATACCGGCCGTTATCGAGGCGATGATTTGTGAATTGCGTCGGGCTCATCCCCGGTGGGGGCCGCGCACCTTGGGGTGGGAGATGGCCCGGCGCGGGGTGGATCCGGTGCCCTCGCGCTCCAGCATCTACCGGGCGCTGCTGCGTAACGGCTTGATCGATCCGATGGCCCGTAAACGCAAACGTGGCGACTACGTGCGCTGGGAGCGGCCCGAGCCGATGCAGCTGTGTCAGATGGACATCATGGGCGGGGTGCTGCTGCAAGACGGCACCGAATGCAAGCTGATCACCGGAGTGGACGACCATTCGCGGTTTTGTGTGATCGCCTCGGTGGTGGCCCGGCCCACAGGGCGGCAGGTCTGCGCGGCGTTCGCCACGGCGATGCGCACCTTCGGGGTGCCGTTGGAGGTGCTGACCGACAACGGCAAGCAGTTCACCGGCCGGTTCGGCGGCCCTAAGGCCGGTGAGGTGCTCTTCGAGCGCGTCTGCCGGGAAAACGGCATCCGGCTGCGCCATACCCAGCCACGGACCCCGACCACCACCGGGAAGATCGAACGCTTCCATCAGACAGTGCGCCGGGAACTGCTCGACGATGAGGCGCCGTTCGCCTCGATGAACGCGGCGCAAGAAGCGGTGGACGCCTTCACCGAGCACTACAACACCGCCCGCCCGCACCAGGCGCTGGAGATGGCCTTTCCCGCCGACCGCTTCTTCGCCGCCCGGGCCGGCCAGCAGCAGCGGCAACAGGCCGATGAGGCGTTACCGCTGCGGCTACCGGCGAGCTTGACCATGGCGATACCACCACCGCTCTCGCAGGCCGTCTCGGCGCCGCCGGAGGTCATCACCGATGACGAGACACCGGTCACAGAGCCGATGGCCCTGCAAGCCATCGAGATCGAGCGGGTGGTGCCGGACTCGGGCAACCTGTCGGTCGGCCGCCAGCAGGTCTGGCTCGGCCCCGACCGGGCCGGGCTGGCGATCACGTTGTGGATCAGCGCCGCGCATCTACACGTATTCACCGCCGGTGGCGGCCGGCTCAAGACGGTGGCCTCTCGGCTGACGGTCAAGGACCTGGCGGCTTTGGTCGCCTCCGGCGCTGCGCGTCCAGCCGGGCCCGCGCCGGTCCTGGAGGCCCCGCGGCACCGTCCGGCCATCGAGGTGGATCGGCTGGTCAGCTCGATCGGGATCGTCAGCTTGGCCAGCCAGGCGTTGTGCATCGGTGCTCATCTGGCCGGGCAACGCGTCACCTTGCGCCTGGACGGCATCACCGCCCAGGTCATGGACGGCGAACGCACCCTGCTGCGCGCGGTGCGCTGCCCGCTGCCGATCACCGAGTGCGGGCGGCTACGCGGAGCTCGGCGGGCCGGGCCACCGCCGACCGCGCCCACTGGGCCGGTCACCGTCCAGCGCACGGTCTCCATCCGCGGCACCATCATGGTCGTCGGCCAGAAGATCCAGGTCGGCCGGGTGCACGCCCGCAAGATCCTCGACGTGGTCGTCGATGACACCCACATCGCCATCCATGCCGACGGTGAACCGATCCGTGTCGTGTCCCGAACCACCACCCAGGAGATCACCAGGATCAAGTCCAGAGCGCATACTAAACAGCGAAAGACCAGCTAGGAGTGTCAAGCATCATCCGGCGCCAAAGCGTCAAGCATCAAATGAGACTAGACATTGGCCGTGCTCTAGGTACAACGGGCGGCCGATGCTGCGGGCGGTAACAGCGGCCATGACGCGGTTGGCCAGTCGTTCGATCAGCAGGCCGGGTAGTTCCTCGACGGGGTGGAAGTCGTAGCCGGCCAGCTCGTCGGTGCCGAGTCGGATGCTGTTGCGCATGCTCGGGGTGAGGGTTCCCCCGTCGAAGAGGAACAGGATCTTGTCGCCTTCTTGGGGGTGGGGTGCCCAGTCGACCACGAGGAGGTCGCCGATCGGTGGTTGGATGCCGAGTTCTTCGTGGACTTCGCGTACGCATGCCTGGAACGGGGTCTCGCTGGGTTCGATGTAGCCGCCGGGGATGTCGCGGTAGTCCTTGTAGTGGGGGCGGACCAGGAGTAGGCGGCCGTGTTCGTCGAAGAAGAGTGCCCCGGCTGCGGCGCGGGGAGTGGCCATTGGCGGGGTCTCTTGTCCGGTCATGATCCCTACGGTATGGGAAGTCCGCCCCGTGTGAAGGTTCCTCAGGTGACGCGCAGCCGGCGGGCCAGATCGGTGAGCCGGTGGCTGGGCTTGCCTTTCCGGCGGCGGATCCAGCTCAGGACGAGTTGGCGGCTGAGGTAGTGGTGGCGGATCTGCTCGGGGGCCAGGTGCTCGGCTTGGAGGAGGGTGTCCAATGCCTCGTCGGTGCGGTTCCACTGGCTGAACGCCTGGGCGACGGTGATGCCGTGGCGGGCGCGGCGCTCAATCGGCAAAGCACTGGTGTCCAGGCCGGGGCCGAGGTCGATGGCGACTTGGACGTCTCCCAGTTCGATGGCGGTGGCTACCTGGTGGATGGCCACGTTGGTGGGGCCGAACGCGGTCCACACGTGGTTGGCGTCGCCTCCCAGACGGCGGGCGGACTCCGCGGCTTCGGTCAGGAAGGCTCGGGTGGTGGCGCGGTCTTCTGCGCGGGCGGCGGCCATCGATCCGGCGAGGAGGAGTGTGCCGTGCACCGACAGGAGTTCGGGACTCGCCTGGGAGAGGTCTTCTTGGAGGAGTCCGGCGGCGTCGCTCGTCAGTCGGGAGGCGGCGTCGTAGCGGCCGTTGGAGAGCAGGGCGTGGGTGACCGATCGCAGCAATGAGGCGACCACGATCTGATCGCCGGAACTCTGGGCGTAGGTGAGGCCGCGTTCGGCGGCGATCCACGCGAGGTCGGTCTCTCCGACCTTGACGAGGATGGTGGCCGCGGCGTGGTAGGTCTGGCCGAGCAGGCTGAGGGCCTGGATGCGCTGGTCGGCGTGGTAGGCGCCGACGGCGTGGTGGGCCTCGGCGAGAAGCGCCGACAGGCGGCGGACCACGAGTCCGTACCGGGATGCCTGGTAGGCGTGCCATACGTCGGCGATCTCGCTGCGCAGCTCGGTGAGGCTGGGGGGTTCGTGGGCCCGGGCGAGATTGGCGAGCGGGGTGAGCCGGCGGTAGTCGGTGATCGCTGCCCGCAGGGCCGGGATGGTGCGATCTCCGCTGTCGGAGTTCCAGTCGAGTAGGGACGGCTCGGCGAGGAGGTCGCCGAGGGCGACGTCCAGAGCGCCCGCCAGGGATTTGATGACCGACAAGCGGTCAAGGTCGATGCGGTCGTTTTCGACTTTGCTCAGCCAATCGACCGTGCGGCCGACAAGACCGGCCAGGACTTCTTGTGACATTCCTCGTCGTCGGCGATACCACGCTACGCGTTCTCCGATGGTCAGGTGATCCGTCATGCCTCGCATATCGGTCAGCCTCGCATGGATGTCTCGGATACCCCGGAATTCTTTTCCGGGGCGGAGCGGCCTGTTCTTCCTAGTGTCTCGACTGATCGAGAAAACGTCCATCGCGGCGGAGGAGTAAGGAGTGGATAGACAGGCTCACATGCGACCGGCGGGGAGGGCTGTTCATCCTGCCGGGGCAAGAGGTGGCGGTATGTCGAGGTGAGCGCGGCCTACGGCGTGCAGGTCATCGACGGCCGACGCAGCCGGAGAACACGGAGCGATTGCTTCGACTGCTCCGGAACCGGGCGGTGGGAAACATGACAGACGTACTTGTTTGGCGATGTCCGGTTGAATTGGAAAGCGATGATTCTTCCTATTCTGCTGCGGTGCTCGCCGAGGAGCTGCGAAATCTGGGAATGCCCGCCGATATTCACCGGAGTTTCGGTATTGCGCTGATTTCGGTGTGGATTGACCTGGTCGTCTGGACCAACGGGATCTCCTACCACTGGTGGTCGGGAACGGTGTCGGCGCGCGGACGCCGGCTTTATGCGTACAACCCGGTGGGTGATCCGGTGACCGCTGCTCGCCGGATCGCTGCCCGGTATGCGGAGCTGCGCGGTGGTCACCCCTTGTCGAGGCTGGTCGAAGAGACGCAATGCGTTCTTCCGGATGATCGCCGACCGATCGACCTGCGCGGGAGGCGTTCCGTCCCGCCTGTCTGTCCGGAGTGATCCGTGACCCTCAACGAGTTGAAGGCCGTCTACGGCAGGCGCTGGAGTATCTCGGCGTCTCTGGGGGGCGGGTGGTACGCGGTGCGCCGAGAGGACCTTTCCCTCAAGAGCCTCCAGCGTGGCCTGTCCCATGTGCGGTGCGGCCAGACCTTGGAGGAGTTGGCCTGCCGCCTGGCGGCCGAGAAGCGAATCGAGGAGCAGTGGTGGACGGCCGGTGTTCTGGACGAAGGTCCCGGGTCGGCTGCCGGTAGTCCACCGAAGCAGGCGCGACGGAGAGATTGACCGCTACTGGTGTGCGGCCGGCACTGAGCGTGTCCTTCGCCGCCGCGCTGTGGCCCGGCAAGCCTGCCCTTCCCACACCTAGGCTTGCCGGGCCTTCCACCGATGGCCGGCTCTTCCGGACTCGTACGGGCGGGCTGATCTCCGGGTCGGCGCACGCCAAGGTATGGAAGGAGGCTCGGATATACGCCTTCACCCCTGACCAGGTCGCCTTACCCCTGGCGGGCAGGCCGTACGACCTGCGGCACGCAGCGGTCTCCCTCTGGCTCAAGGCCGGGGTACACACGCCGGAAGTCGCGGAGAGGGGCAGTCATGGGGTGGACGTGATGCTCAAGGTCTACGCCAAGTGCATCGACCAGGATTCGAACCTGCGACCGCCGGATCAGAGGTCCGATGCTCTGTTCAGCCGACGGTCGTGGCTTGTCCAACACCTTGGCGGCATGAACGAACGGGACCGGACAGCGGACGGTGGCCCGTCAGGCGTCCGTGTCGTATGGCCGTCGGCGGCGATCAGCCGCCGAAGAGCTGGGTGAGTTTCTGGAACAGCTCGTAGACGCCGTAGGCGAAGGGGAGGCCGACCCAGGTCCAGGCCAGGATCATCAGGGGGGTGTTCCCGGCCAGGGCGCGGTCGTCCGCCATCACGAGTCTCCTCCTCTTTCGTGCCGAATTTCGTGGTGTACGGGATCCTCATGCTGGCCGGGACCCTCGTGGTGGACGGGATGCACCGGGCGGATCAGCTCGTTGGCCAGGAAGCCGACCACCAGCAGCCCGATCATGATGTAGAGGGACGTCGTGTAGAGCTCCGGTCCCGACCGGCCCGCGGCCTTCTGCGCGTCGGCGATGGCGTTGACGATCAGCGGCCCGAGGATGCCTGCGGTGGACCAGGCCGTCAGCAGCCGTCCGTGGATGGCCCCTACCTGGTACGTCCCGAACAGGTCCTTCAGGTAGGCCGGTACGGTGGCGAATCCTCCCCCGTAGAAGGACAGGATGCCGAGCGCGCAGAGGATGAACAGGAACTTGTGGGAGTCCCCGGCCAGGGCGATCGCCAGGTAGAAGAGGGCGCCCACGCCGAGATAGACGCGGTACATGTTCTTGCGGCCGATCAGGTCCGAGGTCGAGGACCACACGAAGCGCCCCGCCATGTTCGCCAGGGACAGCAGCGCCACGAAGCCCGCCGCCGCGGCGGTCGTGACCGGCATGCCGGTGTTCGCGAAGAAGTCCTTGATCATCGGCGCGGCCTTCTCCAGGATGCCGATGCCCGCGGTGACGTTGAAGCACAGCACGACCCACAGGAGCCAGAACTGCGGCGTGCGGATCGCGTTGCGCGCGGAGACGTCGGCGGCGGTGACCAGCGGGCGGGCCGCGGCCTTCGCCGGCTCCCAGCCCCGTGGCCGCCAGCCCTGCGGCGGGACCCTGATCAGGAGCACGCCCATCGACATGAAGGCCGCGTAGACCAGGCCGTGCACCAGGAAGGTCGTGGCTATCCCGCCCGTGCCGGTGCCGAACGTCTCGAGCATCTGGTTGGACCACGGTGAGGCGATGAGGGCCCCTCCGCCGAATCCCATGATGGCGATGCCCGTGGCCATGCCCGGCCGGTCGGGGAACCACTTGATCAGTGTGGACACCGGCGAGATGTAGCCGATGCCGAGACCGATCCCGCCGACGAAGCCGTACCCCAGCACGACGAGCCAGTACTGCCTGGTGGCCACGCCGAGCGCGGAGATCAGGAAACCCAGGGAGAAGCAGACCGTGGAGACGGACATCGCCCAGCGCGGGCCGTTGCGCTCGACCAGCGTTCCCCCGAACGCGGCCGACAGGCCGAGCATGACGATGCCCACCTGGAAGGGCAGGGCGCTGGCCGTGCCGGAAAGGTGAAGCGCCGACTCCAGGGGCGGCTTGAAGACGCTCCACGCGTACGCCTGGCCGATGGCGAGGTGCACCGAGAGTGCCGCCGGGGGGATCAGCCAGCGGCTCCAGGCCGGCGGCGCGACCGTACGCGCACGGCTGAAGAAACCAGAGGAGACGGTAAATATGGGGGGTTTTGCCCGTTCGCCCGGCATGCAGATAACCGTATTCCGCGATCACTCCTTCGTCGAGAGTGGCCGATGCGGCAATTGAAACGATTTTCTGGGGATGTGGCCGGGCGTTCCGGCTCGCTCACGGTCCGGCGGGGATCGCGGTGCCGGTAACCGGAGGAAGGGGGCTGGACGAAACCGGCGTCCCTGGGGTGGCGGTAGAAGGTGACCTCTCCGGCTTCCGGGGCGTACGACCGGGTGGGGGCGTCGCGAATCCCGTCCATCCCATCGCTGTATCGTGTTTGACTTATATAAGCTGTTCTTGAAATAGTCATCGAGCACACGTTCGAGGCCCTCGGCGAACCCAGCGCCGGAGCCGACGAGCGGGCCGCCCCGTGACCGGGGACGGCCTCGTCCTTCACACCCGCTGCCAGGAGTTCACCGGATGTCGCAGAAGATCACTACTTTCCTGATGTTCCAGGGCGCCGCCGAGGAGGCGATGACCTTCTACATGTCGCTGTTCGACGACGCGGAGATCCTCGCCATCACCCGCTACGGCCCCGAGGGGCCCGGCGCGGAGGGCAGCGTGCAGCACGCCACGTTCACGCTGGCGGGCGGGGAGTACATGGCCATCGACAGCAACGTGCAGCACGCCTTCGGCTTCACCCCGTCGATCTCGCTGTACGTGCAGTGCGAGTCGGAGGCGGAGATCGAGCGCCTGTACGCGGCCCTGTCGGAGAACGGCGAGCCGCTGATGCCGCTCGGCTCCTACGGCTTCAGCAAGCGCTTCGGCTGGACCAACGACCGCTTCGGCGTCTCCTGGCAGCTGAACCTCGCCTGACCGCCGCCCCCCGCCGCCGTGACCCGCCGTGACGGATCCCCGCCCCCGCCGGGGGGATCCGTCACATGTGAGCACGCGGCCATGCGTCCTCGTGCGTGCTCACGGCGTCGTCGCTCAGTTCTCCCGAGGGACCTCGTTCTCCCGCAGGACCTCGCGCAGCCGGGAGGCGAATCCGTCGGGGTCGTCGGCGAAGGCGATGTGGCCGCCGGGGAAGTACGTCGGCTTCGTGCCGAGCGCCGCGGCGAGTGCGGTCGACGCGTGGTCGCAGAGCTGGCCTGCCGACTCCTCCCCGATACCGACCACGACGGAGCCCGGCCCGGCACGCAGGGCGTCGATGTCGGGCTCCCATCGGGTGGTCGCGCGCATCTCGTGCAGGAACCAGAAGCGCTCGTCCGCGACCTGCTGCGGATCGGGCTCGGCCGGTGCCTCCGCGGGACCGCCCGCCGGCTCCTCGAAATCGGGCATCGGGAGGTTGGCGTTGATCATGAACTTGGCCCAGGCGCCCGCGACGTCGCCGGAGACGTAGGTGGCGATGATGTCCTCGACCGCGGCGTCGCGCTCCTCGGGGTCGTCGAGCAGGCGGTTCAGCGGGGGCTCGTGCGCGATCACGGTGCGCACCTGCTCGGGGTGGGCGACGGCGAGCGCGAGCGCGGTGACGGCGCCGCCGCTGGAACCGAAGACGGCGGCCGGACCGGCACCGAGGTGGGTCAGGAGCCGGGAGAGGTCGTCGGCGCGCATTCGCGGGGTCGAGTCCCGGCCGGGTTCGTCGAGGGAACTGCGGTTGACGCCCCGGGGATCGGTGGTGAGCACGGTGTGGTCGTCGGCGAGCAGGTCGGCCAGCGGCGCGAAGTGCGCGGCGTGCATCGGGGCGCCGACGAGCACCACGAGGGGTCCCTGGCCCCGTACCTCGTAGTAGAGCGTGGCGTCGGGGACCTTGAGGTGGTCGGCGGTGACGATCGTCGCGGGGTTCATGGCAGCCTCCTGGAACGGTTTGGACTGGAACGGTTTGGAGCGGTGCTGTGGTGCTCGGTCGAAAGGAAGACTGCCGAGGTGAGGCAGAATCGTCGTTCGTGAGGGAGATTTCTTCGCGGACCGCGAGCAGGGCGACGGAAGGCACCGGGGACGCCGACCCGGTCCGGGCGCGTGGCGCGAACACGGGCCCGGTCCGGGCGCGTGGCGAGGACGCGGACCTGGCGCGGGAAGGGGACAGGAGCCCGGTTCGGGGGCACGACGGTGAGCGGGATCCGAGCTCGGTACATGGCGGTGACGACGATCCCACCCCGGTACGTGGTGGTGATGATGATCTGATCCGGGCGCGTGGCGGTGAGCGGGATCCGAGCTCGGTCCGTGACGGTGACGATGATCTGATCCGGGCGCGTGGCGGAGACGACGCCGCGTTCACCCGTCTCGTGGAGCCGTTGCGTCGTGAGCTGCACGCTCACTGCTACCGCATGCTCGGCTCCACCCACGACGCCGACGACGCCCTGCAGGACGCCCTGCTGCGGGCCTGGCGGGGAATCGCGCGCTTCGAGGGCCGCAGCTCGTTGCGCTCTTGGCTCTACACCGTGGCCACCCGCACCTGCCTGGACATCGTCGCCACCCGGGGCAGGCGGGCGTTGCCCGTCGACCTCGGCCCCTCCAGCGACCACGCCGTGTTCGGCGACCCTCCGCTGACCGACGTCGCCTGGCTGGGCCCCTACCCCGACGCGGGCCTCACCGACGACCCGGCCGGTCCGGGCGCACGCTACGAGCAGCGCGAGGCCGTCGAGCTCGCCTTCGTCGCGGCCCTGCAGCACCTGCCGGGCAACCAGCGGGCCGCGCTGCTGCTGTTCGAGGTCCTCGGTTTCTCCGCCGCCGAGATCGCCACCACGATGGACACCACCACCACGTCGGTGAACAGCGCCCTGGCGCGAGCGCGCAAGGTCGTCGCGGACAAGGTCTTTCCCCGCACCCAGCAGCCGACGCTGCGGAAGATCGGCGACGCCCGGGTACGGGAGATCGTCGCCGGCTACTCCTCCGCGCTGGAACGCGGGGACGCCGACGCCCTGGTCGCGCTGCTGACCGAGGACGTCACCTGGTCGATGCCACCGATGGCGCACTGGTACCGCGGCCTGGAGGCCGTCACCGACTTCGCCGTACGGGTCCCGCTGACCGGCTGCGGAAGCTGGCGGCACCTCCCGGCCGCCGCGAACGGCCAGCCCGCGGTGGGCTCCTACCTCTGGGACGAGGACGCCGCCGCCCACCTCGCCTGGTCGATCGACGTGTTCACCCTGCGCGACGATCGGATCGCCGAGATCACCTCCTTCGTCGACCCCGGCCACTTCGCCCCCCTCGGGTTGCCTGCCTCGCTGCCCTGATCCATCCTGATCCATCCTGATCCGTCCTGTTCCGGGGGTGCGCCGGTATCCGGGCGCGGCCACGTGACCTCGGCGGGGCCCGCCGCCGGCGCGTCACCGGGAACGGCCGTCCCCGACGGCGGGGGCCGCGGCGCCGCTCCTCCGGACTCCGCGGGCTCACCGGCCGCCCGGGCGGTTCAGCTGAACCGCTGATCGAGGTGGAACGTCACCTCGGCGCCGGCCTGGCTCTTGCCGATGAGCTTGCACAGGGCCGCCCTGATGGGAAGCCAGTGCGGACCGTTGCCCGACGGCATGAGGGTGGCGGTGAACGGGTGGCCGTCGATCGTCCCGCCGATCCTCACTGCCCGCCTCGTCCCGAGGAGCTCGGCGGAGTTCGGCACGGTCACGAAGGTGGCGAAGGCCCCGTCCTTCTCGATCGGCGCGGTGAAGGTGTGGTCGAGCGGTCGCGCGGGCTTCTGTACGGACATCTTCGTCTCCTTAGGTGGTGATGGCCGGTCGAAGAGGTGACTCCCGCGATGGGAGGGAATCGTCGCTCGTGAGCAGGAATTCTCCAGGACGGGGGGATTCACCTCATCGGCGGCGGCGGCGCATCCGGCCCCGGAGCACGTGGAGGCGGATGTGCCACCCGGCCGCGGGAGCGGAGGAAGCCACCTGCCGATGCCCACCTGCCGATGCCGTCCGCCAGCGCCGTCCGCCGGCGCGGCCCGAGACCCGGCCGCGTCCCGACCCGGCGCGGTACGATCGTCGACCCTGACGCGGGGGTGGACGAGGACGTGACGGGCGGCACCGAAGGCCGGTCACGCCGCAGAGGTGTTCCCCGGCGAACCGGCGACCGGAGTGACGCAATGGATCAACACCGTCGGCGGACCCTCCGAAGAAGAGGGGGGTGGCTGCTCGCCCTGCTCGGCGCGCTGGTCGTCGCCGCGCTGGTGGGGGTCGCGGTGGCCTTCCCGTCGGTCGCCGCCACGACCTGTCCAGGCTGTTATGGCATGGAACGGCTCAAACCGGGCCTGTACGTCGAGCCGGACCTGCCGGAGGCGCGGCAACGGCAGGTGGCGGAGGTGGTCGACGCGGCCGTCCGGCGGGTGGAGGACTTCTACGGCGGGCGCGAGAGCTCTCCCGGCGTTCTGGCCTGCGTGACCGGTGCGTGCTACCGGAGGATCGGCGGGGGAGGGGAACGCGGGATCGCGGTGCTGAGCCGCACGGTGATGCTGTCGCCGCGCGGGCTCGACCCGGTGATCGCCTCGCACGAGATGTCGCACGTCGAGTTGCACGCCAGGCTCGGATCGCGGAGGGTCCCGCAGTGGTTCGACGAGGGACTCGCCGTCCTGGTGTCCGGCGATCCGCGCTATCTGGCCCCCGAGACGGCCCGCGACCGGTGCCTGGTGGACTCGAAGGAGGCACTGCCCGCGACGCTCGAGGACTGGCTGCGTGTCGCCGGCACCGACCAGCGGCTCTACGCCAAGGCCGCGTGCCGGGTGAGCCGCTGGGCCGAGGCGAACGGCGGGCGACAGGCCGTGCTCGCACTGATCGAGCACGTGGCGGGCGGCGGTGAGTTCCCGGCGGCCGGATCGGCCGGCATGCCTTCCTGACCGCGCGAAGGGACGTGGCGGCGCCGACCGGCGCCACCCGGTCGCCGAACCGGGGACCGGAGGCTGCTGCCGGGCCCGCAGCGGCTTCGATCCGGGCCGCCCGCCGGCCGGTTCGTCCGGCACCCCAGTACCGCTGAAAGGTCCCCGGCAGGTCCCGTGGAAGATCACGTGGAAGGGGGCGGGAATCCGCGGGGAAACTGGCGGGGCGGCAGGCGCGGCACCACGAGCCGGGGTCTCGCCGCCGCGTTGGGGGTGTGCGGCGGCTGGAGGACCAGGCGCTCCTTGGCGGCCTCGATCGCCCGGTCCAGCTGGGTGTCCACCCCCGCCGCGTAGTCCTGCGGGGTGATGTCGACCTCGATGTCGGGGTCGGTGCCGTAGTTCTCCACCCGCCAGCCCACGTCGTCGAAGGCGAAGGAGAACTCCGGCTGGGTGGTGACCGTGCCGTCGGCTAGGTGGTGCCGGGGCCAGATGCCGATCACCCCGCCCCAGGTGCGCTTGCCGATCAGGGGACCCAGGCCCAGCAGCTTGAAGGTGTGGCTGAAGATGTCGCCGTCGGAACCGGCCCACTCGTTGGTGATGGCCACCATCGGGCCGCGCGGCGACTCGTCGGGGTAGGGCTCGGGCACGCCCCAGCGCGGGAAGTCGTAGCCCAGGCGGCGCCGGGCCAGCTTCTCCAGCAGCAGCGCCGACACGTGGCCGCCGCCGTTGAAGCGGACGTCCACCACGAGGGCCTCGCGGTCGTACTCGGTGAGGAAGCCCCGGTGGAACTCGGCGTAGCCCTCGGGGCCCATGTCCGGGATGTGCAGGTAGCCGATCCGGCCGCCGCCGAGCTCGTGGCAGCGGGCCCGGTTCGCCTCCACCCAGTCGCGGTAGCGGCCCGGCTGCTCGTCGCCGATGGCCCGCACGGTGACGGTCCGCCTGTCGTCCCCGCGCCGGATCGTCAGCTGCACCTCCTGGTCGGCCTGGTTGACCAGCAGCTCGTCCGGGCTCGTGTCCGCGCCGACGGGCTGGCCGTTCACGGCCAGCACCGCGTCACCCGGCCGTACGTCCACCCCGAGGCGGTTGAGCGGCGAGGTCGCCTCCGGATTCCACCGGTCGCCGCCGACGATCCTCGCGATCCGGTAGACGCCGTCCGCGAAGGCCCAGTCGACGCCCAGCTTGCCCTGCCGGTAGTGCGGCCGGGACCGGTAGGCGCCGCCGCTCTCGTAGGCGTGGGAGGTGCCCAGCTCGCCGAGCAGTTCCCACAGCAGGTCGGAGAACTCGCCCCGGGTGGTGACCCGGTCGACCAGCGGCAGATAGCGCCGGTAGACGTCGTCCCAGTCGAGCCCGGCCATGTCCTCGGTCCAGAAGTTCTCCCGCTGCAGCCGCCAGGCCTCCCTGAACATCTGCCGCCACTCCGCCTCGGGCCGGATGGACACCTTCACCCTGGACAGGTCCACCCACCCGCTCGTACGGCCGGGCGCGTCGTCGTCCTCGGGCTCCTCGTCCGCCTTGACCATCCGCAGCCGCTTGCCCGACTGGTAGAGCAGCGTGGTCCCGTCGCGGCCGAGCGCGAATTCCGACACGTCCCCGACCAGGGTCTCCTGCTTCTGCTTGGCGAAGTCGTAGACGTGCAGGGTGCCGTCGGAGGAGTCGGCGTAGTCGTCGCCCAGGCTGCCCTCGACGGGGAAGGTCAGGTAGACGGCCTTGCCCTTGATCCCGGCGATGGCGTCGTAGCGTCCCTCGGGGACGGGGAAGACGACGACCCGGTCCTCGATGCCGTCCAGGTCGATGACCACCTCGGGCGGCCCGTCGTCCTCGCCCTCGTTCTCGCCGTGGTCGCCGTCGCCGCCACGGTCGTCGTCGTCATCGTCGTCGTCCCCGAGCGGCCGGGGCTCGGGGACGAAGGGCGAGGTGACGTCGGCGCGGAGCGCGATCGCGTAGGGGCGGGAGCCCAGCGGGAAGCCCAGGTCGAAGTGGAGCTCGTCGTAGACGGGGTTGAAGACGCGCCGGCCGATGAAGTACAGGTAGTCGCCGCCCGGGTCGAAGGCCGGGCGGGCGTCCCACAGCACCGGCCGGGTGGCGAGGAACGTCTCGCCCGTCTCGACCCGGCACAGCTTCACCGCCGTCGTCTGCGCGGTGTCGCGGCAGGCGTACGCCAGCCAGCGGCCGTCGGGGGACCAGGCCAGGTCCTCGATCGCGCCGAACCTGCTGGAGTCGATCACCCGGCCCCGCGCCCGCCCCTCCTCGCCAGTACCGCCGGAGACACGGCTGGAGACACGGCTGGAGGCGCGGCCGGAGACCTCACCGGGCGCGGGCCCGGGCGCGAGGTCGACCAGGATCAGCTCGTTGCGGTGGTTGGCCACCGCGACCAGGTCGGCCGTGGGGGAGACCTCCAGCTCGATGGCGCGGCCGGTGTCGAGGTGGTCGAGCCTGGCGGGCTCGGTGCCGCCGTCGGCGGTGAGCACCGTCAGCACCTCGCGGTCGCCCTCGTCGCTGGCCGCGGCCACCAGCCGCTCACCGTCGTTGAGCCAGTTCAGCAGCCGGTACCGCACCCCGTACAACGCCCCGTGCTGGCGCACCGGGCCCTCCCACGCGGCGAAGGAGAACGCCTTGCCCCGGGTGGTGACGGCCAGGCCGACGCCGTCGGGGCTGAGGGTCGCGCTCTCCAGGAAGTCCTCGGCCGGCGCGAAACGGCGGTTGCGCTGGGTGCGCGAGCTGCGCAGCCGCACCTCGATGGGGCGCGACTCCCCGTCCTCCACCAGGTACAGCTCGGCCCCGGCGTGGTAGACCAGCCTGCGGCCGTCGCCCGACAGGTTGCGGGCGTAGTAGTCGGTGTGGTCGGAGTGCCTGCGCAGGTCGCCGCCCTCGGCGTCGCAGGAGTAGACGTTGCCGACCCCCTCGTGGTCGGAGATGAAGTAGACCCGGTCACCGGTCCAGCAGGGCGACGCGAGGTTGCCGGGCAGCGCGGTGAGCCGCCGGAACCGCCCGTCCTCGCCGGTCCCGATCCACAGGTCGCCCATGGTGCCGCCCCGGTAGCGCTTCCAGCGGGCGGGGTCGGCGGTGTTGCGGCCGAGCACGATCCGCGGGCCGTACGAGATGGTGTTGGCCGGGCCGTACGGCAGGCGCTCGGGCACCCCGCCGGGCTCCACCCGGTGCAGCCAGTTGCGGCCGTCGAAGGGCTGGCCCTGGTCACTGGCGTAGACGACGCCGCCGCGGGGATCCCAGCCGGTGACGCTGGAGCGTGCCCCGTGGTAGGTCACCCGCTGTGCCGCGCCGCCGTCGGCGGGCATCACGTAGACCTCCTCCGGCCCCTCCTCGCGGCCGACGAAGGCGAGCAGGTCACCGTCGGGGGAGAAGCGCGGGTATCCCGCCTCCGCCACCCCGGCGGTGAGGCGGAAGGCCCGCCCGCCGCCGGCGGTGACCATCCACAGGTCGTCCTCGGAGGCGAAGACGACAATGTCCCCGAAGATCGTGGGAAATCGCAGGTAGGCGGGCATCGTGTCACTCCATGATCGGGTGACCGGGTTTCACCCCGGTCACCCGATCATGATTTCACGCCCTCGGCGACTGGATGGGCCGCCCGCCCTGGTGGGCGGGTCCCGTTTCCGGCACCCTGGCCTCGGGCTGCCCGGCCTGTTTCTTCGCCTCCTTGGCCGACCGTGTCGCCTTGATCGCGGCCTTCTTGCTCTTCCCCGAGGCCTTCGCGGCCTTGTTCTTGGAATCCTTGGTGTCCTTGGAGTCCGTCATCGTTTCCCCCGTTGTGCTTGATGGACGATGCCGTTGATTAGGCATTCAAAGAGGTTTAATACCCTTTGCGGGCATCAATCATCCACGTTCGGTGACGTGATGGATGCGCACGGTGATCGGGCGGCGGAGGGGCCGGGTCGTGTTCTCGAACACGACCGACGCGGTGAGGCGGCGGGCGAACGCCGGGTCGCCGGTGTGCCCGTCGGTGTGCCCGTCGGTGTGCCGCAGGGGCGGCGCGGGAATGCGCGGGGCGAATGCGTGGGGAGAACGCGCGGGGGGACAGGAGCCGCCTGACGGGCCGAACCCGGCACTGCCCGGCCGCGCCCCGCCAGTGCCCGGCCGAACCCGCCGGCACGACGCCCGGGGCGGGCCCGGGCCGCACCGGGGCATCGCCGACCACCGCCACGGACGGGGGCCACGATGGCCGCCGGCCTCCTCCGCTTAGTGCTGCTTTAGCAGGCGTCATTAGCGTTCTGACGCGGAAGGCCGAGGTGGGATCCGCGGCACCACCTCGGGAGCGCCGGACCTGACCGCCTGACGACGCGCACGACGCGGAAACGGCTCGATGGAGGAGCAGCATGGGGGAAAGCCCGATACGAGTTCTGTCCGTGGGGACGGCCCTGCCGGGACCTCCCATCGACACCGCCGCACTGGCCGAGCGTTTCGGGATGGACCGCCTCTGGCAGCAGTGGGTCGACACCTTCATCGGCACGCGGACCCGGCACCTCGCGATCGACCTGAGGTCGGGTGAGCGCATCCAGGACCTGGCCGATCTCGGCGAACTCGCGGCGGTCCAGGCCCTCGCCCGCGCCGGGATCTCCGCCGCGGAGATCGACGTGGTGGTGCTCGGCACCGCCACGCCGGACACGCTGATGCCGACCACCGTGAACGTGATCGCCGACCGGTTGCGCATCGACGGCGTGCCGACCTTCCAGCTCCAGTCGGGCTGCTCGGGAGCCGTGCAGACCTTCGACGTGGCGGCCGCGCTGCTGGCCACCGGCCGGTACCGGACCGCGCTGGTGATCGGCGGGGACGTCATCGCCAAGCACTACGACGTCAAGGTCGACCTGGCCGCGCTGCCGCCCGACGAGGTGGTCAACTACCTGCTGTTCGGTGACGGCGCGGGCGCCGCGGTGCTCAGCACCGAGGACCGTCCCCAGGCCCCGGTGGTCCGGTCGGTGCTCACCAGGCTGTCGGGCCTGGACCAGGCCCCCGGCCAGACCCTGCGGTGGTACGGCCTGGCGGACCGCGACAGCGCCGAGGCGCCGGCGAGTGAGGACTACAAGGCCATCGAGAGGCTCGTGCCCGTCCTGGCCGAGGAGGTCGCCGAGGAACTGCTGGACGACCTCGGCTGGGAGCGGGACCAGGTCGACTACCTGCTGCCTCCCCAGTTGTCCGTCACCATGACCGACAAGATCGCCAAGCGGCTGGACTTCTCGTCGGCCAAGGAGATCTCCTGCGTCGGCGAGACCGGCAACAACGGCAACGCCCTGCTGTTCTTCCAGCTCGACCGCCTGCTGCCCGAGATGGCGACGTCGTCGCGCGCGGTCGCGGTGGCCATCGAGTCGAGTAAGTGGATCAAGGCCGGTCTCGCGCTGGAGCGCGGCCGATGACGGCCGGGATCTCGCGGGCGGAGTTCGTGGACCTGCTCCAGGACGAGATCGGGCTGAACGTCGGCGACGAGGACCTGGGACGGGCCTTCGACGACCTCTCCGGCTGGGATTCGGTGCGGCTCCTGGCGATGCTCGTCCTGCTGGAGAAGCACCTGGGCAGGCCGTTGTCGCTCCCCGGTTTCCTGGAGGCGGCGAACCTCGAATCGATCTACGAGATGGTGAACCGTTGACCGAGCAGCCTTTCGCCACCCAGCGCCGTCACACCCTTTTCTTCCTGGACCAGATCCGTGACTTCTCGCCGGTCTTCCTCGACACCGAGGTGGACGCGACGGCGATCGTCGCGGGGCGCGAGCGGGCGCGGCGGGCGGGTGAGCGCCGGTCGGTCGTCTCCTACGTCGTGCACGCGGCCGCGGCCGTGCTGCGCAAGCACCCCGAGGCGAACGCGGCGATCCGGGGCCGCCTGGATCCGGTCGTCGCCACGTACGACACCGTCGCCGCCAAGGTCACCCTCGACAAGACGCTGGACGGTCACCGGGTCGTGCTGGCGACGGTGATCGGCGGCCTGGAGAGCGCGAGTCTCGCCGAGGTCCAGGCGCACCTGGACCGGGCGATCGAGGCCGACCCCGACACCGCCGAGGAGTTCGCCGGCATCCGGGCCCTGCGGCGGCTCCCGTGGCAGGTCGCGCTCGACCGGTTCCGGGAGGTGGCGGGACTGCTCGACCGGCGGCCCGCCGTCACCGGGACGTTCAGCGTCACCTCGCTCGGCCACCGGGCGGTCGACGGGTTCCACTCCGTCGGCGGCACCACGATCACCCTGGGGGTCGGCCGGATCGCCGACCGGCCGGTCGTCCGGGAGGGCGCGATCGTGATCGCCCCGGTCATGCGGCTCTCCATGGCGTTCGACCACCGCGTGATCGACGGGGCGGAGGGCGCCGACGTACTCACCGAGATCAAGGACGCGCTGGAGGGATACGCCGAATGAACGACCTGTCCGAGCTCAAGCGGTTCGTGGTGGCGCACGCGATCTCACAGAACCTGCCCGCCGACCACTACGCGAGCCTGCTGGAGCGGATCACCTCCGACACCGGTGACGAGCCGGGTTCGTGGCCCTACGAGTGGATCCGCGCGGGGGAGGAGGCGGAGGACGAGGGCGAGACGTCGGCGGCCTTCCAGTACCACAACATGGGACGGTTCCCGTTCGTCGACGGCCCGGGCCGCAAACGGGCCCTCGCGCGCTGCGTCGAGGCGTTCGAACGCTGGCGGCGGGGGCAGCCCGGGATCGAACCGGTCGTCGTCGAGGTCGGCGGGATCCCCGTCAAGGTGTGGGCCACGGGGCTGTCCGCCGAGGAGCCGCGCCCGCTGCTGGTGATGACCGGCGGCATCGTGAGCCCCAAGGAGCAGTGGGCCCCGGTGCTGCCGCAGATCGCGGCCTTCGGGATGGCCGGGGTCGTGGCCGAGTTCCCCGGCGTCGGCGAGAGCCCCCTGCGGTACGGGCCGGACGGCTGGCGGCTGTTCCCGGCGATACTGGACGCCCTGGCCGGGCGGGCGAAGGTGTCCGAGACATACCTGCTCGCGCTGAGCTTCAGCGGCCATCTGGCGATCACCGCCGCGCTGCGCGACCGGCGGATCCGCGGCGTGGTCGGCAACGGGACGCCGATCCACGACTTCTTCACCGACACCGCCTGGCAGGCGCGGGTGCCGAGGATCACCAGGGACACCCTGGCGCATCTGGCCGGCGTGTCGCCCGGCGCGGTGTTCGAGCACATCCGGGACTGGGCGCTCGACGACGGGGACCTGCGCGGCCTGGAGGTCCCGTTCGCCACCGTGAGCGCGACCAGGGACGAGATAATCCCGCCCGGGGACACCGAGCGGCTCAAGCGCTCCGTGCGCGACCTGAGGCTGGTCGAGCACCACGACGTGCACGGCGCCCCGTCGCACCTGGCGGAGACCCGGGCGTGGAGCCTGCTCGCGGTGCAGGAGATGCGGCCCGACGCCGATCCCCGGGTCACGGCGGCGCTCGCCACCGCCCTCGACGCGGCCCGCGCGGGGGCGGGACGATGACCGCGACCGGGATCGGCACGGGAACCGGGACGTCGGTCAGGAGCGACTGGCTGCGGCAGTTCGCCCCGGCCGCCGCCGGCGCCCCCTGCGTGGTGGTGTTCCCCCATGCCGGTGGGTCGGCCGGCTTCTTCGTCCGGCTGGCCCAGGAACTCTCGCCGGCGGTGCGCGTGCTCGCCGTCCAGTATCCGGGCCGCCTGGACCGGCGCGGCGAACCCGCCGTCGAGGACCTGCGGGAACTCGCCCGCCGGATCGCGGCGGCGGTCGCCGAGGAGCGGCCGGCCGCGCCCCTCGCCTTCTTCGGGCACAGCATGGGCGCCCTGGTGGCCTTCGAGGCCGCGCTGCTCGGCGAGCGGGGCCTCGGCGCCGCCCCGGATCTGCTCTTCGTCTCGGGCGGGCGCGCTCCGGCCCTGACCCGGGTCGATCCGGCCGTCCTGCGTGACGACCGCTCCCTGATCGAGGAGGTCGTGCGTCTCGGCGGTACCTCCCCCCTGGCGCTGGAGGACGAGGGTCTGCGCGATCTCGTCCTTCCGGCGCTGCGCAGTGACTACCGCGCCCTGCGGGCGTACGTCCCGGCGCCGGGCGCGCGGGTCGGCTGCCCGATCGTGGCGCTGGCCGGGGACCGCGACCCGCTGGCGGCCGTCGCCGAGGTGGAGCGGTGGCGGGACAACACCTCCGGCGGGTTCCGGCTCAGGGCCTTCCCCGGGGATCACTTCTACCTGACGCCGAGGTCGCGGGACGTGGCGGAGACGGTGTGGCTGGCGCTCACCGGCCGGGACTGACTCGGCCGCCCTTCCCGCCGCGCCGGCGCACCGTCCCGGCACCACGTCCGCGGCCTCGCACGGCCACACGACACCACGTCCGCGGCCTCCTACGGCCATGACACACCACGCCCACGGCCATGACACCACGCGGCCTCGCACGGCCATGCCGTCATGCCGTCACGAGCGAGAGTGAGGCAGCAGTTGAGCAGCCACGACCAGCAGGTGTCCCGGCCGATCGCGGTGATCGGGACGGCGTGCCGCCTCCCGGGGGCGCCGGACCCGCGCGCCTTCTGGCGACTGCTCGACGAGGGGCGCGACGCCGTCCGTGAGATCCCCGAGGGCCGGGACTCCTCCGCCGTCCTGGCCGAACTCGCCCGGGACAATCCGGGCGTCGGGTACGGCGGCTACCTCGACGACATCGGCGGTTTCGACGCCGGGTTCTTCGGCGTCTCGCCGCGCGAGGCCGCGGCGATGGACCCGCAGCAGCGGCTCGTGCTGGAGCTGGCCTGGGAGGCGCTGGAGGACGCGGGAGTGCTCCCCGCCACGCTCCGCGACAGCGAGACCGGCGTGTTCGTCGGCTCCATCGCGGACGAGTACGCCACGCTGTCACGCGCCTCGGCGATCGGGCGTCACACGCTCACGGGGACGACCCGGGGCATCATCGCCAACCGGGTGTCTTACGCCCTCGGCCTGCGGGGTCCGAGCATCGCGGTGGACACCGCCCAGTCGTCGTCGCTGGTCGCCGTGCACCTGGCGGTCGAGAGCCTGCTGCGCGGCGAGACCCGGCTCGCGCTCGCCGGTGGCGTGAACCTGATCGTGGACCCCGTCGGCACCGCCGCGGTCGCGCGCTTCGGCGGGCTGTCCCCGGACGGGCGTTGCCACACCTTCGACCGCCGGGCCAACGGCTACGTCCGCGGTGAGGGTGCCGGGCTGGTGCTGCTGAAACCGCTGGACGCGGCGGTCCAGGACGGTGACCGGGTCCACGCGGTGCTGCTCGGGAGCGCCGTCAACAACGACGGCACGACCGGCGGGCTCACCGTGCCGAGCGCGGAGGCGCAGGCCGAGGTGATCCGGAAGGCATGGGCGGCGGCCGGGGTGTCGCCGTCCGACGTGCAGTACGTCGAGTTGCACGGCACCGGCACGCGAGTCGGCGACCCGGTGGAGGCCAGGGGCCTCGGACTCGCCAGGGACGGGGGCCCGGTGCTGCACGTCGGCTCCGTCAAGACCAACATCGGTCACCTGGAGGGCGCGGCCGGGATCGCCGGCCTGCTGAAGGCCGTTCTCAGCGTCGGTGAGCGCCGGCTGCCCGCGAGCCTCAACTACTCCGAGCCGAACCCGGACATCGACCTGGACGCCTGGCGCCTGGCGGTACGCGACCGGGGCGGCGCCTGGCCCCGGGAGGACGAGCGGCTCGTCGCCGGCGTCAGCTCGTTCGGCATGGGCGGGACCAACTGCCACATCGTGGTGGCCGAGGCGCCCGGACCGTACGGGCGCCCCGAGGTGCCCGGATCTGCCGGGGAGCCGGACGTTCGCGCGCCGCGGACCCCCCTGGTGCTCAGCGCCAGGACCGAGCCCGCGCTGAGGGAGCAGGCGGCGCGGCTGCGCGACCTCGTCGCGGAGCACGGTGAGGTCCCTCCGGGGCTGCCGCGAGGCCTGGCCACCACGCGGACCGCGTTCGAGTGGCGCGCCGCCGTCACCGGTGACGCGCTGGCCGGGCTGGAGGCGCTGGCCGGCGGCCGTGCGGCGGCCGGGGTCGTGACGGGACGGGCCGGGGCCGCGCCGGTCGCGGTGCTGTTCCCCGGGCAGGGCAGCCAGCGGCTCGGCATGGGGCGCCGGGCGCACCGGGACTTCCCGGTCTGGCGGTCGGCGTTCGACGAGGTGGCCGCCGCTCTGGACGACCGGCTGCCACACCCGATCAAGGACGTCGTCTGGGCGGAGCCGGACGGCGCCGAGGCCGGGCTGCTCGACCGGACCGCCTTCACCCAGCCCGCGATCTTCGCGGTCGAGGTGGCGACCTTCCGCCTGCTGGCCTCCCTGGGCGTCGAACCGTCCTTCCTGGCCGGTCACTCCATCGGAGAGGTGGCCGCCGCGCACGTCTCGGGCATCCTGGACCTGCCCTCCGCCGCGGAGCTGATCGTCGCCAGGGGCCGTCTCATGGAGTCGCTGCCCCCGGGCGGCGGCATGCTCGCCGTGGGCGCCGGGGAGGCGGACGCCGCCGAGCTGGTCGCCCGGGCCGGCGGGACCGCGGTGATCGCCGCGGTCAACGGCCCGGAGTCCGTGGTCGTCGCGGGGGAGACGCACACGCTGGAGGAGGTCGCCGCGCTCGGCGCCGCGCGGGGCTACCGCACGCGCCGGCTTCCGGTGAGCCACGCGTTCCACTCCCCGCTGATGGATCCGGTGCTCGACGACTTCCGGGAGGTGCTCGCCGGGATCCCGTTCCGCAGGTCCCGGATCCCGTTCGTGTCGGCCGTGACCGGCGAGCTCGTCGAGAGCACCGGCCCGGAGTACTGGGTGGAGCACGCCCGCCGGCCGGTGCGGTTCGCCGACGGGCTCGCCCGGCTCCGCGAGCTGGGTGCCGGGACCTTCGTGGAGGCGGGCCCCGGGTCGGCCCTGAGCGGTCTCGGCCGGGAGGCGGTCGGCGGCGCGGCGGCGTTCGTGCCGGTCCTCGGCAGGCACGACGAGGTCGAGGCCGCCGTCGGCAGGCTGTTCACCACGGGTGTGCCGCTGGACTGGGACGCGCTGTTCCCTCCCGGCGGCCCGCGCGTCGGCCTGCCCACCTACCCGTTCCAGCGTGAGCGCCACTGGCTGGACGCCGTTCCCGCCCAGGGGCCGGCCACCGCCGGGGAACCGGCTCCCGGCCGGGGATCCGTCCCGGCCGTGCCGGTCGTCCCCGGCGCCTCGGCCGCCCTCAAGGGCCCCGCCGTTCCGGCCGTTCCGGCTGCCCCCGCTGTCCCCGTCGTTCCGGCCGTCCCCGCGGGGACGGCGGAGGTGGAGCGCCGCGTCCTCGACGAGGTGGCGGCGGTGCTGGGCTTCTCGGATCCGGCCCGCGTCGACCAGGACGCCACCTTCAAGGACCTGGGCCTGGACTCGCTGGGCCTGGTCGAGCTGCGCGACCGGGTCGGCGCCGCCCTGGACGTCACCTTGCCCACCGCCACGCTGTTCGGCCACCCCACCACCGCCGCCCTGGTCCGGCACCTGACCGGCGGTACGGCCCCGGACACCGCAGAGGCCCCGGACGCCCCGGACGCCCCGGACACCACGGGCGCGCCGGACGCCACGGCGGGGCACGGCGACGACCCGGTGGTGATCGTGGGGATGGGGTGCCGGTTCCCGGGTGGGGTGGCCTCGCCGGAGGAGTTGTGGGAGCTGGTGTCGTCGGGAACCGATGCGATCGGGGAGTTCCCGGAGGATCGTGGCTGGGATCTCGAGGCCCTCTACGACCCCGACCCCGAGCGTCCCGGCACCTCATACACCCGCCATGGCGGTTTCCTGCGTGGTGCGGGGGAGTTCGACGCGGCCTTCTTCGGGATGAGTCCGCGGGAGGCGCTGGCCACCGATCCGCAGCAGCGTCTGTTGTTGCAGGTGGCGTGGGAGGCGCTGGAGCGGGCGGGGATCGATCCGCTGTCGTTGAAGGAGAGCGACACGGGCGTCTTCATCGGCGCGACCACGTCGGACTACACACCACGGCTTCACGAGGGCGACGGCGCCTCCGACGGTTATCTCCTCACCGGGGGCAGCATCAGTGTGGCGTCGGGGCGGATCGCGTATGTGCTGGGGTTGCGGGGTCGGGCGTTGACGGTGGATACGGCGTGTTCGTCGTCGTTGGTGGCGTTGGATCTGGCGGTGCGGTCGGTGCGGTCGGGGGAGTGTTCGCTGGCGTTGGCCGGTGGGGTGGCGGTGATGGCGTCGCCGGGGATGTTCGTGGAGTTTTCTCGTCAGCGGGGGTTGTCGGTTGATGGGCGGTGCAGGGCGTTTGGGGCGGGGGCTGATGGGACGGGGTGGGCGGAGGGTGTGGGGGTGGTGGTGGTTGAGCGGTTGTCGCGGGCGCGGGCGCGGGGGCATCGGGTGTTGGCGGTGGTGGCGGGGTCGGCGGTTAATCAGGATGGGGCCAGTAATGGGTTGACGGCGCCGAATGGTCGGGCGCAGGAGGAGGTGATTGTGCGGGCGTTGGCGGATGCGGGGGTGGGTCCGGGTGAGGTGGATGTGGTGGAGGGTCATGGGACGGGGACGCGGTTGGGGGATCCGATCGAGGCGCAGGCGGTGATCGCGGCGTATGGGCGGGGGCGGGGGGCGCCGTTGTGGTTGGGGTCGTTGAAGTCGAATATCGGTCATGCTCAGGCCGCTGCGGGGGTGGGTGGTGTGATCAAGATGGTGATGGCGTTGCGGTGTGGGGTGTTGCCGCGGACGTTGCATGTGGGGGAGGTTTCGCCGTTGGTGGGGTGGGCGGGGTCGGGGGTGGAGGTGCTTCGTGAGGCGGTGGTGTGGCCGGAGCGGGGCAGGGTGCGGAGGGCGGGGGTGTCGTCGTTCGGGATCAGTGGCACCAACGCCCACGTCATCCTCGAACAGGCACCGGACGCTCCCGCCGAGACGCCGAGCCTCCTCGCCGAGAGGCCGGACGCTCCCGCCGAGACGCCGAGCCTCCTCGCCGAGAGGCCCGACGCTCCCGCCCGCGCCGGTCGGCACGTGACCGCCCCGGCGCTCCCCGTGCTGCTGTCGGGCGACGGTCCCGCCGCCCTGCGCAGGCAGGCCGCCGCGCTGGCCGACCACCTGCGGACCCACCCCGGACTGGACATGGGCGACGTGGCGGCCACCCTCGCCTCCAGGGCACGGCTCGGCCACGGTGCCGCCGTCCTGGCGGACCACCTGCCCGCCCTGCGCGCCCTGGCCCGGGGCGAGCTCCACGACGCGGTCGTCACCGGTGAGAAGGCTCCGGGCAAAACGGTTTTCGTCTTCCCTGGCCAGGGATCGCAGTGGCCCGAGATGGCCCGCGCCCTCCTGGACTCCGACCAGGTCTTCCGCGCCGAGATCGAGGCCTGCGCGCGGGCGTTCGTCCCGCACACCGGATGGTCCCTGACCGCCGTGCTTCGCGGTGACGCCGGCGCGCCCCCACTGGAGCGCGTCGACGTCGTGCAACCGGTGCTCTTCGCGATGATGGTGTCGCTCGCGGCGATGTGGCGCGCCGCCGGAGTGCGGCCGGACGCCGTGGTCGGGCACTCCCAGGGCGAGATCGCCGCGGCGTACGTGGCGGGCGCGCTGTCGCTGGAGGACGCGGCGAGGATCGTCACCCTCCGCAGCAGGGCCATCGCCCGCGTCGCCGGGAACGGCGGCATGGTGTCGGTGGCGCTGGGCGCCGACGAACTGGCCCGGATCCTGGCGCGCCGGACCGGGGAGATCGAGGTCGCGGTGCGCAACGGGCCGCGCTCCACGGTGGTCGCGGGCGGCGCGGACGCCCTCGACGAGCTGCTCGCCTGGTGCGACGAGCAGGGCGTGCGCGCCCGCCGCGTCCCGGTGGACTACGCCTCGCACACCCGATACGTCGAACCGCTGCGCGACGACCTGCTGGAGACGTTCGCCGGCCTGGAACCGCGACCGGCCGAGATCGCGTTCCACTCCTCGGTGACCGGGGAGCTGATCGACACCGCCACGCTCGACGCCGGGTACTGGTATCGCAACCTTCGCCGGACCGTGGAGTTCGAGGCCGCCGTCAACGGCCTGCTCGACACGGGTCATCACCGCTTCGTCGAGGTCAGTCCGCACCCGGTGCTCACCGTGGCCGTCGAGGAGATCCTCGCCGAGCGGGGCGTGCCCGGCCTGGCGGGCGGCACGCTCCGGCGCGGCGAGGGCGGGACGGACGCGTTCCGCCGCGCCCTCGCCGTGGCCTGCCTCGGCGGCGTCCCCGTCTCCTCCTGGACGACGACGGGCACGCCTCCGGTGGACCTGCCGACCTACCGGTTCGAGCGCGAGCGCTACTGGCTCACCCCCTCCGCCGGTTCGCTCCAGGCGTCCGGGTTCGGACCGGCCGCCGTCCGCCACCCGCTGCTGGGGGCCATGGTCACGCTCGTGGACGGCGGTGCCGTACTGACCGGACGGCTCGACACGGCGGCGCAGGAGTGGCTCGCCGACCACTCGGTGTTCCGCACCGTGCTGGCGCCCGGCACGGTTCTCGCCGAGCTCGCCGCCCGGGCCGGGGACCTGGTCGGCTGCCCCGAGGTACGCGAGCTGACCGTCCAGGCGCCGCTGCTTCTCGCCCACGGGCGTCCGGCGTCGCTGCAGGTGCTCGTCGCCGCCCCCGACGAGCACGGGCGCCGGACCGTGGAGGTGCACGCGCGCCCGTCCGACGACGCCCCGTGGACCCGGCACGCGGCCGGGATCCTCGCCCCCGGGACTCCCGGCCCCGGGACACCGGAGGCCGCCCGGGTCGCGTGGCCTCCTCCCGGAGCCGAGACCGTCGACGTCACCGACGTGTACGCGCGGCTGTACCGGCTCGGCTACGACTACGGCCCGGCCTTCCAGGGGCTGGCCGCCCTGTGGCGCGCCGACGGTGACGGTGACGGCGGCACGGTCTACGCCGAGCTCGTCACGGACGAGATCCAGGGTGCCGCGGGCGGGACCTTCGGTCTCCATCCGGTGCTGCTCGACGCCGCCCTCCACCCCGTGGTGGCCGGGCTGGCCGGACTCGCCGATCCCGACCCGGACCACCCCCTCCTGCCGTTCGCCTTCGAGGGCCTACGCCTGACCGGCGGGGCGGAGCGGGCGCGGGGAAGGCTGCGGGCACGCATCGAGCCGCTCGGCGGTTCCCGGTTCCGCTACACCTTCGCGGACGAGGACGGAGAGGTCGTCGGCGTAGTTGCCTCCCTGGCGTTCCGCCCGGCCTCGCGCGCCGAACTCGCCTCGGCCCGGCCCGCGGCCGAGGCCTACCGGGTCGGCTGGGAGCGACCGGCCGGGACGGGCCCGGCCCCCGGGAACGTCGTCGTGCTCGGCGGCTTCAGCGGTCCTGAGGGCACCGACGCCCCTGATGGCCCCGCCGGCCTCGTGCGGGCGGGCGGGGACGTCACCGTGGTCGACGGCCTCGCCGCGGTGGCCGGCGCCGACGTCGTGCTCGTGCCCGTGGGCGGGGGCGGGGGGCAGGCGGGCGACCTGGTCACGAAGGCGCACGAGCGGACCGCCGCCGTCCTGGGCCTGCTCCAGGAATGGCTCCGCGATCCCGCGCTCGACGGTACCCGGCTCTCGGTCGTGGTGGACGGGTCCGACCTCGCGTCCGCCCCGGTCCGGGGCCTGGTCCGCACCGCCGCCGCCGAGCACCCCGGCCGGTTCACCCTGGTCACGGTCGACGGCCCGGCGCCCGCCGCGCTGCTCGCCGCCGCGTACGGCGAACGCGAGGTGGCCGTACGCGGCGGTGAACCGCTGGTACCCAGACTCGCCGCCCACGACCTCGGCGGCGTCCCCTCCGGATCCCCGGAGGGGACGCCGGAAGGGACGCCGGGCGGCACCGTCCTCGTCACCGGAGGCACCGGAACCCTCGGCGCGCTGGTCGCCCGCAGGCTGGCCGCGTCGGCACGCCCCCCGCACCTGCTGCTGGTGAGCCGCTCGGGGCCGGACGCCCCGGGCGCGGAGGCTCTGGCCGGGGAGCTCGCCGGGGCCGGGGCCGGGGTGACCGTGGTGGCCTGCGACGTCACCGACCGCGCGGCCGTGGCGGAACTGCTGGAGTCCATCCCCGAGGACCGCCCGCTCCGGTCGGTGATCCACACCGCGGGGCTGCTCGCGGACGCCACGGTCACCGGGATGACCACCGAGGAGCTGGCCGCCGCGCTGGGGCCCAAGGTGGACGCGGCCTGGCACCTGCACGAGCTGACCGAGGGTCTCCCGCTGGAGGGCTTCGTGCTCTTCTCCTCCGCGGTGGCCACGTTCGGCGTGCCGGGCCAGGCGAACTACGCGGCCGCCAACGCCTTCCTCGACGCCCTGGCCGAGCACCGGCGCCGCGCCGGCCTGCCGGCCACGGCCGTCGCCTGGGGCCTGTGGGAGGAGGCGAGCGCGATGACCGCCCACCTGGGCACGGCCGACCGGGCCAGGCTCGCCAGATACGGTGTCGGCCCGGTCGGGACCGGCCGTGCGCTGGACGCGCTCGAACGGGTGCGTGAAGCCCACACCGTCGTGTCGCCCCTGGACGAGGGCGTGCTGCGGGACGAGGCGGCCGCGGGCCGCCTGCCCGCCCTGTTCTCCGGGATCGTCAAGCCGCCCGCCACGGCCCGGCGACCGGCGGCCGGCGGCGCCTGGGCGCGGCGGCTGCTGGCCGAGCCGCCGCACGAGCGGCTTCGCACGGTCACCGGGCTGGTGCGCGAGCAGGCCGCGGCCGTCCTGGGCCGCGAGGACGCGGGCGGGGTGGGCGCCGACCGGCCGCTGAAGGAGCTCGGCTTCGACTCGCTGACCGCCGTCGAGCTGCGCAACCGGCTCAACGCGCTCACGGACCTCACCCTGCCCGCCACCGTCGTCTTCGAGTTCCCGACCGTCGCGGCGCTCGCGGGGCACCTGCTGGACGCGCTGTCGGCGCGGGAGAGCACCGCGACGGTGACCGTGGCCGGTACCGAGGCGTCCGACCCGGTGGTGATCGTGGGGATGGGGTGCCGGTTCCCGGGTGGGGTGGCCTCGCCGGAGGAGTTGTGGGAGCTGGTGTCGTCGGGAACCGACGCGATCGGGGAGTTCCCGGAGGATCGTGGCTGGGATCTCGAGGCCCTCTACGACCCCGACCCCGACCACAGGGGGACGTCCTATACCCGCCACGGCGGTTTCCTGCGTGGTGCGGGGGAGTTCGACGCGGCCTTCTTCGGGATGAGTCCGCGGGAGGCGCTGGCCACCGATCCGCAGCAGCGTCTGTTGTTGCAGGTGGCGTGGGAGGCGCTGGAGCGGGCGGGGATCGACCCGCTGTCGTTGAAGGAGAGCGACACGGGCGTCTTCATCGGCGCGACCACGTCGGACTACACACCACGGCTTCACGAGGGCGACGGCGCCTCCGACGGTTATCTCCTCACCGGGGGCAGCATCAGTGTGGCGTCGGGGCGGATCGCGTATGTGCTGGGGTTGCGGGGTCGGGCGTTGACGGTGGATACGGCGTGTTCGTCGTCGTTGGTGGCGTTGGATCTGGCGGTGCGGTCGGTGCGGTCGGGGGAGTGTTCGCTGGCGTTGGCCGGTGGGGTGGCGGTGATGGCGTCGCCGGGGATGTTCGTGGAGTTTTCTCGTCAGCGGGGGTTGTCGGTTGATGGGCGGTGCAGGGCGTTTGGGGCGGGGGCTGATGGGACGGGGTGGGCGGAGGGTGTGGGGGTGGTGGTGGTTGAGCGGTTGTCGCGGGCGCGGGCGCGGGGGCATCGGGTGTTGGCGGTGGTGGCGGGGTCGGCGGTTAATCAGGATGGGGCCAGTAATGGGTTGACGGCGCCGAATGGTCGGGCGCAGGAGGAGGTGATTGTGCGGGCGTTGGCGGATGCGGGGGTGGGTCCGGGTGAGGTGGATGTGGTGGAGGGTCATGGGACGGGGACGCGGTTGGGGGATCCGATCGAGGCGCAGGCGGTGATCGCGGCGTATGGGCGGGGGCGGGGGGCGCCGTTGTGGTTGGGGTCGTTGAAGTCGAATATCGGTCATGCTCAGGCCGCTGCGGGGGTGGGTGGTGTGATCAAGATGGTGATGGCGTTGCGGTGTGGGGTGTTGCCGCGGACGTTGCATGTGGGGGAGGTTTCGCCGTTGGTGGGGTGGGCGGGGTCGGGGGTGGAGGTGCTTCGTGAGGCGGTGGTGTGGCCGGAGCGGGGCAGGGTGCGGAGGGCGGGGGTGTCGTCGTTCGGGATCAGTGGCACCAACGCCCACGTCATCCTCGAACAGGCACCCGTGGGCCCGGAGCCCGAGGACATCCCGGACGGAGAGGGCCCGGTGCCGCTCGTCCTGTCGGCGAAGACCGCGACGGCGTTGCGGACGCAGGCCGGGGCACTCCACGACGCCCTCGCCTCGGGCACGGCGCCCGGACTGCGCGACATCGGCTTCACCCTCGCCCGGCGCCCCCGGTTCGAGCACCGGGCCGTCGTCGACGCCGATGCCGACGACGGGAACACGATGGCCGCGCTGGCGGCGCTCCGCGACGGCGGACGTCATCCCCGGGTCGAGCACGGGCGCGCCCTTCCCGACCAGCGGCTCGCTTTCCTCCTCTCCGGGCAGGGCACCCAGCGGACGGGGATGGGAGCGGAACTGCTGGAGACGTCCGCGCCCTACGCGGAGGCGTTCGACGAGATCTCCGCGTCGCTGGAGCCGCTCCTCGGCGTCGGCCTTCGGGAGCTGGTCACCGGCGACCCGGACCTGCTGGGGCAGACCAGGTACGCCCAGCCGGCGTTGTTCGCCCTGGAGGTCGCCCTGTACCGGCTGGCCGAGTCCCACGGGCTGCGGCCGGACTTCCTGATCGGCCACTCCGTCGGCGAGCTCGCCGCCGCCCACGTGGCGGGCGTCCTCGGACTGGCCGACGCCTGCGCGCTGGTCGCCGCACGGGGCAGGCTGATGCAGTCCGCGAGGGAGGGCGGGGCGATGGCCGCCTTCGCCGCCACCGAGGCCGAGGCCGCGGAGCTGGCCGCCGCCTCGGACGGCAGGGTGGAGATCGCCGCCGTCAACGGCCCCGCGGCGGTGGTGCTGTCCGGCGACGCGGACGAGATCGACCGCCTGGTCGGGCTGTGGAAGGACACCGGGCACAAGGCCGCGCGGCTGAAGGTCGGTCACGCCTTCCACTCCGCGCACATGGACGGCGTCCTGGACGAGTTCCGCCGGGTGGTGTCCGGACTGTCCTTCCACGCCCCCCGCGTCCCCGTCATCTCGACGGTCACCGGGGCGCTCGCCGGCGAGCGGGAGATGTCGGCGCCCGGCTACTGGGTCGCGCAGCTTCGCGGTGCGGTGCGGTTCGCCGACGCGGTGCGCGCGGCGCACCGGTCCGGAGTGACGAGGTTCGCCGAGCTGGGGCCGGACGGATCACTCGCCGCGATGGCGCAGGAGAGCGCCGAGGGAGTGCTCGCCGTGCCCCTGCTACGACCCGGTCGGCCGGAGGCGGCCACCTTCCGGGCCGCGCTGGGCCGGTTGCACGCGGCGGGCGCACCGGTCGACTTCGGGCCGCTCCTGTCCGGTGGCCGGTTGGTGGACCTGCCCACCTACCCGTTCGAGACGCGGCACTACTGGCTCCTGCCGGCCGAGGACGACGGGCGGCCCGCGACCTACGGGCTGGACGCCTCCCCGCATCCGCTGCTCACGGCCTCGGCCGAGTTGCCTGACGGGGCGCGGCTGTTCACCGGCGCGCTGTCCGCGCGCAGGCAGCCGTGGCTGGCCGAGCACCGCGTCGACGGACGGGTGCTCGTCCCGGCCGCGGCACTGGCCGAGCTGGCTCTGGCGATCGGCGCGAGCACCGGCCGTCCGGTACTGGGCGACTTCGTGATGCACGCACCGCTGGAGCTGGAGGGCGCCGCGGAGACCCAGCTCCAGGTGAGCGTGTCCGCGGCCGGGGAACTCACCGTGCGCGGCCGCGTGGCGGGCGCCGGATGGACGTCCCATGTCACCGCGGTGCTCACCGACGGCGGGGTCGCGCCCGGCCGGACGGCACCGCCGCCCTTCGAGTCCGGCGCCCGCCTCGACGCGGGCGGTCCCGAGGCGGCCTACCGGCTGCTGGCCGAGCACGGCTACGAGTACGGGCCGGCGTTTCGGGGACTGGGCGCTGCCTGGCTGGACGGGACGGACCTCCACGCCGAGGCGGAGCTCCCCGCGCCGCTCCGGGCGGAGGTCGGCCGGTACGGCCTCCACCCGGCTCTGCTCGACGCCGTCCTGCACGCCATCTCGCTGCACGGGATCGACGGGCCCGCCGGAGTCAGGCGCGTCCCCTACTCCCTGGACGGGGTACGGCTGCACGCCGCGCACGCGACCAGGGTGCGGGCACGCCTGACCCCGGCGGACCCGGACACCTACCGGGTCGACCTGTTCGGCGACGACGGGCGGGCCGTCCTGACCGTGGAGCGGCTGCGGCTACGCCCGCTGCCGTCCGCCGCGGGGCTGTACCGCCTGCGCTGGGAGGCCGTGGCGCCGTCGGTGCCCGCGGCCGGTGATCTCGCTGACCTCGCCGACCTCACGGTGGCCGGATCCCTCCCCGAGCGGCTCCCGGGCACCGCGCTGCTCGCCCTTCCCGACGACGACGAGGACCCGTACGCCGTGGTGGAGGCGGCGTGCCGGGCCGTCCGGCGGTGGCTGGCGGAGGCGGACGGCGGACGCCTGGTCTTCCTCACCCGGGGCCTCGCGATCGACGACGGCGAGACGGCACGGCCCTCGACCGCCGCGCTGTGGGGCCTGGTACGGGCGGCGCGGGCCGAGCACCCCGGCAGGTTCGCGCTGCTGGACACCGACACCACCACCGCCGACGTCGCCGACTCCGCGCTGCTCGCGGCGATCGGGACCGGGCTGCCCGAGGTCGCGCTCCGCGACGGCGTGCCGAGGGTCCCCAAGCTGTCGCCCGAGCCCGAGCCCGAGCCCGGAGCCGGGCCGGGAACTGAGCCCGGGGTCAGAGCCGGAGCCGGGTCTGGAACCGGGCCTGGAACCGGGGCCGGAGCCGGGCCCGGAGCCGAGGGCGTGACGGAGGGGGTGGCCTGGCCGCGCAGCGCCGCGGGTGGCACCGTGCTGATCACTGGCGGCCTCGGCGCGCTCGGCCGCCGGATCGCGCGTCACCTCGTCACGCGGCACGGCGTGCGGAACCTTCTGCTGGTCAGTCGCCGAGGCGAGGGGCACCCCGACGCCGCCCGCGCCGAGGCCGAGCTGACCGGGCTCGGCGCCCGGGTCGAGATCCGGGCCTGCGACCTGTCCGACCGGGACGCCCTCGCCGGTCTGCTGGCCGCTCTGGATAGCCCGCTGACCGGTGTGGTGCACGCCGCGGGCGTCGTCGAGGACGCACCCGTCGAACGGCTCTCCGCCGACGCGCTCCGCCGGACGATCGAGGCCAAGGCCGTGGCCGCCGGCAACCTGGACGAGGCCACGCGCGACGCCGGGCTCGACGCGTTCGTCCTGTTCGGATCGGTCGCCGGCGTCGTCGGCACCGCCGGGCAGGGCGGCTACTGCGCGGCCAACGCGGCCCTGGAGGCGATCACCCACCGGCGGCGGCTGTCCGGCGGGCAGGGGGTGACCGTCCACTGGGGGCTGTGGGACATCGGCGACGGCATGGGCGCCGAGCTCACCGGCCGCGACGTCGCCAGGCTCGGCCGGGCGGGTGTCAAGCCGATGGGCGAGGCCGACGGGCTCGCGCTGTTCGACCGCGTCCTGCGGCTGGACACCGCCGCGGTGGTCGCGGCGCACCTCGACCCGCGGGCGGCGGAACGGCACCGCGGATCCGCGGCCGTACGGCGGGCGCCGGGCACGGTGGACGCGACGGCCACACCGGTGCCGGGCACCTCCCACCTGGTGCTCGACGCGGTCGCGGCGGTGCTCGGGCACGCCGGCGGCGCGGAGGTCGATCCGGAACGCTCCTTCAGCGACCTCGGGTTCGACTCCCTGACGGCGGTGGAACTGCGCAACCGGCTCAGCGGCGAGCTCGGCGTCCGCCTGCCGGGGGCGATCGTCTTCGACCACCCGAACCCGGTCGCCCTGATCCGTTTCCTCGACGAGCTGACCGGCGCCGGGGCCCGGGACGAGCAGCGGGAGCCGGACGCGCCGGCCGGTGCCGCCGACGACGTGATCGCGATCGTCGGCATGGCCTGCCGGTTCCCCGGCGGGGTGCGCACCCCGGCCGAGCTGTGGGAGTTGCTCGACTCCGGCGGCGACGCCATCTCGGCGTTCCCCACCGACCGAGGCTGGGACCCGGACCTGTTCGACCCCGATCCCGAGCGCTCCGGGACCTCCTACACCCGGCACGGCGGTTTCCTCCGCGACGCCGCCGAGTTCGATCCCGGGTTCTTCGGGATCAGCCCGCGCGAGGCCCTCGCCGTCGACCCGCAGCAGCGCCTGCTGCTGCAGACCGCGTGGGAGGCGGTGGAGGACGCCGGGATCGACCCGGCCGCCCTGCGCGGCACGCAGAGCGGCGTCTTCGTCGGCGTCATGTACTCCGACTACGGCGCACGGGTCCACCAGCGGCGCGGTACCGCCGGAGATCTGGAGGGGTACCTGGTCAGCGGCAGCGCGGGCAGCGTGGCCTCCGGCCGTATCTCCTTCACCCTCGGTCTGGAGGGCCCGGCGGTGACCGTGGACACCGCCTGCTCCTCGTCGCTGGTGGCGGTCCACCAGGCGGCCCAGGCGCTCAGGTCGGGCGAGTGCGCGCTCGCCCTGGCCGGCGGTGTGACCGTCATGGCGAGCCCGGCCACGTTCGTCGAGTTCAGCAGGCAGCGCGGCCTCGCGCCGGACGGCCGCTGCAAGCCGTTCTCGGCCGACGCGGACGGCACGGCATGGGGCGAGGGCGTGGGGCTGCTCGTCCTGGAACGGCTCTCGGACGCCCGCCGCAACGGGCACCGGGTGCTCGCCGTCGTCCGCGGTTCCGCGGTCAACCAGGACGGCGCCAGCAACGGTCTCACGGCGCCGAACGGGCCTTCCCAGGAGCGGGTCATCCGCAGCGCCCTGCGCAGTGCGGGCCTGCGGCCCGCGGACGTGGACGTGCTGGAGGCGCACGGCACGGGTACCAGGCTCGGCGACCCGATCGAGGCCGGCGCGGTGCTCAACACCTACGGCCGTGACCGTGAGGACCGGAGCCCGCTGCTCATGGGCTCGGTGAAGTCGAACATCGGGCACACCCAGGCCGCCGCGGGGGTCGCCGGGATCATCAAGATGGTGCTCGCCATGCGGCACCGGCGCGTACCGGCCACCCTGCACCGGGGAAGGCTCACCGAGCACGTCGACTGGTCCGGCGGCACCGTGTCGGTGCCCGCCGAGCCGTCCGCCTGGCCGGACACGCCGGGGCCGCGCCGGGCGGCGGTCTCGTCGTTCGGGATCAGCGGCACCAACGCCCACGTCGTCCTGGAGTCAGGCGATGAGGCACCCGCGGCGGTGACCGGCGGCACCTCCGACGGGGCCTCCGACGCCTCGGCCGGGGCGGTGGTGCCGTGGGTGCTCAGCGCCCGTGACGCGGCCGGACTGCGGGAGCAGGCGATCCGTCTCAGGCGGCACGTGCTCGCCGACCCCGGCCTGCGGGTCGTCGACGTCGCCCTGTCCCTGGCGACGACGCGGACCGCGTTCGAACGGCGGGCCGTGGTGCTCGGCCGCGACCGGGGCGAGCTGCTCGCCGGCCTCGGCCACCTGGCCGACGGCACCGCGACGCCGCCGGGCTCCTTCCCCTCGGTGCTCACCGGCACGCCGGCGCGCGGCGGGACCGCCGTGCTGTTCACCGGCCAGGGCAGCCAGCGCGTCGGCATGGGTGCCGAGCTGCACCGCTCGTTCCCGGCGTACGCGCGGGCCTTCGACGAGGTCTGCGCCGAGTTCCGCAGGGTGGACGGCACGGACGTGGCAGGGGTGGTGGCCGGGGACGCCGCGGCCGGGCCGATCGACCAGACCCGGTACACCCAGGCCGCGCTGTTCGCGGTGGAGGTCGCGCTGTTCCGGCTGCTGGAGTCGTGGGGGCTGCCCGCCGACCTCCTCGCCGGGCACTCCGTCGGCGAGGTCACCGCCGCCCACGTCGGCGGAGCGCTGAGCCTGCCCGACGCGGTGGCGCTCGTCGCCACCCGCGGGCGCCTGATGCAGGAACTCCCCCCGGGAGGCGCGATGACCGCCGTTCAGGCCGACCTGGCGACCGTGGAACGGCTCATCGCGGACACCGGGGCACGCGTGGACGTCGCGGCGGTGAACGCGCCCGGTTCCGTGGTGCTCTCGGGAGACACCGGAGCCGTCGAGGAACTCGCCGGCGTCCTGGCCGGGAGGGGACACCGCACCAGGCCGCTCACCGTCAGCCACGCGTTCCACTCCGCGCACATGGAGCCGATGCTCGCGGCCTTCCGCGCGGAGATCGGCGACCTGCCCACCGGGCCCGCGATCCGCACCGTCGTGTCCACGCTGACCGCGCGGGAGATCGGGGCGGACACACTCGGGTCGGCCGCGCACTGGGCCGACCAGGTACGCGGGACCGTGCGGTTCGCCGACGCGGTCGGCCGGATGCGAGAGCTGGGCGCCGTGCGTTTCCTGGAGGTCGGGCCCGACGCCGCGCTGACCGCGATGGTCGGGCAGCACGACCTGGGAGAGGGCGGCGTGGCGATCTCCGTGCTCGACCGCGGGCACGACGATCCGTTCGCGCTCTGGTCGTTCGTGGCGCGGGCCTTCGTCGCGGGTGTCGCCTGGGACTGGCGGGCGATGCTCGGCGGGGAGGGCGGGTTCGGCGGGGACACCGGGAACACCGGGAACACCGGGAACACCGGGAACACCGGGAACACCGGGAACACCGGGAACGCTGTCACCGTGCCGCTGCCCACCTACCCCTTCCACCGGGAGCGTCTGTGGCTCCTGCCGCCGGCCGAGGACGGGACCGCCGCCGGGATCGGCGCCGAGGATCCGGGCCACCCGCTGCTCACCGCCTCGATCACCGTGCCGGACGGGGCGCAGACCCTCTACACGGGCGTGCTGTCGCAGCGGCGGCAGCCGTGGCTGGCGGACCACGCGCTGGCGGGCACGCCGGTCCTCCCGGCCACCGCTCTCGTGGACCTGCTGGGGTGGCTGGCGGACCGGCACGGCATGACGACGGTGCCGGAGCTGACGCTGCACGCCCCCGTCACGATCGGCGCGGAGGAGGAGGTGCACCTGCGGATCACCGTGGCGGACGAGGCGGTGCGGGTGCACGCGCGGCCCGGCCGGGAACCGGTCGCCGGCGAGTGGACCCTGCACGCCGAGGCCGTGCTGGGCACCGCCGGACCCGTCCCCGGCTGGTCGGGTCACCGCCCGCCCGAGGCCCGTCCGGTGGACGTCACGGGGATCTACGCGGCCTTCGCCGAGCGCGGGTACGACTACGGGCCGGCGTTCCAGGGCCTGCGCGCGCTGTGGACGACCGGGGACGAGCTCCACGCCGAGGTGGACACCGGGGGAGACCTTGCCGCCGGGGTCCCCGGGCTGCTCGACGCCGCCCTGCACGCGTGGATCGCCGACGCGGGCGAGGCGGCGGAGGGCGGCGTCCGGGTCCCCCATACCTGGCGGGAGGTGCGCGTGCACGACCTGCCGCGCGGGCCGCTGCGGGTCAGGATCCGGCACACCGGAGAGGGGACGTTCGCCCTCGACGTGGTGAGCGCCGGTGGAGGCGACGGTGACGGCGGCACGGCGCGTCCGGTGCTGTCGGCCGGTGAGGTCCGGGTGCGCCGGGTCGAGGAGAGCGCCCTGCTGGGCGGGGGCGGGGCCGCGGCCCGGCCGTACGAGCTCGCCTGGATCCCCGCGCACCTCGCCGCTACGGCTCCGGCGGGGGAGGGGGACGGCGGGAACGGCGAGGACACGATCGTGCTGATCGACGGCGACGGCGACGGCCTGAACCTGCCGTTCCCCACGGTCTCGTACGGCGAAGAGCAGGACGGCCAGGACTTGGCCGCCACCGTACGCGCCCGCTTTCTGGCGGTCCGCGAGAGCATCCTCACGCTGCCCGAACGGGCGCACCTGGTGGTGGTGACGCGCGGGGCGGTCGCGGTGGACGGCGACGACCGGCTGCCGGGGCCGGCCGGGGCCTCGCTGTGGGGCCTGGTCCGCGCCGCCCGGCAGGAGTACCCCGGACGGATCAGCGTCGTCGACGTCGACGGGCACGGGGAGTCGTCCGCGCTGCTGCCGCGTGCGGTGGCGGCCCGGCCCGGCGAGCTCGCCATCCGCCGGGGCGAGGCGTTCCGGCCGCGCCTGCGCGCGGTGGCGGGCGCCGCCCTCGGGACGCCGCCGGAGCTCGCGGAGCTCGGGACGGGCACCGTGCTGGTCAGCGGCGCCGGCGGCGCGCTCGGCGCCGCGGTCGTCCGCCACCTGGTCGCCGAGCACGGCGCCCGGCACCTCCTGCTGGTCAGCAGGCGCGGCGACGCCGACCCGGCGCTGCGCGCCCTCGCCGGGGAACTCGGCGACCGCGCGCGGATCCGGACGGCCGCGTGCGACCTCGCGGACGCGACGGCCACCGAGGCACTGCTCGCCGGTGTCGACCCGGACAGGCCGCTCGGCGCGGTGTTCCACATAGCGGGCGCGCTCGACGACGCGGTACTGGAGAACACGACCGGCGAGCGGCTGGAACGGGTCCTGCGGCCCAAGGTGGACGCGGCCTGGAACCTGCACCGCCTCACCGGGGATCTGCCGCTGACGGCGTTCGTGCTGTTCTCCTCGGTCGCGGGCGTGCTGGGCAACGCCGGGCAGACGGGCTACGCGGCGGCCAACGCCTTCCTGGACGGGCTCGCCCACCACAGGCGGGCGGCGGGTCTGCCGGGCACGTCCATCGCCTGGGGACTGTGGGAGACCGGATCGGACACCGGGATGGCGGCCGGGCTCGACGGAGCGGCGCGGGCCAGGCTCGACCGGCTGGGCATCCGCGCGCTGTCCCTCGACGCCGGGCTGGGGTTGCTCGACAGGTCGCTGGCGAGCGGCCTGGCCGTGGTGGTGCCGGTCCGGTTCGACCAGGCGGCGCTCGCCCGGCGGCGGGACGATCTTCCCGAGGTGCTCGGCGGCCTGGTCCCCGTCCGGCCCGCCGGGGCGGCCGTGCCGCTGGCCCGGCGTCTGCCCGGCCTGGACGAGGCCGCGTCGCGCACCCTGGTACGTGACACGGTCGCCGGCCGGGTCGCGGAGGTGCTCGGCCTCGCCGGACCGGCGCAGGTTCCCGACGACCGGGGGTTGTTCGACCTCGGTCTCGACTCGCTGACGGCGATCGAGCTGCGCAACCGGCTGGGCGCGGAGGTCGGTGAGCGGCTGCCCGCGACCGTGCTGTTCGACCACCCCACCGTGCGGGCGCTGACCGAGCACCTGCTGGAGCGCCGCGCCCTCGACCGGCCCGCGTTCGACACGGCGGCGCTGGACACCTGGGTGTCCTCGGCCTCGGAGCTGGCCCCCGGCCACCGGCGCCGCGCCGACCTGGTCCGGGCGCTGCGGGCCGCGCTGAACACCCTGGACGCCGGTGGGGCCGCCGCCGAAGCCGGCGGCGCGGCCGCCGTGAACGGCGGCGGGGAGCCGCTCTTTGGCGTGGATTCAGCGTCCGATGATGAGCTGTTCGGGCTGCTGGACCGAGAACTGAGCGACTGATCCGACGCCGCGATCACTTTCGAGGACGACAACGGGGAGCGGTTCACCGATGGCGAATGAAGACAAGTTCCGCGAGTACCTCCGGCGCACCACGGCCGACCTGATGCGCACCCGCGCGGCACTGGAGCGGCTGGAGCAGGCCGCGCGCGAGCCGCTGGCGATCGTCTCCATGGCCTGCAGGTACCCCGGCGGTGTCCGGTCGCCGGAGGACCTGTGGCGGCTGGTGGAGGCGCGGACCGACGCGATCGGCCCGTTCCCGCGTGACCGCGGCTGGCCGCTGGACGAGCTGATCGACCCCGACCCGGACAGGGAGGGCACCAGCTACGCCGCCGAGGGCGGCTTCCTGTACTCCGCCGCCGACTTCGACCCCGAGCTCTTCGGCGTCAGCCCACGCGAGGCGCTCACGATCGACCCGCAGCAGCGGCTGCTCCTGCAGACGTCCTGGGAGGTCTTCGAGCGCGCCGGGCTGGACCCGCGCTCCGTGTCGGGGGAGCGGATCGGGGTGTTCGTCGGCGTCATGTACTCCGACTACGGTTCCCGCCACAGCCGCGCGCCCGAGGGTTTCGAGGGGTTCGTCGGCACCGGCAGCGCCGGGAGCATCGCCTCGGGCCGCGTCGCCTACACCTTCGGGCTGCAGGGACCTGCGGTCACCGTGGACACCGCGTGCTCGTCCTCGCTGGTGGCGCTGCACTACGCGGCGGAGGCGGTGCGCCGGGGAGACTGCGAGATGGCCGTCGCGGGCGGGAGCACGGTCATGGCCACCCCGGCGACGTTCGTCGAGTTCAGCCGCCAGCGCGGGCTGTCCCCCGACGGCCGGTGCAAAGCCTACGCGGCCTCGGCCGACGGCACCGGCTGGGCGGAAGGCGTCGGGCTGGTGCTCGTCGAGCGCCTCTCGGAGGCCCGGCGCAAGGGCCATCCGGTCGTCGCGGTGCTGCGCGGCAGCGCGGTCAACTCCGACGGCGCGAGCAGCCGGCTGTCGGCGCCCAACGGGGTGGCGCAGCGGCGGGTGATCCTCGCCGCGCTGGCCGACGCGGGCGTCGACCCCGCCGAGGTGGACGCCGTCGAGGGGCACGGCACCGGTACGGGCCTGGGCGACCCGATCGAGGCCGGCGCCCTCATGGAGACCTACGGCCGGGCCCGCCCGGTGACGGATCCGGTGTGGCTGGGCTCGCTCAAGTCCAACATCGGGCACACCCAGGCCGCGGCGGGCATCGGCGGCGTGATGAAGATGGCGATGGCGATGCGGCACGGGGTGCTTCCGGCCAGCCTGCACATCGACGAGCCGTCGCCGCACGTCGACTGGGACGCGGGAGGGCTCGCCCCGCTCACCGGGGCGAGGGAGTGGCCGCGCCGGGACCACCCGCGCCGGGCCGCGGTCTCCTCGTTCGGGATCAGCGGCACGAACGCGCACGTCGTCATCGAGGAGCCGCACGAGGAGCCGCACGAGGAGCCGTCCGCGCCCGAGGAGCCGCTCGCGGCCGGGGAGTCACCCGCGCCTGGGGAGCCGCTCGCGGCCGAGGAGCCGTCCGCGCCTGGGGAGCCGTCCGCGGCGCCGGAGTCCCCTCGGGCGGGCGCGACCGGGACTCCGGCGCCGGTGGTGTGGACGGTGTCCGGGCACACCGAGCAGGCGCTGCGTGACCAGATCGGCCGGTTGCGGGCACACGTGGCGGAGAACCCGGGCCTCGCCCCGGCCGACGTCGCCCACAGCCTCCGCACCGGGCGTGCCGACCTGTCCCACCGCGCGGTCGCCGTCGGGACGGACCTCGACCGGCTGGCCGGGGAGCTGGCGGCGATGGAGCAGGGGCTCCCGTCCCGGCGCGCGGCGCAGGGCGAGGCGGTGGTGAACGGGCGGCCGGTCTTCGTGTTCCCCGGCCAGGGGTCGCAGTGGGCCGGGATGGCCCGCGAGCTCCTCGCCGCCTCCGAGCCGTTCGGCGACGAGATGCGGCGGTGCGCCGAGGCGCTGGCCCCGCACGTCGGCTGGGACCTGCTGGAGGTGGTGTCCTCCGGGGAGGAGACCCTGCTCGGCCGGGTCGACGTGGTGCAGCCCGCCCTGTTCTCGATGATGGTCTCGCTCGCCGCGGTGTGGCGTTCCCTCGGGATCGAACCCGCCGCGGTGGTGGGGCACTCGCAGGGGGAGATAGCCGCCGCCCACGTCGCCGGTGCCCTTGACCTGGCCGACGCGGCGGCGCTGGTGGCCCGGCGCAGCGCCGCCATCCTGGACATCGCGGGAACCGGGGCGATGGCGTCGATCGGCCTGTCCGCCGGGGAACTGCGCCGCAGGCTCGGCGGCCGGGACGAGATAGCCGTCGCCGCCGTCAACGGGCCGGACGCGACCGTGGTGTCGGGAGAGGCGGGCGCGGTACGCGACCTCGTCGCCCGGTGCGAGGCCGAAGGGGTCAGGGCGCGGCTCGTCCCCGTCGACTACGCCTCCCACTCGCCGGCCGTCGAGCCCCTGCGAGAACCCCTGCTCGCCCGGTTCGCCGGCATCCGCCCGCGGACGTCGGCCGTCGCCTTCTTCTCCACGGTCACGGCCGCCGAGATCGACACGAGTGCCCTCGACGCCGGGTACTGGTACGACAACCTTCGCCGGCCGGTACGCCTCGCCGAGACCGTCACCGCCCTCCTGGAGGCGGGCCACCGGTGCTTCCTGGAGGTCAGCCCGCATCCGGTGCTCGTGGCCCCGCTGCGCGACACCTTCGACGGCGCCGGCGTGGAGGCGCACGCGCTGGCCACGCTCCGTCGCGACGACGGCGGGCTGGAGCAGCTGCTCACCTCGGCCGGGAGCCTGTTCGCGGCCGGAGTCCCCGTCGAGTGGGGGGCGGCCACGCGGGGACGCCGTGTCGGCCTGCCCACCTACGCGTTCCAGGAACGACGGTTCTGGCTCGACACCCGCACCGAGGGGGCACCGGGGACGCCGCCCCTGACCGGTCCCGCCGGGGCGGGGCACCCGCTCCTGGGCGTGGTCGTGGAGCCGGCGGACGGGCGGGCGGTGCTGTTCAGCGGTGGCCTCCCCGGCGGGCCCGGCGGCTGGACCCGCGAGCACCGGCTCGGCGAGCGCCCGGTGCTCGTCGGGAGCGCGCTGGTCGAGCTGGCACTCGCGGCCGGGGAACGCCTCGGCCTGCCGCGAGTGGACGACCTCGCGTTCCTCGCCCCCGTGGACGTGCCGGACGGGCCCGTACAGGTCCAGGTGGAGGTGAACGCCGAGGACGGCGGCGCGGGCGCGACGTTCACGGTGCACACCCGGCGGGGAGGTGAGGACGCCGAGGAGCCGTGGCGGCTGCACGCCTCGGGCTCGCTGGGCGCGGGTGACCCCGAGGGCCCCGATGATCTCGACGGCCTTGATGACCCCGGCGAATCCGGTGGCCTCCGTGGCTCCGGCTCCGGCTCCGGTGGTCCCGGTGTCCTCGCGGAGGGGGGCGGGATCCCGGAGGCGTGGCCGCCGCCGGGCGCCGAGCCCGTCGACGTGGACGCCGGATACGCCCGGCTGGCCGACGCGGGCGTGCACTACGGCCCCCGCCTGCGCCGCGTACGGGCCGCCTGGCGTTCGGGCGGCGACGTGTTCGCCGAGGTGACCCCGCCGGACGGGGACGCGGGCCAGGGCGGTGAGGGGTTCGTGCTCCATCCCGCGCTGCTGGACGGGATGGCGCAGGCGGCCTTCCTCGACCGGGCGGTCCGCGCGTACGACCGGAACGAGCCACCCGAGGCCGCCGTGCCGTTCAGCTGGACCGGTGTACGGCTCCACGCCGCCGCGACGGGCCCGGCGCGCGTCCGCCTGGCCTGGACAGGGCCGGAGACCTTCTCGCTCACCGCGGCCGACGCCACCGGCCGGGCGGTGCTGACCGTCGAGGAGGTGCGCGTCCGCCCGGCCGCCGGGGAGCCCGGCGAGGCCCCGGCCCCCGCCCCTGCCCCTGCCTCTGCCCTCGCCTCCGTTCCCCGGCCGCGCCGCGCGGTGCGGCGGTCCGGGCGGGCCGTTCCCGCGGACGCCGGGCCGGCCGGCGCCGTGCCCGCCGACGTCCTGGCCGGGCTTTCCGGGAGCGAGCGGGAGGAGCGGGTGCTGGACCTGGTCACCCGGACGCTCGCCGGCCTCCTCGGCCACGAGTCCGCCCGTGCCGTCCGCCCGGACCGGCCCTTCCGCGATCTCGGCATCGACTCCATGACAGGGGTACGGCTCCGGGACCATCTCGGCCGCCTCCTGGGCCGCCGCCTGCCGAGCACGCTCGTGTTCGACCATCCGAGCCCGCGCGCCCTGGCCCGCCACCTGAGCCGCGCCGCGCCGGACGGCCCCTCCCGGGCCGTGGCCCGGCGCGGGCGGACGGCCGAGGACCCCGTCGCGATCGTCGCGATGGCCTGCCGCTACCCGGGCGGTGTCAGCACCCCCGAGCAACTGTGGGAGCTCCTGGAATCGGGCGGGGACGCGGTCGGGCCCTTTCCCGGCGACCGGGGCTGGGACCTGGGCAGGCTGTTCGACGACGACCCGGACAGCCCGGGTACGTCCTACGCGCGCGACGGCGGGTTCATCCACGAGGCCGCCGAGTTCGACGCGGACTTCTTCGAGATGAACCCGCGCGAGGCCAAGGCCGCCGACCCACAGCAGCGGCTGCTGCTGGAGACCTCGTGGGAGGCCTTCCAGCGCGCGGGCATCGACCCGGCCGGCCTGCGAGGCTCCCGCACCGGTGTCTACGTCGGCCTGATCTACACCGAGTACGGCGGCCGGGCGCAGGACGATCCGCGCGAGTACGGCGGGTATCTGGGCACCGGCAGCGCCGGGAGCGTGGCGTCGGGCCGGATCGCCTACACCTACGGCCTGCAGGGGCCCGCGATCACCGTGGACACGGCCTGCTCGTCCTCGCTGGTGGCGCTCCACCTGGCGGTGCAGGGGCTGCGCGCCGGGGAGTGCGACCTCGCGCTGGTCGGCGGGGCCACGCTCATGGCGACGCCCGCGACCTTCGTGGAGTTCAGCCGCCAGCGAGGGCTCTCGCCCGACGGGCGCTGCCGCGCGTTCGCCGACGCCGCCGACGGGACGGGCTTCGGTGAGGGGGTCGGACTGCTGCTGGTGGAACGGCTGTCGGACGCGCGGCGCAACGGGCATCCCGTGCTGGCCGTGGTCAAGGGCTCGGCGGTGAACCAGGACGGCGCCAGCAACGGGCTCACCGCGCCCAACGGCCCCTCCCAGGAACGGGTGATCGAGGAGGCCCTGCGCGCCGCGGGCCTCGCCCCGGCCGACGTGGACGCGGTCGAGGCGCACGGCACCGGCACCACCCTGGGTGACCCGGTGGAGGCGCAGGCGCTGCTCGCCACGTACGGGGCGGCGCGCGGGGACCGCCCGCCACTCAGGCTGGGCTCGCTCAAGTCCAACATCGGGCACACCCAGGCGGCGGCCGGCGTCGGCGGGATCATCAAGATGGTCCTGGCGCTGGAGCACGGGACGCTGCCGCGTACGTTGCACGTCGACAGGCCGTCCCGTCACGTCGACTGGGACCGGGGCGGTGTCGCGCTGCTCACCGAGAACACCCCCTGGCTCCCGGGGGAGCGTCCACGACGGTTCGGGGTCTCCGCCTTCGGCATGAGCGGGACCAACGCGCACGTCGTCGTCGAGGAGCCGCCCGCGCCCGAGGTCGCTCCCGCGCCGGAGCCCTTCGCCGGTCCGGTCCCGCTGGTCCTGTCGGCGAGGTCGGCGCGCGCGCTCCGGGGCGAGGCGCGGCGGCTGCGCGCCTACCTGGAACGGTATCCGGAGGCCGCCCTGGCCGACGTCGCGGCGGCCCTGGTCACGACCAGGGCCGAGTTCGGCCATCGCGCGGTCGTCGTGGCCGGCGACCGCGAGGAGGCGCTGGCGGGGCTGGCCGCCGTCGCGGACGGGGCGCCGTCGGCCTCGTCGGTGACCGGGTACGCGAGGGATCCGCGCGAGCCGGTCCTCCTCTACCCCGGCCAGGGCGCGCAGTGGGAGGGCATGGCCCGCGCGCTGCTCGCCGAGTCCGAGGTCTTCGCCCGGCGGGTCGGCGAATGCGCCGCGGCCCTCGACCCGGTGACCGGCTGGTCGCTGCTGGAGGCCCTGCGTGACGGCGCGGACCTGGGGCGCGTGGACGTGGTGCAGCCGGTCCTGTGGGCCGTGATGACCGGGCTGACCGCGCTGTGGGAGTCCTTCGGCGTACGGCCCGCCGCCGTCATCGGTCACTCGCAGGGCGAGATCGCCGCCGCGCTCACCTCGGGCGCGCTGTCGCTGGAGGAGGCGGCTGCGGTGGTGGCGCTGCGCAGCCGGGCCATCCGCACGATCGCGGGCGGCGGGGCGATGCTGTCGGTCGCGGCCTCGCGGGAGCGGGTGCGCGCGGTCCTCGAAAGCCTCGGGTTCCCGGCGGGCCCGGAAATCCCGGAGAGCGCGGGGGGCGGGGGCACAGAGAACACAGAGAACACGGGGAACACAGAGGGCGCGCAGGGCACAGGGCGTACAGGGAGCGCCGCGGGCGCTGTGTCGGTCGCCGCGCTGAACGGGCCGGCCTCGACCGTCGTCGCGGGCGAGGCCGGGGCGGTGGACCGTGTGCGACGTGAGCTGGAGAGGCTCGGCGTGCGCGTGCGGCTGATCGACGTGGACTACGCCTCACACTCGCCCCAGGTCGAGGCGCTCGAGGCGGAGCTGCTGGAGATCCTGCCCCGGCCCGCGCCGGACCGTGCGTTCACCGCCGGTGTCTTCTCCACCGTCACCGGCGCGAGGGTCGAGCCGGGTGACGGCACCGGCTTCGGGACGCCCGGGTACTGGTACCGCAATCTGCGCCGGCCGGTGCTGCTGCAGGCCGCGGTGGAGGCGGCCGCCTCGGCCGGGCACGAGACGTTCGTCGAGGTGAGCCCGCACCCCGTCGTCGGGCTGGGGGTCCAGGAGATCCTGGAGGCCCTCCCCGGAGTCGAGCGGCCCGCCGTGCTGGGCACGCTGCGCAGGGACGACGGCGGCATGGCGCGGGTGCTCACGTCGGTGGCCGAGGCCTGGGCGAACGGCGTCCGCGTCGACTGGCGGGGGTACCTCGGCGAGCGCCGGGGGCGGGTACCGACCCTGCCGACCTACGCCTTCGACCGGCACCGGTACTGGCTGGACGCGGCGGCGCCGGCGGCCACCGCCGGGGTCGCGGCGGGCGCGCGGCGGGTCGCCCATCCGCTGCTGGGCACGGCCGTGCGCGCGGCGTCCGAGGACGGCCTGCTGCTCTTCGGCCGGCTCTCCCTGGACGACCAGCCGTGGCTGGGCGATCACGTGGTGGACGGCGCGGTCCTGGTCCCCGGCGCGGTCCTCGCCGAACTGGCGGGACACGCGGGAGAACTGGCCGGTGTCGCGCGGGTGGACGAGCTGACCCTCCGGCGCCCGCTGGTGCTCGACGGCTCCGGCGCGGTGGAGATCCAGGTGACCGTGGGCCCGGCGGAACCGGACGGCCTGCGCCCGGTCGGGATTCACGCGCGGTCGGCGGACACCGATGATCCGCTGGGCGCGCCGTGGACGGTGTACGCCGCCGGTTCGCTCGCCCCGCCTTCCGGACCCGCCGCCGGGCCGGTCCCCGCCGAGTGGCCGCCGCCCGGCGCGGTGCCCGTCGACGTCGGCGGGCTGTACGAGGACCTGGCGGCCAGGGGCTATCACTACGGTCCGGCCTTCCACGGCCTGCGCGGGGCGTGGCGGTCCGGGGAGGACGTCCTCGCGGAGGTGTTCCTGGAGGGCCCGCGCGGGTACCGCGTCGCGCCCACGCTGCTGGACGCCGCGTTGCACGCCGTCGGGCTCGCGGGTCTGTTCCCCGACGACGGCGCCGTACGGCTGCCCTTCGCCTGGCGCGGCTTCACCCGGTACGCCGACACGTCCGCGACCGTGCCGTCCCCGGTACGGGTGCGCGTGCGCCGCACCGGGGACGACACGGTCGCGGTCGACCTGGCCACGGCCGGGGGCGACCCGGTGGCGGGCATCGAGGCCGTGACATTCCGCGCGGCCGACCCGGCGGACCTGGCCACGGCGGGCGCGGAGGACCTGCTGTACGAGCTCGCCTGGGACCCGGTGCGCTCCGGCGCCGGCGTACCGCGCGAACGCGTACGGGTCCTCGGCGACATCAGCGACATCAGCGACATAGGAGACATCGGCGGCACGGATGCCACCGGCGTCGTCGTCGAAACAGGCGAAACAGGCGGGAGTGGCGAGAGCGGCGGCGTCGGCGTCACCGGCGGCGCGGACGGTCCGGGGCTCGGCGCGGTGCTCGCGGCGCTGGACGCGGGAGAGTCCGCGCCCGAGGTGCTCGTCGTCCCGGCGGGCGGGGCGGCCGGGCCCGTGCCGGAGGCGGTCCGGGCCACCCTGTTGCGGGTGCTCGGCACGCTCCGGCGGGGGCTGGCCGACGACAGGCTGGCCGGCACGCTGTTCGTGGTGCGTACCCACCGCGCCGTGGAGGCGGTTCCGGGCGAGCGCGCCGGTGCGCTCGACGGCGCCGGCGTCTGGGGCCTGGTCCGCGGCGTGCAGGCCGAGGAACCGGGCCGGGTGGTCGTCGTGGACACGGAAAGCGCCTCCACGCCGCTGCCGGAGATCCTGGACGCCGTGGCGTCCGGCGAGCCGCAGATCGCGATCAGGGACGGCGGACCGCTGGTGCCCCGGCTCCGGCGCCGCCGGCGCGACCCGGTACCGTCCGGCGCGGGCAACTGGCGCCTGGAGGCGGCCGGGAGCGGGGTGGCCGACGACCTGGCGTACCGGCCCGTCGAGGACAGGCCACCGGGCCGCGGGGAGGTCAGGGTCGCCGTCCGCGTCGCCGGTCTCAACTTCCGTGACGCGATGCTCGCCCTGGGCATGTACCCGGGCGCGGCGGACCTGGGGACCGAGGGCGCCGGGGTGGTGCTCGCGGTCGGGGACGACGTGACCGGTATCGGGCCGGGCGACCGGGTGATGGGCCTCATCCCTGGAGGAATCGGGCCGGAGGCCGTCACCGATCACCGTCTGCTGGTGCCGATTCCGGAGGGGATGTCGTTCGCCCAGGCGGCGACCGTGCCCGCGGTGTTCCTCACCGCCTACTACGCCCTGCGCGACCTCGCCGGAGCCCGCCCGGGGGAGTGGCTCCTGGTCCACTCCGCCGCCGGCGGCGTCGGCGGGGCGGCGATCCAGCTGGCGCGCCACTGGGGGCTGACCGTGTTCGGCACCGCGAGCCCCGCCAAGTGGCCCGCGCTCGAAGGGGCGGGGCTGCCTCCCGGCAGGATCGCCGGCTCCCGCGACCTGTCCTTCGCCGGGGCGGTGCGGGCGGCGACCGGCGGGCGCGGCGTGGACATCGTGCTGAACTCGCTGGCCCGCGAGTTCGTGGACGCCTCGCTCGAACTGCTCGCGCCCGGCGGGCGGTTCGTCGAGATGGGCAAGACGGACGTGCGAGACCCCGACGAGGTCCGCGCCCGGCACGGCGCGCACTACCGGGCGTTCGACCTGGCCGAGGCGGGGCCGGACCGGATCGGCCGGATGCTCGCCGAGCTCGCGGGCCTGTTCGGGAGCGGGATCCTCACGCCGCTCCCGGTCACCTCCTGGGACGCGGGACGGGCGCCGGACGCCGTACGGCACCTCGGCCTCGCCCGGCACGTGGGCAAGGTGGCGATCCGGATCCCCCGGCCGATCCGCGCCGACGGCACGGTCCTGGTCACCGGCGCGACCGGCGGCGTGGGCAGGCTCGTCGCGCTGCACCTGGCCAGGGAACACGGCGCCCGGCACCTGCTGCTGCTGAGCAGGCGGGGCCCCCGGGCGGAGAGTGCCGGGCGGCTCCGCGAGGAGCTCGAAGGGCTCGGCGCGAAGGTGACGTTCGCCGCCGCGGACGTGGCGGACGCCGGCGCGCTGGCACGCGTGCTCGCGGACGTCCCGGCCGAGCACCCCCTGACGGCGGTGGTGCACGCGGCCGGGGTCCTGGACGACGCGACGCTCGCCAACCTCGTCCCCGAACGGCTCGACGCGGTGCTGCGGCCCAAGGTGGACGGCGCCTGGCACCTGCACGAGCTCACCAGGGACCTGGACCTCGCCGCGTTCGTGCTGTTCTCCTCGGCGGCCGGGATCGTGGGCGGCGCCGGGCAGTCGGCCTACGCGGCGGCCAACGTCTTCCTCGACGCCCTCGCCGTCGCCAGGACCCGCGAGGGGCTGCCCGCCACCTCGATCGCCTGGGGACTGTGGCGGTCCGAGAGCGCGATGACCGGTTCGCTCTCCGCCGTCGACCGGGCCAGGATGGCGCGGTCCGGGCTGCTGCCGCTGTCGGCGGGACGTGCCCTCGCGCTGCTGGACGCGGCGATGGCGGCGGCGGAGCCGTCGCTGGCCGCGGTCCTGCTGGACCTCGCGAGGCTGGCGGAGGTCCCGGATCCGGCCCCGCCGCTGCGGGCCCTGGTACGCGGTCGCGCACTCCCGGCGACGGCCGGCGACGGCCCCTCCGGGTCCGGGGACGGGGCCGAGCTGCCGCGGCTGCTCGCCGACACCGAGCCCGCGCGCCGCGCGGAGCTGATGACCGAGACGGTCTTCCGGTACGTGGAGGCGGTCCTCGGGCGGGCTCCCGGGGACGCCGGGGACACCGGGGACACCGGGGACGCGGTCGAGGAGGGCCGCAGCTTCAAGGAGCTCGGCTTCGACTCGCTGACCGCGGTCGAACTGCGCAACCGGCTCGGCAGGGCGACCGGGCTGCGGCTCCCCGCGACCGTCGTGTTCGACCATCCGACCCCGGCCGCGCTGGCCGGCCACCTGCTCGACCGGCTCGTCCCGGAACCGGCCGATCCGGAACCGGCCGTCTCGGAACCGGCCGATCCCGGACCGGGCGATCGGGAACCGGCCGGTCCGGGACCGGGCGGGCAGGCGGCCGAGGAGATCCCGGCGACCGCCGAGGAGCTGTTCCGGTTCATCGACTCCGAGCTTCGATCCCAGGGACGGCGGACGGCATGACCGACGAGAAGAAGCTGGTCGAGTACCTCCGGTGGACGACCGGCGAGCTCGCCCGGGTGAAGAGGGAACTGGCCGCCCTGTCGAACCCGGAACCGGTGGCCGTGGTCGCGATGGCCTGCCGTTACCCGGGCGGGGTGCGCTCGCCCGAGGACCTGTGGCGGGTGGTCGGCGACGGCGTCGACGCCGTCGGCGAGCCGCCGCAGGACCGCGGCTGGGGTCCGGTCCCGCAGGGGCGGGCGAGGGCCGGCGGCTTCCTGGACGACGCGGCCGGATTCGACGCCGCCTTCTTCGGGATCTCCCCCAGGGAGGCCGTGGCGATGGACCCGCAGCACCGGCAGCTGCTGGAGGTCTCCTGGGAGGCCCTGGAGCGCGCCGGGATCGTCCCGCGGTCACTGCGGGGCAGCCGGACCGGGGTGTTCACCGGCGTGATCTACCAGGACTACGCGCCCGCGATCGACGACGTGCCCCCCGAGCTCGACGGGTACCTCATGACCGGCAACGCGGCGAGTGTGGCCTCCGGGCGGGTGGCCTACACCCTCGGTTTCGAGGGGCCCGCGATCAGCGTCGACACCGCCTGTTCGTCCTCGCTCGTGGCGATCCACCTGGCCGCCGAATCGCTGCGCCGCTCCGAGTGCGACCTCGCGCTCGCCGGCGGGGTGACGGTGATGGCCACGCCCCGGGTCTTCGTGGAGTTCGCCCTCCAGGGCGGGCTCGCCGCGGACGGCCGCTGCAAGGCGTTCGCCGACGCGGCCGACGGCACCGGCTTCGGCGAGGGCGTGGGGGTGCTGGTCCTGGAGCGGCTCGGGGACGCCCGGCGCAACGGGCACCCCGTCCTGGCGGTGATCCGCGGCTCGGCGATCAACTCGGACGGGGCGAGCAACGGGCTCACCGCACCGAGCGGGGCCGCCCAGGAGAAGGTGATCCGGGCGGCCCTGCGCGGCGCGGGGCTCTCCCCGGCCGAGGTGGACGCGGTCGAGGCGCACGGGACCGGCACCGCTCTCGGGGATCCGATCGAGGCGGGCGCCCTGATCGCGGCCTACGGTACCGCCGCCGACCGGCGGCGGCCGCTGTGGCTCGGCTCGGTCAAGTCGAACCTGGGGCACACGCAGGCCGCGGCGGGGGTCGCCGGTGTGATCAAGATGGTGCAGGCGCTGCGGCACGGCGTGCTGCCGGCGACGCTGCACGTGGCGGACCGCTCCGCGCTGGTCGACTGGGACGGCGGCGGGGTGGAGCCGCTGGAGCGCTCCCGTCCGTGGCCGCGCGGCGACCCGCCGCGCCGGGCCGGCGTCTCCTCGTTCGGGATCAGCGGCACCAACGCCCACCTCGTCGTCGAGGAGGCGGCCGACGCGCACCCCGCCGGGGACGCGACGGCCGCGGGAGCGGGACCGCCGCGCCCCGGGGCGGCGGCCGGGAACGCGCCGGTGGCCGTCCCCTGGGTCCTGTCGGGAAAGACACCCGAGGCGGTGCGCGCGCAGGCCGCCCGGCTGCGAGACCTCCTGCGCTCCGGGACGGAGGTCGATCCCGCCGCCGTGGCCCGCACCCTGGCAGGGCGGCGGTCGCGGTTCAGGCACCGGGCGGTGGCGCTCGGCTCCGGCGCCGCCGAACTCGCCCGCGAGCTGGACGCGCTCGCCGGGCCGTCCAGCCCGGTCGCCACGGCGAGCCCGGCGCCGAAGGTGGCGTTCGTGTTCGGCGGCCAGGGGACCCAGCGGGCGCGGATGGGACGCGAGCTGTACGAACGGTTCCCGGTCTACGCCGAGGCGTTCGACGCCGCCTGCGCCGCGCTGGACCGGGCCAGGGAACTCCACCGCGCGCAGGGGCCGCCCCTGGGCGAGGTGGTGTCCGCCCCGGCCGACGGCCCGCTGGGAGGGCTGCTGCGGCGCACGGAGTTCGCCCAGCCCGCGCTGTTCGCCACCCAGCTCGCGCTCTGCCGGCTCGCCGAGCACCTGGGCCTGGTCGCCCACGCGCTGCTCGGCCACTCGATCGGCGAGCTCACCGCGGCGCACGTCGCCGGCGCGCTCTCACTGGAGGAGGCCGCGCGCCTCGTGGTGGTACGGGCGCTGGCGATGCAGGCGGCCCCGGCGGGCGGGGGCATGGTGTCGCTGCGGGCCGCCGAGGCGGAGGTACGGGCCGACCTGGCCGGCCTGGGCGGACGGGTGTCCGTGGCCGCGGTCAACGGGCCGCGGTCGACCGTGGTCTCCGGCGACGCCGACGCGGTGCGGGAACTGGCCGCCCGGTGGCGCTCGCGTGGGGTGCGCACGAAGGCGCTCGCGGTCGGCCAGGCATTCCACTCGCCGCACATGGACCACGCGCTGCCCCGGCTGGTGGAGGCGGCGGCGGAACTGACCGTCGGCGAACCCGCGACGCCCCTGGTCTCCAACAGGACGGGCCGGGTGGTGACCCGGGACGAACTGGCCGCACCGGACTACTGGGCCGCCCAGGTACGCGGCACGGTCCGCTTCCACGACGGCGTGCTCACCCTGCGGGGCCTCGGCGTCGACACCTTCGTCGAGATCGGGCCCGACACCACGATGACCGGCATGATCGCCGACTGCCTGGCGGGGGAGCGGGACGGCGCGTCGGCGATCGCGCTGGTGCGCGACCCCGCGGCGGAGGCCCGGTCGGTGCTGCGCGGCGTCGCGCAGGCCCACGCGCGCGGTGTCGGGGTCGACTGGGAGAAGGTGCTCGGCGAGGGACCGGCCGCCGATCCGGCCACCGTGCCGACCTACCCGTTCCGGCACGAGCGCTACTGGCTCGTCCCGCCCAGGAGGCACGGGCAGGACCGCCCCCCGTACGGGCCCCCGGTGGCGCCGGCCGTCTCGCCGCCGCTCGGCCTGCCCGAGGGCGAGCGCCACGACTTCCTGGCGTCGCTGGTGCTGACGGCGGTGGCCGACGCGCTCGGGCACTCCCACGGCGCGATCGATCCGGGGGACGACCTGACCCAGGTCGGCATCACCTCGTTCGGCGCGCTGGAGATCGCCGCCCGGCTCTCCCGGGAGGTCGGCGTCGACGTGCAGGTGGGGCTGGTGCTCGACCACGGCACCGCCCGCGAGCTCGCGTTCCGGCTGGAGGAACTGCTCGGCCAGGAGAACGCGCCGACACTTCTGGAGAAGCGATGACCACGAGAAGCGCCGAGGCGCGCACGCGCCTGCGCTCGCTGCACCGCGAGGGGACGCTCGCGGCGCGCTACGACGAGGTCGCGGCACTGCTGGCCGCGATGGACGAGGAGGACGCCGCCCGGTCGGCGCGGCTGCTGGACCGGGTCGACGTGGAGGCCGCCCGCGCACACCACCCCGGGCTCCCGCCCGCGGCCGTGACCATCACCGGGTACGGCACGCTCGACGCGCTGCGTACCGCGCTGACCGGCGAGCTGGCCCGCCACGGGTATCTTCCGGACGTCCGGCTCGCGGACTTCGGCTCGTACGCGTTCGAGCTCGGTGATCCCGGCAGCGCGCTGTACGCCGGGCGGCCCGACGTGACCGTCTGCGTGCTCGACCACGCGGCCGTGTTCGACGAGGTCGGCGTGCCGTTCACGGTGGACGACGTGGAGCGCGTGCTGGCGGGGAAGCTGGCGCTGTGGCGGCGGCTGGCGGCGCGGTTCGGCGAGAGCGGGTCCGGCGCGCTCGTGCTCAACACCGTCCCGCTGCCCCGGGTGTGGCAGGCGCAGGTGCTGGACTACCCGTCCAGGGCGCGGCTCGGCGCGGTATGGCGGCGGGCCAACGCCGAGTTGCTGGCGTTCGGCGAGTCGCTGGACGCGGTCGTGGTGATGGACCTCGACCCGCTGCTGACGGCGCCGGTCGAGCTGTCCGACCCGCGTTTCGAGGTCTACGCCCGCGCGCACCTGTCGGACGCCCTGCTCGGCGCGTACGCGCGCGAACTGGTCCACCTGGTGCGGGCCAGGACGGGCCGGGCCAGGAAGGTGCTGGCCGTCGACCTCGACCAGACGCTGTGGGGCGGTGTCCTCGGTGACGACGGGGTGGAGGGCATCGAGGTGGCCCACGGCCGGTGGGGGGAGGCCTTCCGCCGGTTCCAGGGCGTGGTGGCGCAGCTGCAGTCGCAGGGCGTCCTGCTGGCCGCGGTGAGCAAGAACGACCAGGACACCGTGCTCGCCGCGCTGCGGGACCACCCCGACATGGTGGTGCGCGAGGACGCCTTCGTCCGGATCCTCGCCAACTGGCAGCCGAAACCGGCCAACCTGCGCGTCCTGGCGCGGGAGCTGAACCTCGGCGGGGACAGCGTGGTGTTCGCCGACGACAGCGTCCACGAGTGCGCCGCGGTCGCCGCGGAACTGCCGGAGACCGCGGTGGTCCACCTGGACGGTGACCCGGCGCTGCACGCGACGCGGCTGCTGGCCGACGGCTGGTTCACCACGAACGAGGTGACCACGGAGGACCGCGTCCGGACGCGGCGCTACCACGAGGAGACGGCGCGGTCGGAGTTCCTGTCCGCGGCGGGATCGGCCGAGGAGTTCCTGAGCGGGCTGGAGGTGTCCGTACGGCTGGCACCGGCCGCCGCGGCCGACGTCGCGCGGCTGTCGCAGATCACCATGCGCACCAACCAGTTCAACCTCACCACGGAGCGCCTGTCCCCGGAGGCGGTGCGTGAGCGGGCGGAGCGGCCGGGCTCGCGGGTGCTGGCGCTGTCGGCGGCCGACCGGTTCGGGAGCAACGGGATCGTCGGAGCGGTCTTCCTGCGGGCGCTGCCGGACGGGCTGCTGATCGAGAACCTCCTGCTGAGCTGCCGGGTGTTCGCGCGGGGGATCGAGCAGGCGTGCCTGGCCGCGGTGCTCGACCGGGCACGCGCCGCGGGCTTTCCCTCGGTGCGCGGACACTACGTGGCGAGCGCGAAGAACGCCAAGGTGGCGGACTTCTACCCGCACTACGGGTTCACCGTGACGGAGGAGACGCCGCGGTGGTCGCGGTACGCGCACGACCTCGGCGAGATCGTCGGTGTGCCGGGCCATCTCACGCTGGAGGTCGCGGACGGGGTGGTACCGGCCCCGGTGGGAAGCGCGGAATCGGCGTTGACAAGCTGAGGCATCCTCGATTTAACTTGCGGACATAACGTGAGGAAGCCTCCGCATGTGTGCGAACAGGATGCCTCCGCATATGTGCGAACAGGATGAAGGAGAGGGCATTGCCTGAGGGAATCGCGGTCTCGGTGCACGACACCGCGCCGGTCTGGCGCGGCGACACGGCAGGTGACGCGCTGCGCCGTTCGATCGACCTGGCCAAGGCCGTGGAGGCACTCGGTTACCGGCGCCACTGGGTGGCCGAACACCACAACACCCCCGCGCTGGCGGCGTCGAGCCCGGCGGTGCTCGCCGGGCCCATCCTGGAGGCGACCTCCAGCATCCGGGTCGGCTCGGGCGCGGTGCTGCTGCCGAACCACTCGCCCCTGGTGGTCGCCGAGCAGTTCGGGGTCCTGGCCGGCCTCTACCCCGGCCGGGTCGACCTGGGACTCGGGCGCGCCCCGGGCGGCTCGGGCGAGATCACGGCCCGCGTCGCCGACCCGCGCCGCCTGGACTTCGGCGACGCGCTGAACGAGCTGCGCGAGTACTTCGCCGGGGGCAGCGGCGGCGTGCGGGCGATCCCGGAGCCGGCGATCGCGCCCGAGCTGTGGCTGGTGGGCTCCAGCGCCGGCAGCGCCGCCTACGCGGGCCGGTCGGGCCTGCCCTACGTCTACGCGCACGCGATCGTGGGGGGCGGTGCCCCCGAGGCGCTCGACGCCTACCGGCGGGCCTTCCGGCCCTCGCCGCAGCTGCCCGAGCCGCACGCGTGCGTGGCGGTGATCGTCGTGGCCGCGGACACCGACGAGCGGGCGTACCGTCTGGCCTCCTCCTTCGTGTTCGGCCAGATCCTGATGCGCACCGTGGACCCGGGCACCGTGCTCCCCACCGAGGAGGAGACGGCGGCGCACACGTTCACCCCGCAGGAGGAGCGCTTCCTGCGCGAGCGGATCGACCCGCAGTTCGTCGGCTCCCCGGACCGGATCGCCCCCCGCCTGGCCGGGCTGCTGCGGCAGACCCGCGCCGACGAGCTGTTCGTGCTCACCCAGGTGCCCGACCACGCCGCCCGGATCCGCTCGTACGAGCTGCTCGCCAAGATCGTCTCGTCCCTGTAGACCCGTACGGGCCGGTCCGCCCCGGCACCGGCCGCCGTCGTCCCCGCCCGCGTCCGGTCGGCTTCGGAACCGTCCCCGTCCTCGCCCGCGTCCGGTCCGGCTTCGGCACCGGACGTCGTCCCCGCCCGCGTTCAGTCCGGCTTTAGAACCGCCGAGCACTGTGTGTCCAGCAGTCCGGCTTCGAAACCGCCGAGCACTGTGTGCGGCCGGAGAACCACCTCCGGCGTGAGCCGACGTCTGAGCGATGAGGATGAGGATGGGTGCTGCTACGAGGTCCCGGTCATGCAGGCCTGCCACCACGGCAGGGGCCGCCGCGTTGATGCTGGCACTGGCCACCGCATGCTCCGCCGGCGCGGACGGCGCGGTCGGCGCCACGACAGGGGGAGCGGGCGCCTCCGCGCAGCCCAGGAGCGGGGGCACACTGCGTCTGGCCGTCGAGAAGGAACCGGAGTGCCTGGACCCGCACCAGAGCCCCACCGAGTCCGCCAGGGCGCTCAGCCGCCCGATCCTGGACTCGCTGGTCCACCAGGACGCCCGGGGGAGCATCCGTCCCTGGCTGGCCACCGGCTGGAAGGTCTCGCCGGACCGGCTGACCTACACCTTCGAACTCCGCCGGGGCGTGACGTTCACCGACGGGGAGAGGTTCGACGCCCAGGCGGTGGCCGACAACCTCGACCACGTGGTGGCACCGAAGACGAAGTCGCTGCTCGCCGGCAGCCTGCTCGCGGCCTACCGGTCGGCCAGGGCCGTCGGCCCCTCCACGGTCGAGGTCAGGCTCAAGCGGCCCGACTCGGGACTCCTCGGCGCGCTGGCCCTGCCCAATCTGGGCATCCAGTCCCCCCGGACGCTCAAGGGCTCCCCCTCCGCGCTGTGCGCGAAGATCGTCGGAACAGGCCCGTTCCGCAGTGACACGGGGTTCGTGCCGCAGAAGGGCATCGACTACGTCAGGAACACCTCCTACAACTCGGCGCCGGAGGGCCGCCGGGGCCAGGCGCGGCTGGACCGGATCGAGGTGAAGGTCGTGCCGGACAACGCGGCCCGGCTGGGCGCGCTCACCAGCGGCCAGGTCGACGCGGTCACCGCGCTGTCGCCGACGAGCCTCAGCACGGTCAGGAGCCTGCCCGGGTTCACCCTGCACTCGACGCCGTACCCCGGGATCAACTACAGCTACTGGCCGAACACCGCGAACGGCCCGCTCAGCGACGTGAACGTGCGCAGGGCGCTGCGGGCCGGCATCGACTGGGGACAGATCGTGAAGAACGTCTACTTCGGGGTGTACCAGGGGGCCCAGGGCGTGCTCTCGGCCAGCACGCCCGGCTACGACGGTTCGCTGGCCCCGGCCTACGCCCACGACCCGGCCGGCGCGGCGCGGCTGCTCGACCAGGCCGGCTGGACCGGGCGCGACGCGGCCGGATACCGGACGAAGGACGGCAGGCGGCTGACCCTGCGCCACATGTGGTCCGACGGGTCCGTGGCCAACCTCGCCACGCAGATCCAGTCCGCCGCCAAGCAGCTCGGCATCGAACTGGTCGAGGAGAACCTCGACGGCGGGACCTTCGTCAAGCGCCTGCTGGACGGCGACTACGAACTGATCGACACCAGCTTCTCCGCGCCCGGACCGGACGTGCTGCGCGTCCTGTTCGGCGCGGACAACATCCCCACGCCCGAGCGCGGGATCAGCAACAACATGGCGCGCTACGACAACCCGGAGGTGGAGGCCGGTTTCCGGCGCGCGCTCGACGCCGAGGACCAGGCCGGGCAGCACCGCGCCTACGCCGAGGTACAGAAGCGCGTCACCGAGGACGCCGCGGTCCTGCCCGTCTACTCGCCCCTGTCCACGGTGACCGTGCGCGACGGCGTCCGGGAGATCGGTTTCAACGCCGACGGCACGCCCGACCTGTACGGCGCATGGCTGGCCTCCTGAAGGCGCCCGTGGCCGAGGCGGCGGCGGTGGACCCCCCTCCACGCCGCCGCACCGGCCCGGTGCGTCTCGTGCTGGTGCGCGTGGCCGCCTCGGCCGCTGTGCTGTGGGGAGCGGTCACGGCGACGTTCCTCCTGCTTCGGGTGATGCCGGGCAACACCGCCGACGTGCTGCTCGCCCGGTCCGCCGTGACCCCGGAGGTGCGCGCCCAGATCATCGCCGACTACCGGCTCGACGATCCGCTCGCGGCGCAGTACCTGGCCTACCTCGGCAGGATCGCGCGGGGGGAGTTCGGCGAGTCGTACGTACTGCGCAGGCCGGTGTGGGACGCGATCGGATCCCAGCTCCCCCACACCCTGCTGCTGGTCCTGACGACCCTGCTGGTCACGCTGGTCGCCTCCGTCCTGCTCGCGGTGGTGAGCGCGAACCGCCGGCGGTGGGTGCGGTCGTCGTTCTCCGCGGGGGAGTCGCTGGTGGTGGCGCTGCCGCCCTTCTGGCTGGGGCTGCTGCTGCTGACCGTGTTCTCCTTCAACCTTCGTTGGTTCCCGGCCATCGGGTCCTCCTCCCCGGCCGGCCTCGTGCTGCCGACCGTCGCGCTGGCCGCCGGGCCGGTCGCGGTGATGACGGGAGTGCTGCGGGACGGGCTGCTGCGCGCGCTGGAGGACCCGTTCGTGGTGACCGCCCGCTCGCGGGGCATCGGCGAGCTCGCGCTGCGCCTGCGGCACGTGCTGCGGCACGCGTTGCTCACCGCCACCACGCTCCTGGGCTGGATCGCCGGCTCGCTCATCGGGGGCGCGGTGATCATCGAGATCGTCTTCTCCCGGCAGGGGATCGGCCGGCTGGTGCTGTTCGCGGTGCAGAACAAGGACATGCCCGTGGTGATCGCGATCGTGCTGCTCACCGCGGTCGTGTTCGTGCTGGTCAACATCGCGGTCGACATCCTCGTCCGGGTGATCGACCCCAGGACGCGAGAGGCGGGGAGCTAGCCATGGGCAGGAGTTTCTGGCCCGGGGCGATCGTGCTGGGGCTGCTGGCCGTGATGGCGGTCCTCCCGTCGCTGTTCACCGGGACCGACCCCGACGCGGCGGACCTGAACGCCACGCTGCGGCCGCCGAGCGCCGCGCACTGGCTCGGCACCGACCAGAACGGCCGCGACCTGTATGCCAGGATCGTGCACGGAGCCGGCCCCTCACTGCTGATCGGCGCCGGCGCGGTCGGGCTCGCGCTGGTCGCGGGCGTCCTGGTGGGGGTCGCCGCCGCGCAGCTCGGCCGGACCGTGGACCAGGTGCTCAGCAGGTCGCTCGACGTGATCCTCTCCGTCCCGGGCCTGCTGCTGGTGTTCCTGGTCGTCGCGGTGCTGGGACCCGGCGGCGGCCCGGCGAGCGTGGGCCTGGCGGTGATCTCCCTGCCGGGCTTCGCCCGGGTGACACGCGCGGAGGTGATCAGACTGCGCGGAGCGCACTACGTCGAGGCGGCCCACGGGTTCGGCTGGTCGCGCGCCCAGGTGGTCCTGCGGCACATCCTGCCCAACGCGCTCGGCCCGGTCATGGTGCTGGCGACGGTGACGCTGGGAGCGATGATCGTGGCGGGCTCCTCGCTGAGCTTCGTGGGCCTCGGCCCCCAGCCGCCGACCGCGGAGTGGGGCGCGATGCTGGCCGACAGCCAGGAGTTCCTCGCGATCGCCTGGTGGCCGGCGGCCTTCCCGGGAATCGCCATCACCGTCGCGGTCCTGGCCATCACCGTCGTCGGCGGGCACCTGCAACGGCGGATCGAACGGGGGCGGACATGAGCCTGGAATCCGGGGACGCGACGGACACGGATCCGGCGTCCGGAGGCGCGACGGACACGGGGCCGGCGTCCGGAGGCGTGACGAACACGGGCCGGGCCTCCGGGGACACGCGGGGACTGCTCTCCGTCCGGGACCTCACCGTCGGCTTCGCGACGGGCCGCGGGCACGTCGACGCGGTGCGGGGGGTGTCCTTCCGGATCGACCGCGGGCAGGTGGTGGCGATCGTCGGTGAGTCCGGCTCCGGCAAGAGCGTCACGGCGCGCAGCCTGGTGGGACTCGCGGGCGACGGCGCCGACGTGCGGGCCGGGGAGCTCGTGTTCGACGGGCTCGACCTGCGCCGGCTGCGGGGCCGCCGCTGGCGCGCGCTGCGAGGGCGGCGCGTCGGCTTCGTCCTGCAGGACGCCCTGGGCTCCCTGGACCCGCTGCGCCGCGTCGGCGCCGAGGTGGCCGAGCCCCTGCGCGAGCACCGGACAGTGCCCGCCGCGGAGATCGGCGCCGAGGTCGTACGGCTGCTCGGCTCGGTGGGCGTCCCCCTCCCCGAGAGCAGGGCCCGGCAGTACTCGCACGAGCTGTCGGGCGGGCTGCGGCAACGCGCCCTGATCGCCTCGGCCCTGGCCGCGCGGCCCGACCTGCTGATCGCCGACGAGCCGACGACGGCGCTGGACGCGACCGTGCAGCGGCAGGTGCTCCGGCTGCTGCGCGAACGGGCGGACGACGGCACGGCGATCCTGCTCATCAGCCACGACCTCGGTGTCGTCGCGGAGATCGCCGACCACGTGTACGTGATGAAGGACGGGCGGTTCGTCGAGGACGGCCCGACGGGGCAGGTGCTCCGGGCGCCGTCCCACCCGTACACCGGGGCCCTGGTGGCGGCCGCGTTCGGGCGGGGACGCGGGCCCGCGCGGGGCACGGGCGCCGCGCGGGCCGGACCGGACTCCGCTTCCGGTTCCGGTCAGGTGGTGCTGCGCGCCGAGGGGCTGGTCAAGAGGTACAAACTGCCGGGCAGGGGCGCGTTCACCGCGGTGGACGAGGTGTCGGCCGAGGTACGGGCCGGTGAGACGCTCGGGATCGTCGGCGAGTCGGGGTCGGGGAAGACGACCGTGGGCCGGCTGCTGCTGGGACTGGTCGCGCCGGACGCCGGCCGGGTCGAGGTGAACGGGCGGCCCTGGACCGGGCTGCGCGGCCCCGAGCGGCGGACGGCCCGCCGCCGGGTGCAGATGATCTACCAGCACCCGCTGGCCTCCTTCGACCCCCGCTACACCGCGCGGCAGCTTCTCGAGGAGCCCCTGCGCGCGGAGGGCGTCCCCGGCGCCGGGCGCGCGCGGCGGGTGGCGGAACTGCTGGGGCACGTCGGCCTCGACGAGGGGGTGCTCGGCCGGCGGGCACGGGAACTGTCCGGAGGCCAGCGGCAGCGCCTCGCCATCGCGCGGGCGCTCGCCCCGAGACCGGACGTCATCATCTGCGACGAACCGGTCTCGGCCCTGGACGCGGTGATCCAGGCGCAGGTGCTCGACGTCCTGGCCGACGTCCAGGAAAGGCTCGGCGTGGCCTACGTGTTCATCTCCCACGACCTGGGGGTCATCCGCCGGATCAGTCACGAGGTGGTGGTGATGAAAGACGGGAAAGCGGTCGAGTCCGGCGACATAAGAAAGGTTTTCGAAGCCCCGGAGCACCAGTACACAAAGACCCTTCTGGACGCGGTTCCCCGATTTCACCGGACCGGCCCGGCCGACGCACAAGCAATTCTTAAACCGCGCTGAACCGGCCTTGCCCCATATTTGTTTCCTGCCTAATGTCGTTGTCGTCGCACGGCAATGGCGCCGTTCCTTTCTTTTCTGGTCGAAGGATGAAGGAAATGACGGAAGCTCCGCCGTATCCGCAGAAACGCACATGTCCCTACGAGCCGCCGCCCGGTTACCAGGAGATCGGTGAGCGGGGGCCGGTGCTCAAGGTGACCCTCTTCGACGGCCGCGAGGCGTGGATGGTGACGGGGTACCGGGAGTCGCGGGAGATCCTGACCCACCCGAACCTGTCCTCGCAGCGCACCCATCCCGGGTTCCCCATCGTCGCACCCCGGTTCCGCTCGCAGATCGCCCGCAGCCTGGCGCTCATCGCCATGGACCCGCCCGTCCACGACATCTACCGGCGCTACCTCAACCCGCACTTCAGCCTCAGGACGGTCCGCGGGATGCGCCCTCAGCTCGAAGGCATCGTGTCCGGGTACATCGACGCGATCATCGACCACGGCCCTCCCGCCGACCTGGTGCCGATGCTCGCGGTCCCCCTGCCGTCCCTGGTGATCTGCCGGCACCTCGGCGTCCCGTACGAGGACCACGACTTCTTCCAGGACGCCAGCGGCAAGGTGATGCTGGGCACCGAGGAGGAGTCGGCGACGGCGGCCCAGGACCTGGTCGACTACATCGACCGGCTGGTGGCCGCGCAGATCAAGGAACCCTCCGACGGCCTGCTCGGCACGCTGGTGCGCGAGCGGGTCATCCCCGGCGACGTCGGGCACGACGAGCTGGTCTCCATCGCGCTGGTGCTCCTGATCGCCGCTCACGAGACGACCTCCTCCTCCCTGGCCCTGAGCGTCATCACGCTGCTGGAGCACCCGGACCAGCTGGCGCGGATTCAGGAGGACCCCGCCCGCCTGCCCGGCGCGATCGAGGAGCTCCTGCGCTACATCGCGACCACGGACCTGGTCGCGACCCGGGTCGCGAAGGGCGACATCGAGATCGCGGGTCACCTCATCCGGGAGGGGGAGGGCGTGCTCGTCTCGGGCACACTGGCCAACCGGGACGACCAGGTGCACAGCCGGGCCCACGAGTTCGATGTCCTGCGCGAGGACACCCATCACCTCACCTTCGGGTTCGGCATCCACCAGTGCCTCGGCCAGAACCTGGCCCGGCTCGAACTGGAGGTCGCCCTGCACCAGCTGCTGACCCGCGTTCCGGGGCTGCGGCTCGCCGTGCCCGTGGACGAGCTGCCCATCCTCGGCGCGGGCACCGTGCAGCGGGTGCTGCGGCTGCCGGTCGAGTGGTGACGCCGGATGTGGGTGCGGGCGGACCGGGAGCGCTGCATCAGCGGCGGGCGATGCATGGCCGCCACCTCCGGCGTCTTCGACCAGGACGACGAGGGCCTGGTCGTCGTGCTCACCCCGTCGCCCGCGTCGGAGGAGGAGGCGGGGGTCCGCAGGGCCGCCTTCCTCTGCCCGGCGCAGGCCATCCGGATCGGTGAGAGCTCAACGGAGGGCTGACCTTCCCACAGGTCCGGACCGGCCCCGTACGCGGGCCGTCCGGAGAAAGCAGAGAAGATGACGCACTATTCGTCGGGGGAGGCCGCGCGGCTTCCCTCGCTGACCGGGATGAGATTCGTGGCGGCGTTCCTGGTGTTCGTGTGCCACGCCTGCGTCCTGGGTTTCTTCCACCAGGAGACCGCCGCCTCCCTGCAGACCTTCGCCTTCGCCTCGGGCTGGCTCGGCGTGGAGTTCTTCTTCGTGCTGAGCGGGTTCGTGCTGACCTGGTCGGCGCGGGAGGGGCGGCCCAGGGCGAGCTTCTGGCGCAGGCGCCTGGTCAAGGTCTACCCGGTCCACGTGGTGACCTGGCTGGCCGCGCTCGGCCTGGCCGTGTGGACGGGCCAGGCCGTGGACCTGCCCAAGCTGCTGCCGAGCCTGCTGCTCGTGCACACCTGGTACCCCCAGATGGACGTGGTCATCACGATCAACGTCGTCACCTGGTCCCTCGCCTGCGACCTGCTCTTCTACCTGGCCTTCCCGTTCCTGCACGCGCTCGTGCGCGGGATCCCCGTCCGGCGGCTGTGGTGGGCGGCCGGCGCCGTCGCCGCCGTCATCGCGCTGCTGCCCGCCGTGGCCCTCCTCGCCCTGCCCGGTACGCCCCGGCTGCCCGGCCAGGAGATGTCGTTCGTGCAGAACTGGTTCCTGGTCTCCTTCCCGCCGATCCGGGCACTGGACTTCGTCCTCGGCATCATCATGGCCCGCATCGTGCTGACCGGCCGGTGGATCCCGCTGGGCGTGGGCCGGGCGCTGCTCGTCCTGGCGGCGGGATTCGCCCTGCAGGCGTACCTGTGGCCGAGCGTCTACGGGCTCACCGCGACGATCGCCCTGCCCCTGGCCCTGCTGATCGCGGCCGTGGCCGCCGCGGACGAGCGGGGCGCGCCCACGCCGTTCCGTGGCCGGGCGATGCAGTGGCTGGGCGGGATCTCCTACGCGTCGTACCTGGCGCACTTCCTGGTCCTGCACTTCGGGCACGTCGCGATCGGCGTCGGCCGGACATGGGACGCGCCGGCCGCCCTCGGCGTCATCACGGTCCTGTTCGGGATCACGACGGTGGTGGCGTGGGCGCTGAACCGCCTCGTCGAGGAACCCGCCATGCGCGCGTGGGCCCGCCCCCGTCCCCGGCCGGTCCCCGTCCCCCTGCGGCCGGAGACCCCTTCCCCCGAACCGGCGAGCTGATCGCCCCTCCCACGCCCGCACGGAGACGAGACGACAGGAGGCACCACATCGTGAACACTCCCATCCAGGCCGAGGACGAGCGGCTCTTCGCCTACCCCCAGGACCGCAGCTGTCCCTGGCAGCCGTCCTCCGGCTACCAGGGGCTGGGGGAGCGGGGAGCGCTGCACCGGGTACGGCTGTGGGACGGAAAGACCATCTGGATGGTGACCGGGCACGCGCAGGCACGGAGGCTGCTCGCCGACCCGCGCATGTCGGCCGACCGTTCCCGCGACGACTTTCCCGCGGTCCTGCCCCGGCTGGACGCCCCCATCTTCAAGCCCATCGCGATCATCGGGTTCGACCCGCCCGTGCACGACGTCCACCGCCGCCTGCTCGCCCCCGACTTCAGTCTCAAGCACGTGCGCGCCCTGCGCGGGAGCGTCGAGGAGCTCGCCGGGAGGCTGGTGGACGACATGCTTCGCAAGGGGCCGCCCGCGGAGCTGGTCGAGGACTACGCGCTGCCGATCCCGTCCATGGTGATCTCCGAGCTGCTCGGCGTGCCGTACGACGACCACGCGTTCTTCGAGGCCATGACGGTGGGGCTGCTGCAGGCCAAGAGCGCCCAGGACGCCGAGGCGGCGGGCCGGGCGCTCTGGGACTACCTGGACGAGCTGATCACCGTGAAGGAACGCGAGCCCGGCGGATCGGGGGTGCTGAGCCGGCTGGTGGGAGAGGTCGACGAGAACGGTGACCTGACCCGGGAGGACCTGGTGCGCATCGCGCTGGCGCTGCTGATCGGAGGGCACGACACGACGTCCCAGATGATCGCGCTCGGGGTGGTCACCCTGCTGGAGCACCCGGACCAGCTGGCGGCGCTGCGCGCCGACCCGGGCGTGCTGCCCGCCGCGGTGGACGAGCTGCTGCGCATGGTGTCGGTGACGGACGTCTCGGGAGTGCGGTTGGCGACCGAGGACATCGAGATCGACGGGCATGTCATCCGGGCCGGCGAGGGAGTCCTGGTCTCCTCCTCGATGACCAACCGCGACCCCGCGGTCTTCCCCGACCCTTACAGGTTCGACGTCCGCCGCGCCGGCGGGCGCAACGCCGCCTCCGGCCGCCACCACCTCACGTTCGGGTTCGGCATCCACCAGTGCCTGGGCCAGAACCTGGCGCGGATGGAACTGGAGGTGGCGTTCTCCGTCCTCTTCGACCGGATCCCCGGCCTGCGGCTCACCGTGCCGCTGGACAGGCTGCCCACGCGCAGCGGGGGCACGATGCAGGGCGTCCACACCCTGCCCGTCGAGTGGTGAGAGCCGAGTGCTGAGAGGAGAGACACGATGAAGGTGACCGCCGACCGGCGTCGTTGCATGGCCGCCGGCCACTGCGCGATCAGCGCGCCCACGGTGTTCGACCACGGAGACGACGGCCTGGTCGTCGTCCTCGACGCGGATCCGGGCGAGGACGCCCGGGAGGCCGTGGAGACGGCCGAGGACCTGTGCCCGTCCCGCGCGATCGCCGTCGCGCCCGCGAGCGCCGCGCGGGTACCGAGCGGCTGAGGGCCGGATCGGCACGGCCGGTGGGCCGGTGGGCCGGGGGAACGCGGCACCGCGTTCCCCCGGCCCACCGGCCGTTCTCACCGGTCGACGAACCGCATGCTCTGCTCGTTCCAGCGCTCCCCGTACACCTCGTCCGGGGGTACGGCCGCCTCCACGGCGGCCAGGTCGGCCCGGGTGAGGCTCAGGAAGGCGGCGTCGACGTTCTCCTCCAGGTGGGCGCGGTGTCTCGTCCCCGGAATGGGGATCACGTCCGGACCCCGGTGGTGCAGCCACGCCAGCGCCAGTTGCGCCGCCGTGACCCGCAGCTCGCCGGCGAGCTCGACGAGACGGTCGGCCAGGGCGAGGTTGCGCGGCAGGTTGTCCGGGGTGAACCGGGGCAGTCCGAAGCGCCGGAAGTCGCCCTCCTCCAGCTGCTCCGGGGAACGGATGGCGCCGCTGAGGAAGCCCCGGCCCAGCGGGGAGTACGGCACCAGCGCGATGCCCAGCTCCCGGCACGTCCCGACGACCCGGTGCTCGATGTCCCGCGACCACAGCGACCACTCGGTCTGCAGCGCGGCGATCGGGGCCACCGCGTGGGCGCGCCGGAGGGTGTCGGGGCCGGCCTCGCACAACCCGATCTCACGGATCTTCCCGGCGGCGGCCAGCTCGGCCATCGCGCCGACGGTCTCCTCGACGCCGACCTCGGTGTCGACGCGCGTGAGGTAGAACAGGTCGATGTGGTCGACACCGAGCCGCCGCAGCGAGGCCTCGCAGCTCCGCCGGACGTAGCGGGCGTCCCCCCGGACGGCGGCGCCGACGCCCGGGCCGGGGCGCACCACCCCGAACTTGGTCGCCACGATCGCCCTCTCCCGCCGGCCGGCGACGGCCCTGCCGACCAGCTCCTCGCCGGCGCCGTGGCCGTAGACGTCGGCGGTGTCCAGCAGTGTCGCCCCGAGATCGAGGGCGCGCCGGATGGTCGCGATCGACTCGGTCTCCACCGTGGCGCCGTAGAACTCCGACATGCCCAGGCAGCCGAGGCCCTGCGCGCCCACGGTCAGGGACCCGATCCTGCGCGTGGGGAGTCGTGTCAAGGTCATCTCCGCTCTCCGTCCCGTTACCGGAGGTAGACGACGATCGACGACTCGTAGGTGTCGTGGGCGTCCTTGACCAGCGGCCGGAACTGGCGGAACCCGATGGCGCCGCGCAACGGCCCCTCGACGACGACCGCGGGGAAGGTGGCGGCCTCGCCGGCGGTGAGCCGGGCGTCGTCGACCAGCCCGCCGGACCGGATGACGTTGCCGTCACGCAGCCGGATCTGCTCCCCGAAGTAGGCGATGAAATGCCCGTCGTGCTCCTGTTTGTAGAGCATGCGGCCCGCACCCTCGGTGTGGCCGAGCGGCTCGCCGTCCGAGCCGAATATCTCCAGCCTCACGGTGGCGAAGTCCTTCTCCGTGGGGGTCGTCCCGGTGGGGTCGGGATTGCTCGAACGGTATTCGACGACCTTCTCGGTGAGGTCGCGCAGGATCAGCGACCGCCCCGGCCGGCCGAGGGCGCCGACCCTTTCCGAAGTGGTCTCCGGCGGGGCCGCGAGGAACGGCAGTGCCCAGGAGTTCACCGTGTCGAGCACCGGTGAGATCCGAGCGGACAGCACGCGGAAATCCATGATCGCCTCCTGGGCGGCATCCCGAGCCGCCGTCCGGATCGCGGAGGCTCGCAGGAACCGACACTAAGAAGAACGGCTCAAGTGGTCCTAAAAGCGTGCGGCGTAGTCGTGGCCGGCCGCCTTCCGCCGTGTCGCCAGGGCGAGTTCCATCCGGGAGCTCACCCCGGTCTTCCGATAGATCCGGGTCAGGTGGACGTCGACGGTCCGCATGCTGATGGTGAGCCGGTCGGCGATCTCGCGGCGCTTCATGCCCGTGCAGATGAGCACCGCGACCTCACGCTCGCGGTCCGTGAGCCGGCCGAACATCTCCACGGGTCCGGTCTCCGGTTCGAGCTCGGCGGGAACCGGCACGCTCACCTGCCTGCCGAGCCAGTCGAGCATGGTCACCGCCCCCGACCGGTGGGCCATCTCGGCGGCGAGCCTGGCCGTGCGGGACGACCGGTCGGCATGGCCCAGTTCGCCGAGAACGCGTGCCGCCTGTCCCAGCGCGTAGCACTGCTCGATCCCCATCCCCGCCGACGCGAAGCGGTCGGCCGCGTCGTGGTAGCACTGCGCCGCCTCGTCGAGCGAGCCCCGCACGCGGCAGAGGTGCCCCCGGGTGAGGTCGGCGTAGGCGAGGTTGTGCGGCATCGGGACGGCGCGGGCGTGTTCCTGGCTTCTGCGCACCCAGCCGTCCAGGGGCATGCCGGCGTCCATCCCGGCGGCGCACAGCATCTCCCAGACGGTGTTCCGGTAGGCCACGGGGACGGTCCGCAGGTCGGCTCCCCTGCCCTCGTTGAGCAGGAGGGCGACGCAGTGCGCGGGATCGCCGTCGAGCCACGCGCACCTGGCGAGGGTCAGCGCGGCGATCGAGGCGCTCCCGTTGACGTTGGCCTGCGAGGGTGACTGCCGGGCCAGTGCCTGCTGCGCGAGGGACCTGGCCCTCCCGCTGCCCACCGGCTGCATCCAGACCTCGGCCGCGGACTTGAGCGCGACCGCCTGGGTGTGCCGGAGGGAGTTGTCCGGGCCGGACTCGATGATGGCGGCGTTGGCGGCCTCGCGTGCCTGTTCGAGCTGTCCGAGGTGGCGCTCGGACTCACTGAGCAGCACCAGCAGCGCCGGGAGCAGGAAGATCCGCTGGCGGCGGCGGGCGACGTCGACGCCCCGCCGTACCTGCCGCTGGGCGTCCACGTAGCGGCCCAGGTAGAGGTGGGCGAGGACGACCACGAACAGGCCCTCCAGGTGGCGCGCCACCAGGTGTTCCGGAGCGCGGTCCAGCATCTCGCCCGCGGCGGTCGCGTCGGCCAGTGCCCGCTCCACCTCGCCGGAGAAGGTCGCGTCCAGCGCCCGGAGTCCGAGCAGGCCGGCGGCGGTGAGGTCGTCGCGACCGGCGAGGGCCGCCTGAAGGGCCTGCTCGGTCTCGGCCCTCGCCGGTATCCGGCCGAGCATGGTCGTGCGGAAGCCCCGCGCGAACACCAGACGTGGCCAGACCGGTGAGCTTCGCAGGTCCGGCCGGGCGAGATACTCGTTGAGCAGGCCGAGTGTCTGCACGTCCTGGCTGAGCACGGCCTCGACCATCGACACGGAGGCGACCTGACCGGCCAGCGCGAGCGGGTCCACCGAGCCGCCGGACTCGTGCACCAGGAAGAGCAGGTCCCGGCTCTCGGTCATCCGCCCGATCCGCCCGAACGCCGTGCTCAGCGCCAGCCGGGCGCGCATCCCGATCTCGCTGGAGACGGGCGCCTCGGTGATCACCGGTGTGAGCCAGGAGACGCACTCGGCGACGTCCGTCTCCATGATCTCGTAGGACGCGTCCACGATCCGCGCCAGCTCGCTCGCGCGGACCCGTGACAGCGAGCTGACCAGATGGAAGCCGAGCTGCGTGCCGACCTGGCCGCGGGCCGAGAGCAGGCGCAGGGCGCGCTGGTGGGCGCGGGCGGCCCAGCAGGGGTCGATCGTCCTGCGCAGCAGCGTGCCGAAGACCTCGTCCCGGACGGAGAACAGCGCGCCGACCGGCTCGACCCGCACCAGGTCGCGCCTGACCAGTCCGCGTACGGCGGCGGAGACCACCAGCGCGTCCAGCTCGGCGACCTCGGCGAGCAGCTCGACGTCGAACCGCGAGCGCAGGATCGCCGCTGCGTTCAGCACGTAGCGCTCGTTCAGCGTGAGACCCCGGACCTCGGTGAGCACGGCGAACTCGAACGGGGCGACGGCGGTGTCACTTCCGGACCGCGCGCTGTGTTCGAGGGCCTGCAGGGCGCGGAGGCTGAACGGGTTGCCGCGGCTGCGGCGGCGGAGATCGTAGGGGGGAGGGACGGGCGTCATGGCGAGCATCTGCTCGTCGCCGAGCGGTGCCAGCTCGATGCGCGCGGTGCGGCCGAAGGCCGCGCCGAGGGAGACGGCCTCGGTCAGCGCCTCGGGCGTTTGCCGGGGACGCAGCGACACGACCACGTCCACCAGCGGCGGGTGGGCGCCCCCGGCGATCCCGGCCAGCTCGTGGATGGTCCGCTCGTCGGCGAGGTGGGCGTCCTCGATCACCACCAGCTCGCGGTCCGGCTGCCGCCGGTGCCGGAACAGGCCGGTCACCCCCGATGGCTCCCGGTGGTGCTCGGAGGACAGCCGGGCCCGCCGCAGCATCTTCCTGACGGTGTTCATCGTGCCCTCCCGGTCGCTGCGCGAGCAGCGGTAGACGGCGGCGGGCAGGACGGTCCACTGCCGATCCCGCACGAGCGCGGAGAGCAGGTGCGTCTTGCCGGCCCCGGGCTCGCCGAACACGGCGATGAGACGCCCTTCGCCTCCGGGCTCCCAGGTCAGGTGCTGCAGTCTGTCCAGCTCGGCCGTGCGGACCACGGCGACGGACGCGGCGACGGACGCGGCGTCGGAGAGGCTCTCTTCGTACGAACTCATGTCTGTGAGGACCCCAGGCGTTCGTGAAAGAAAAACGACAGATGGCCCTGATCGCGCTCCCTTGGGCGTACGGGCCGGCGCTTCCGTCGGTGACGGTCTACGAGGTTCGGGTGCCGGCCTCCGGATCCGGCGCTGACGGAAAACACTATAAGCCTACCTAGTTAGTTGGTTTTTATCACCACCCATCGACGGAGGATCGCGCGGTGCGTCCGGTGTCGTCCGCCACCGGGGGACGGGCGAGCGGCCCGGCCCGCTCAGGGCTTCCGGTCGCGCGTGGTGATCCCTTCCAGGACGAGGCGGAGAAGGCGAGGGCTGCCGTCCCTGTCCGGCAGGGACTGCTCGCGCACCCAGGCGGCGCCGCTGAGGATGTCGAACAGCTCGTCGGGGGTCAGGTCGGCGCGCACCAGGCCGGCGGCCTGCGCGGCGCGAAGCAGGTCCGCGCCGCCGTGGTGCATCGCGCTGCACATGGCGTGCGAGGGGGTCCCCTCGTCGTACATGCTCTGCGCGAGGATGCCGACCAGCCCGCGGAAGGTGCTGAAGTGCCGTACGGCCTGCTCCATCCACTCCGACAGCGCCAGCAGCGGGTCGGGGGAGGAAGCCAGTCGCTCGGCGTGGGCGACGAGGTCGGCCAGCCCGTCCCTGGTGGCGGCCTCCACCAGTGAGGCGCGGGCGGGGAAGTGCCGGTACAGCGTGCCGATCGCCACGCCGGCCTGGGCGGCGATGTTCTCCAGCGACGCCTCGGAGCCGTCGGTCTCGAACGCCTTGCGGGCCGCGGCCAGGATCGCGTCGTAGTTCCGTCGGCCGTCGGCCCGTCTGGGGCGTTGGGCGATATGGGGCGTAACGGTCGTCATCGAACCTCCCGCTTGACATACTGAGGCACCCTCAGCTTGACTCTCCTCATCCAAGCTGAGACTTCCTCAGTATAGTTCCGGCCTCTAACCTGAGGATGCCTCAGTGTGTGTCCGGGTGATCGGTCTTGGAGGTTCAATGAGTACCGACAGCGTCTCCGAGGGTGTTCCGGCCCGGGGCGCCCCCGCCCGGCCGTGGGCCCTCACGCTCACCGCGATAGTCGGCGCGGAGTTCATGCTGCAGCTCGACGGCACCATCGTGAACGTCGCGCTCCCGACCCTGCAGTCCGATCTGGGACTCTCGATCACCGGCGGATCGTGGGTGCCGAACGGTTTCCTGCTCGCCTTCGGCGGGCTCCTGCTGCTCGCGGGCCGGCTCGGCGACGTCCTCGGTCACCGCCGGGTCTTCCTCACCGGAATCGGGCTGGTCGTGGTGGCCTCGCTGCTGGCCGGCCTCGCCCCCAACCTGGAGGTCCTGCTGATCGGCCGGGTCCTGCAGGGCGCCGGCGCGGCGATCGCCGGCCCGACCGGCCTGGCGCTGCTGGCGATCGTCTTCGAAGGGGAGCGCCGGCAGCGCGCCTTCGGCCTGTACTCCACCGTCACCGGGCTGGGCGCCTCCGCCGGCATGGTCCTGGGCGGAGTGCTGACCTGGGCGGGGGACTGGCGATGGAGCCTGCTGGTCAACGTGCCCATCGGCCTGATCGTCATCGCCGTCTCCGTCAAGGTGCTGGGACTGCGCGACGAGGCCACCCGGCCGCGCCCGCTCGGCCTGCCGAGCGCCCTGCTGGGCACCGCGGCCGTCACCGCCACCGTCTACGGGCTGGTACGCGCCGCCGAGCACGGCTGGGGCGAAAGCGGGGCACTGATCTCGCTGGGCGCGGCGGTCGTGTTGGCGGCGGCGCTGCTGGTGTGGGACCGGCGCACCGAGGAGCCGCTTCTGCCGTTGGAGGTCTTCGCCGGCAGGCAACGGGCCGGAGCCCTGCTGTGCCTGCTGCTGCTCGCGGCGGTGCTCACCGGTTTCCTGATCTACCTGGTCCAGTATCTGCAGGGTGTGCTCGGGCTGGACGCGCTGCGCAGCGGGCTCGCCATCCTGCCCTTCGGCCTGGCGCTGCTCGTCGTCACCCAGCTGCTCACCAAGCACATCGCGTCCGTGAGCCTGCAGGCCCGCGCGTTGCTCGGCCTGGTCGTGGTGCTGGCGGGGGTGGGGTGGCTGACCCGCCTCGGCGCCGACAGCACCTACCTGACCGGCGTACTCCCGGCACTCGTCGTCATGGGAGTCGGCGTCGGCGTGGCCATCATCCCGTTCAACATGATCATTCTGACCACCGCCCCGCCCGAGTACGCGGGTGTCACCGCCGGCCTGCTGCAGACGGCGCTGACCATCGGAGGGTCACTGGGCCTGGCCGCCCTGCTGATCCCGTTCACCGGAGGCGGTGGCGGCATCGCGGAGAACATCTCGACGGTGTTCGCCTGGGCCTGCGCGGCGATAGCGCTGGCCCTGGCGGTGGCGCTGCTCTTCTGGTTCGGCCCCGGGGCGCGCCGGGCCGAACCGGCCCAGGGCTGAGCGGGACATGAACGCCGGCGCCGTCCTGCGAGGGGGACGGTGCCGGTGGTCTCCCGGTGGTCTCAGCCCGCGATCGCGTAGTCGGTGTCCGCTTCCAGGATCGCGAACTGCAGTTTGCGCATCGTCCTGCGCGGATCGAGGCCGAGTTCCTCCCGCAGCGCCTGCCGGGCGGACTGGAAGACCTCCAGCGCCTCGGCCCGCCGGCCGGAGCGGTACAGGGCCAGCATGAGGTGCTCGCGGAGGTTCTCGTTCAGCGGGTACTCCTCGACCCACGCCGACAGGTCGCCGATCAGCTCCCGGTGCCTTCCGAGGCGCAGCGAGCAGCGCGCGACCGTCTCCAGGCACTCCAGCCGCACCTCCTCCGCCCACCGGGCGAAGGTGCCCACGATGAGCCCGTTGTTGATCCCTGTCAGGACCGGCCCGCGGAACAGGCCGGCGGCGGCGGAGCAGACGGCCAGCGCCCGCTCCGGATCGGTCTCCGGCACGGCCCGTCCCTCGGCGTGCAGGGCCCGGAGGAGGAACACGTCGACCGACGACTTCTCGACCTCCAGCAGGTATCCCTGAGCGTGGGTCCGGAGCGTCGCGCCGTCGACCGCCGGTTGGACGAAGTTCTTGCGCAGGTGGGAGATGTAGACGTGCAGCGCGGCACGGGCACGCCGGGGAGGCTCGCTTCCCCACAGCTCGTCGATCAGCTCGTCCGTCGAGACCGGCTGGTTCGCGCGGATGAGCAGGGCGGCCAGCAGGGTCTCCACCTTGGGCGCGTTGACCGTGCGCGTTCTCTCGTCCACCAGTCGCAGTGGCCCGAGCAGTTCGTATCTCAATCTGTCTCCCGCGTGGCTTGAGCCTGGCATCAGGTGGTAGTCGATCCTTTTTGTCGGCTGACGCCATTCTTGCGAGGGATGAGCCGGTTGCCATCAGCGGAAACGCGTACGCCCCCACCGCCGGGTGCGTAGTCGCCGTAGTCACCGTCTCCGCCGATCATCGCGACGCGCACCAGCATCCTGCCCGCGGCTAAAACCGGGCTTTCCTCTCGCCCAGCCCGTACGGGGCGGGTGACGGCTCGCTCACCCCGTACGGGGCCGACGGTGTCGGCGCGAGCATCGCCACGTTCGTGAGAGCGGCCGGCGGCCCGGTCCGGGGCTCCCGCTCACGCCCCGCCCTCGTCGTCGGGATCTCCCGCGAGGGCGCGCGCGGCCGCCGCGTCGTGCGCGCTCATGCCCTCGTAGTCACTGTGCCGGCGCTGCTCGGCCTGGTCGTCGATCCACCGGCCGTGCGCCTCCCACGCGGCCTGCTTGCTCGTGCCCAGGGCCGCGCCGATCTGCGACCACGAGGCGCCCACGGCCCGCGCGGACCGTACGGCGAGCTGGCGCCCGTAGCCCGCCTTGCGCGCGACCACCTCCCCGAGCGCGAGGAGCTCCAGCGCCTCGTCGCGGGTGAGGGGCGGCACCTCGGGATCGGCGGGGTCGTTGAGGTCGTCGGGATGCTCTCCTCCGGTGGCGTCGCCCGCGGCCGGGGCCAGGGCGTCGCGCACGCGGAGCTCGTCGTAGCGGGCGGCGGCGGTCAGGAGCGTGAAGTCGCCTTCGAGGCTGTCTGGCGTGAACATGCCCCCAGCTTCTCGTCAAGCTGGCTTGACGTCAAGAGGGCTTGACGATGTGGTCGCCGGCCTGACGCGGAGAAAGCCCCCGGGGCTTTCGAGCGGCGGTGACGGAGAGGGGCCGGGGCGGTGGAATGTCGAGATCGCGGAGAAGGCTGGGAATCGCCCGACACCCCGTCGACGCCGCCCCGGCCCCTGTGCGAGGGCATGATCGCGTGCTCGGATTGCGCCCACGAAAAGAAGAGGTAAATCGAAGCCCCCGGAAAGGATAACGATCTTCACGATTGGGCAGAACGTCGGCACACGGCTTGCGTTCCGGGGAGGTGATGCATGGCCTGGTCGCAAGACGAGGAGCGTATGCTGCTGCAGATCGAGCGCCACCTCATCGACGAGGATCCACGACTCGCCGCGCGGCTGGAGTCGTTCAACGAGCGTGTCCAGCGCAAAGAGGGCGGCGGTCGCGGGCGCGGCACCAAGAAGGGGCGAGGGCGGTCCTCCAGGCGTCTCCGCCGCTCCACGGTCATCATCATGTTCAGCTGGTTGCTGATCGCGACGCTGATCATCACGCTTCTCATCATGGTCCTGCGTCACGAGGCGGTCGCGGCTCTCCCGCTGTGATCGTGTTCGCCACGTCACCCCGCACCGCCACCGTGCTCGCCGTGGTGCGGGTGACGGCGGGTGGCGCGGTGCGGGGCGCGTGGGGATCCGGAGCGGCCGGAGTGTCCCGGTTCCCGGTGCGGGTCAGTGGTCGGGGTTGAGCGCGGTGCCGATGAACATCGCGGTCAGCAGCGTGAACAGGAACGCCTGCAGGAACTGGACGAACATCTCCAGGGCCGTGATGACGATCGCCATCAGCACACCGGCCACCCCGACCGGCACGCCCAGCGCGGTGGGATTCTCGAACACGAACCAGAATCCGACCATGCTGAAGAACGCCAGGATGAGATGGCCCGCGAACATGTTGGCGGCCAGCCGCAGCATGTGCGCGAACAGCGAGTTCACGAAGGTGTAGAGCAGCTCCAGCGGGATGACCAGCACGTACGCCAGGACGGGAAGCCCGCGCGGGATCAGTCCGCGGAGATAGCCCGCGACGCCGTGCCGCGTGACGCCGAGATAGATCTTCAGGACGTAGACGCTCACGGCGATCACCGCGGGGAAGGCCAGGAACGAGGAGACGGGGATCTGGGCGAGCGGGACCACGCCCATCAGGTTCCAGATCCAGACCAGGAAGAAGACGCTGAGCAGCAGGCCCATCCACCGGTCGGCGTCCTTGCCGAGAAACGGGCGGGCCGCCTGGTCGCGGACGAACACGTAGCCCAGCTCGACCACGTTCTGCAGGCCGCGCGGCACCATCTTGGGGTTGGCGAAGGCCGCCCAGCACACGCCGCAGACCAGGGCCGCGGCCAGGACGGCCATCAGGATCGGTTTGGTCAGCCAGTACGGCGCGCCGGCCCACAGCGGGGGGAAGTCGAACAGCTCCAGGCCGGGCGCCTGGAACACGGGTGAGGCGGGGGGAGCGGGTGAGGCCGGTGAGGCCGGTGAGGCCGGTGAGGCCGCCGATGTGAGCGTCGCGGCCGATGTGAGTGATTCGAGTGATGAGGTGATCAGGATCGTCATGAGGCGGTCCCAACGGCAGGGGGATACTTTGTGAAGGATTTCACATGACCCCGCGAGCGCGACAATACCTTGCAGGTAATGATCAACTTCGAGGTGAGAGGAACGCCCCGGCACCGGCCCCGGAGGCTCCCCCGCGAGTCACCCCGCGGATCACCTCGCGAGTCACCCCGGGAGGAGCCGCCGCCCTTCCGCGGAGAGCACCGTCAGCCGAGAAGGCCGCCGGTCGGGAAGGGGGCCCCGAGGAGAAGGCCGCCGGTCGAGGGCGCTGCCGGCCGGAGCTCCGTCAGCGGAGAATGCCGTCCCGGGGAAAGCATCGGCGGTCGAAGGCGCCGTTGGTCGAAAGTGCCGCCGGTTGAAGCCGTCAGCCGAGGGCGCGCAGGAAGTCGGCGGCGACCGGGGCGGCGACCGCGCCGCCGCCCGAGCCCTCCTCGACGATCACCGCGAAGGCCACCTCGCCGCGGAAGCCCATGAACCAGGCGTGGGTCTTCAGGTCGTCCTGCCCGCCGTACTCGGCGGTCCCGGTCTTGCCGCGGGTTCCCTGGGGCAGGCCCGCGTCCTTGGCGGTGCCCTTGGTGACGACCGCGGACATCATCCGGTGCATGTTCGGCAGGACGGCCTCGGGGAGGGGCTGCGGCTGCGTCTCCTGCTTGATCGAGGGGACCAGGGTCGGCGGGCGCCAGGTGCCGTCGGCCAGCGCGGCGGCGACCGAGGCCATCATCAGCGGGCTGGCGGTGATCCGTCCCTGGCCGAACGACTCCGCGGCCAGTTCCGCGTCGCTCTCGGCCTTGGGGAAGCTGCCCTTGGCGGCCGTGACACCGATGTCGAGCGGCTTGTTGAAGCCGAACAGCTCCGCGGTGCTCAGCAGCTTGTCGGCGCTCAGCCGCTCCTTGGTCAGCGGGGCGAAGGTGGTGTTGCAGGAGTAGGCGAAGGAGTCGGACAGCGACACCGAGCCGTAGGCGGCGTGGTGGGAGTTGCGGATCGGCAGGCCGCCGACCGTGACGTCCTTGGGACAGGTGACCCGGTCGCCGGGGCTCATCCCCTCGGCCAGCAGCGCCACCGCGGTGACCGCCTTGAAGGTCGAACCGGGAGGGTAGTTGCCGTCCAGGGCCCGGTTGAAACCGCCCTGGTTGTTCACCACCGCGAGGATCTCACCGGACGAGGGCCTGATCGCGACCAGGGCGGCGGTCTTCTTCAAGTCGCGGACGGCCTCGACCGCGGCCCGCTGGACCCGCATGTCCAGGGTGGTCTCCAGGGCCTCGCCGGCCTTGCCCTCGACCTTGCCGAGCGTCTTGACCGTCTTCTTGTCCGGTCCGACGAGCTCGATCTCGGTGTCCGGGGTGCCGGCCAGGCGCTCCTGGAAGGTGTGCTGCAACCCGCTCGTGCCGACCGTGTCACCCGCCTTGTAGGGGACGCCCAGTTTCGCGGCGCCCTTCGCGTCGGTCTTCTCCAGAAGGCCGACGAGCTGCAGTACCGAGCCGCCCACTTCGGCGCCGTCGGCGCCGTCGATGCGGTCGCCGTCCGCCGAGGTGATCGCGGCCCGTTCGGGCCACTTCGTCTTCAGCGCGAAGGCGGTGGTCGCGGTGAGGTCGGGGTGGACGGCCCTGGGCGACCACTTGACCCGCCAGTGCCGGTCGACGACCGCGAGGTCGACGTCGCCGGAGTAACTCCACTCGCCGACGTCCTTGAGCTTCAGCGTCGCGGTGTAGGAGGCCCGCCCCGTGCCGTCCCCGGTCTCGCGCACCCCGTCGAGCCGTACCGTGGTGCTCTCCACCGCGAGGGCCTTGCGCATGTTGTCGTACGTCGTGGCGAACGCCGGGGCCGGCGTTCCCAGCTCGGCGCGCATGCCCGCCAGGTCGCCGCTCTGCCAGGCGCCGACGAACCGCTCCGCGGTCTCCTGGGGTGTTCCCCGGGTGTGCAGGTACCACCAGGCGCCGCCTCCGGCGGCCCCCGCCACCAGGACGACGGCTGCCGATGTGATCGCGATCGTCTTGCCCCGTGCCACTCGAACCCCCCAGTTCTCTCTTCCCCAGGGCCGCAGCCTAGCGTGACTAACGCGACATATGCCGACAAATGATCATTTGGTCTGAGTGCGACTGGGCGCGTAGCTCGCCGCGTACTCCTGGCCGGACAGCTCCTGGATCGCGAACATGATCTCGTCGGTCACGCTGCGCCGGTCACGCGCGCTCGTCTCCGAGCCGGTGAAGGTCATCGGCTTGCCGATGCGCACGCTCACCCGGCCGAGCCTGGGCCTCGTGGCGCCGATCGGCAGCACCTCGCCGGTGCCCTCCATCGCCACCGGGATCACCGGCGCGCCGGTGGCCAGGGCCAGCCAGGCGACGCCGACCTTGCCCCGGTAGAGGCGCCCGTCGGGGGAGCGGGTGCCCTCCGGGTAGATGCCGAACAGTTCACCCTTCCTGAGCACCTCCGCCGCCGCGTCGAGCATGTCCTGGGCCGAGGTGGGGCTCTGCCGGTCGATGCTGATCTGGCCGGTGGCGCGCATCCACATCGCGGTGACGGGGTTGCCGGTGAAGTATTCGGCCTTGGCGACGAAGCGCACCTGGCGCTTGAGCACCAGCGGCAGGAAGGTCGAGTCGAGGATCGACAGGTGGTTGGAGGCCATGATGGCCGGACCCGTGACGGGAACGTGCTCGTGCCCGGTGACCGAGGTCGGCCAGAGCAGGTGCAGGATCGGGCCGCCGACGACCTTGGTCAGGCGATAGAGCACGGGCTCTCCTCATGAGACGGGTTACCCAACACTAGGTGGTGGCCCGACGGCCGATGGTTGTACGCACCCGCACAAGGAGAGCCCTCAGGTTTGTAGCCCTCCTCCATCGCCACCGCTCTTTTCCGGGGCGAGTCCGGTGAAAACCACCACCGGATCACGGAGGAAAAGAAACGCCCCACGGGCCTGAGGGGCTCGCGGGGCGTGACGTTTGGTGCCGATGTGGCGGTCGCCTCCTCGGCGAGAGGCACAACACGGCTCCAGCCGAACGGTATTCCGTGAAGGCGGTAATTTGCGGCCCGGGGGACACAAACCACATCGGCACGATCACTCTAACGGACGTCTGCCGCTGGTTATTCCGATTTGAGGTCACCGGCGTGTCCGATGGGGCCGTGTGACCAGGAGATCCCCAGGTCACGGCCCTCGGAGATTCTCTCGGAGAACCGTCCGGCCGACGTCACGGCCACCGGCCCGGCGGGGCCGCCGGGCCCGGCAGGCGAGGGGTGGGGCCGGTCACGGCGCGCGAGGCCGGGCAGGGGTACGGGCACGGGGCCGGACCCGGCGCCGCGAGGCCGGGCAGGGGAGTACGGGCATGAGACCGGATGCGACGCCGCGAGGCCATGCGATGGGCGCGGGGGTGAAGCTGGATCCGGCGCCGCGAGGGCGAGGGCGGGCAGGAGGCCCGGCACGCCCGCGAGGAGCCGAGGGGCGTCCGTCCCGTCGGTCCGGACGGGCCGGGAGGCGGCCCGGGATGCCCGTGACCTCCCGGGTGGTCGCGGTCGTCCGGGTTCCGGCGTTCGATTAAAACGTGTTACTCGATCCAGGGGAGACCTTCTCCGAGGATGGCGCCCGGCTCGGTCCCGCCTCACCTGCGAGATGGCGTAACGCATTGGAAACGAGGCTTTCATCCCCCATTGACAAGGGAGGCGGCCGGGATTAGCGTCCGCTCATTCTACTAAAACGTTTTTAGGGGATGGAAGGGGTGGCACGGTGACCGTACCGGACGAGGGAGAGGCGCCGCTCCGGCCGCCCTCCGGCGAGCCCCCTCCGGTCCTGGCACTGGCCGGGGTGAGCAAGGCGTTCGGCGCCGTACGGGCGCTGCGCGACGTCTCCCTCGACCTGTACGCGGGAGAGGCGCACGCGCTCGCCGGGGAGAACGGCGCGGGCAAGTCCACCCTGGTGAAGATCCTGGCGGGGGTGCACCGCCCGGACACCGGGCAGGTCCTGCTCGACGGCGAGCCGGTGGAGTTCGGCAACCCCGCCGACGCCCAGCGGGCGGGCGTGGCGGTGATCTACCAGGAGCCCACGATGTTCCCCGACCTGTCGGTCGCCGAGAACATCTTCATCGGCCGCCAGCCCAGAAGCACGCTCGGCCGGATCGACCGCGGGGCCATGCGCGCCCGCGCCGCGGAGCTGTTCGCCGGGCTCGGCGTCGCCCTCGACCCCGAGCAGCCCGCCCGCGGCCTGTCCATCGCCGACCAGCAGCTCGTCGAGATCGCCAAGGCGCTGTCGCGGGACGCGCGGGTGCTGATCATGGACGAGCCCACCGCGGCGCTGTCGGGCAACGAGGTGACGCGGCTGTTCAACGTGGTCAAGGCGCTGCGCGAGCAGGGGTGCGCGGTCCTGTTCATCTCGCACCGCCTGGACGAGATCTTCGAGCTCTGCCAGCGGGTCACCACGCTGCGCGACGGCGCCTGGATCGCCGGTGAGCCGGTCGCGGGCCTGACGCACGAGCACCTGATCCGCCGGATGGTCGGCCGCGACCTCGACACCCTCTACCCCAAGCAGGAGACCGAGGTCGGTGAGGTGGCGCTCAAGGTCGGGCGGCTCACCCGGGAGGGGGTGTTCACCGACGTCTCCTTCGAGGTGCGGCGGGGCGAGATCGTGGCCCTCGCCGGGCTGGTCGGGGCGGGACGCAGCGAGGTCGCCCGCGCCATCTTCGGCGTGGACCGCTGGGACGCCGGGACCGTCGAGGTGAACGGGAGGCGGCTGCCCGCCGCGTCCCCGACCGCCGCGATGTCCGCGGGCCTCGCCCTCGTCCCCGAGGACCGGCGCCAGCAGGGCCTGGTGATGGACCACTCCATCGAGCGCAACATCGGGATCACCGGCCTGCGGGCGCTGCGCCGCGGCCCGGTGATCTCCCGTGCCGCCGAGCGCGACCGGGCCCGCGACTGGGCGATCCGGCTCCAGCTCAAGTTCAACCGGCTGTCGGACACGGTCAACGTGCTCTCCGGCGGCAACCAGCAGAAGGTCGTGCTGGGCAAGTGGCTCTCCACCGACCCCGACGTGCTCATCATCGACGAGCCCACCCGGGGCATCGACGTGGGCACCAAGGCCGAGGTGCACCGGCTCCTGTCCCAGCTGGCCGCCGACGGCCTCGCCGTACTGATGATCTCCTCCGACCTGCCCGAGGTGCTCGGCATGGCCGACCGGGTCCTGGTCATGCAGGAGGGGCGGCTCGTCGCCGAGATCCCGCGCGAGCGGGCCACAGAGGAGAGCGTCATGTCAGCGGCGACCGGGAGGGCCTCGTGAGCGCCGTCACCGCCGGGCGGAGCGCCCGCGGCCTGGTGGACCTGGTGTTCCGGGCCCGCGAGCTGAGCATCGTGGCGGCGCTGGCCGTCCTGGTCGCGGTGACCGCGAGCACCAACGGCAACTTCCTGTCGGGGCAGGGCCTCACCGACATCTTCCTCAACGCCTCCATCCTGGTGCTGCTCGCCGTCGGCCAGTCCGTCGTCGTCATCACCCGCAACATCGACCTGTCGGCCGGCTCGGTCGTCGGCCTGGTGGCCTTCACCGTCGGCGACCTCCTCTCCGCGGACCACAGCAGGGGCGTCGTCTTCGCGGTCGTGCTGGGCGTCGCGATCGGCGCGCTCTGCGGCATGATCAACGGCCTGCTGGTCAGCTTCGGCCGGGTACCGGCCCTGGTGGTGACCCTCGGCACGCTGTACGTGATCCAGGGCGTCGACCACTACATCGCCCACGGGCGGCAGATCAACGCCGTCGACCTGCCCCCGGCGCTGCTCTCCCTGGGCAACGGCTCGGTGCTCGGGGTGCCGTACCTGCCGATCATCGCCGTCGTGGCGATGCTGGCCGTCGGCTACTACCTGCGCTCCTACGCCTCGGGCCGCGACTTCTACGCCATCGGCTCCAGCCCGGAGGCCGCGAGCCTGGCGGGCGTGCCGGTGCGGCGCCGCGTGATGGGGGCCTACCTCTTCAGCGGCGCGCTCGCGGGCCTCGCCGGGGTGCTCTGGCTGTCGCGGTTCGGCACCGTGGTCGCCGACGCCGCCAACGGCTGGGAGCTCCAGGTGGTGAGCGCCGTCGTGGTCGGCGGAGTCGCGATCACCGGCGGCGTCGGCACCGTGTACGGCGCGGCGCTCGGCGCGCTGCTGCTCACCACCATCACCAGCGCGCTGGTCGTGCTCAAGGTCAACCCGTTCTGGCAGCAGGCCATCACCGGCGCGCTGCTGCTCCTGGCGATCAGCGTCGACCGGCTGCTCGCGCTGCGGGTCGCACGGGTACTGCGGAGGAGGAACTCCCGACATGGCTCCTGACGTGACGACCGCGAAGCCCGAGGTGACGGCCGTGCCGCCCACCGGACGGCCGGAACGCGGCTCGCTCGGCCGCCTGCTCCGCTGGGACGTGTTCGTCGGCCTGCTGCTCGTGCTCGTCTTCATCGGAGGCTCGGCCGGATCGCCCGGTTTCGCCAGTGTCGGCAACCTGTCGTTCGCGCTCGGCGACCTGGGGGAGATCGCGCTGATCGCGCTGGCCATGACCATGCTGGTGGTGGCCGCGGAGGTGGACCTGTCGGTGGCCTCGGTGCTGGGCCTGTCCAGCGCGCTGGTCGGCTCGCTCTGGGACGCGGGCTGGGCGATCGAGACGATCATCCCGCTGGTGGTCGTGGTGGGAGCGGTGTGCGGGCTGGTCAACGGCCTCCTGGTGACCAGGCTGGGCCTGCCCTCGCTCGCCGTTACCATCGGCACGCTGGCGCTCTACCGCGGCCTCGCCTACGTGGTGCTGGGCGACAGGGCGATCGCGGAGTTCCCCGCGCAGTACACGGAGCTGGCGGTGGGCGACGTGCCGGACACGCCGATCCCGTACCCGGTGGCGCTGTTCGTCCTGCTGGCCGTGGTCACCGCCGTGGTGCTGCACGCCACCGGCTTCGGCCGCTCGCTGTTCGCGATCGGCGCGCAGGAGGAGGCGGCGCGGTTCGCCGGAATCCGGGTCAAGCGGATCAAGCTGATCCTGTTCGTGCTCTCGGGCACCGTCGCCGCCTTCGCCGGGGTGATCTTCACCCTGCGCTACGGCAGCGCCCGCGCCGACAACGGCATCGGGCTGGAGTTGGCCGTCATCGCCGCGGTGCTCCTCGGCGGCGTCGACTTCGACGGGGGCAAGGGCACCCTCGGCGGCGTGATCGCCGGAGTGCTGCTCATCGGCCTGCTGCGCAACCTGCTCATGCTCAACGACGTGGCGACCGAGATCCAGTCGATCGTCACCGGCCTGCTCCTGATCATCTCGGTGATCACTCCGCGTCTCGTCACCGCGGTGGCGCGGCGCGGGCACGCCAGGGCCGTCCGGGAGGCGTCACCTCAGCAGGCCGACACCTCGTGAGATCACGACCACCGAGAGGATGAGCGCCGACATCGACTCGGCGGCCATCAGGAGCTTCGCCCGCACCGACAGCGGCATGGTGTCGGTGGGGCTGAACGCGCAGGAGTTCGTCACCGACAGGTAGAGGTAGTCGGCGAAGCCGGGCGTCCACCCCGACTTCGCCGACGACCGGGCGGCCACCTCGGCGACGGCGTCGTGGTCCTCGTCCTGGGGGAAGCGGAAGTCGGCCACCGGCAGGTTGCCGCCCCTCGCCTGGGTGCGCCGCACGGGTCCTCCCCGGTCGAGCTCCCAGAAGGCCAGCCCGAAGATGATGATGTTGGTCACCCACACCTGGCCGGCGGCGAGCAGCAGCTGTTTGCCCTCCCTGGCCTGACCGGACACCAGCTCGATGATGAGCAGGACCAGCGACGCCCCGTTGGTCACCGCGATGACCAGGACGAGGGCGAGGGACAGCCGTCTCATGAACCAGTTCTCCCGGACCATCCGCCGGGGATTGATCGCTATCAGGGGCACCAGCAGCAGCAGTTCCAGCGCGGGGATGACGAACCGGGGCCCGATGATGATCTTGCCCGGCAGCGCCGCGTACAGCGCCGCGGCGACCACGACCGCGCACGCGGCGGGGAGCCGGGGCTCGCCCGGGTGCCCGCGCCGCTCCGACCGCTGCCGCGCGTTCACGTCGTCAGGTGCCGGTCGCCGCGGAGGCGAGGAGCGCGACCCCGCGCAGCGGCGCCACCTGCTCGTCGGTGAGGCCGTACCGCTCCTGGAGCTCGGCGACGCTGCCGTGGCTGACCAGGGTACGGCCCGACTCGTCCTCCCAGACGAGGATCTTCAGGGGCAGGTCGAGGGCGAGCAGCGGCGCGGCGACCATCAGCGGGGTGCCCGCGGCGGGGTCGCCGAAGATCACCAGCTTGGCGGGCCGCATGCTCAGCCCGGCCTCGGCGGCGGCCACGTCGTGCTCGACGACGGCGAAGAGCGTGAGCCCCCTGCCGGTGATCAGCTTTTCGAGCCGGTCGAGCGTCTCGGCGACGGAGCCGGACGAGACGCGGGTGACGGTGTTCATCGATTCCTCCGGTGCGAGGAGCCCCGGACTCCGGTCCCGGGCTCCGGCCCTGGGCTCCGGCTTCGGGCTCCGGTCCCGGTGGAACGGGCGGAAATGGGCTGGAATAGGCGAGAACGGCGGGAAGCGCGGCGTCGCGCGTGAGGCCGGGTTCCTTCACGGGAACCCGCGGCCGGGGCTTTCGTTCAGAACGAGGTGAGAGCTTTCAGAACTTTCAGGACTTTCAGAACAGGAGGGTGAGGGGCAGGCAGCACCCGAGGACGGCGACCGCGGCGCCCGCGCAGGCCGCGATCCGCGTGGTCAGCGGATCGTTGACCAGGGGGCCCATCACCGACCGGTCGCGGCAGAAGTGGACGAGCAGGAACAGCGCGACGGGCACGCCGAGCGAGATGACCACCTGGCTCACGATCAGCAGGCCGGTCAGCGGCACGCCGAGCACCAGGGCGAGGACGGCCGGTGTCATCGTCACGACGCGCCGCAGCTGGATCGGTACCCGGAGGTTCAGAAAGCCCCGCATCACCACGTCTCCCGCCAGGGTGCCCACCCCGCAGGACGAGACTCCCGACGACAGGAGCATGACGGCGAACGCGAGGGCGGCGGCACCGCCGACCCGGTTCAGCAACTCCTCGTGGGCGGCGAACAGGTCGCCGGTCCAGGCCCCGCCCGCGGCCGCTCCCAGCCCGGCGCCGAGGGCGATCATCGACACGTTGACGACCGTGGCGGTGCCGAGGCCGAGCAGGCAGTCGATCCGCAGCGCCCGCCGGACGAGCTCGGGCTGCCGCCACGCCGCGCCGGCCGGCCATCCCCGTCCCTGCACCAGCGCGGAGTGCAGGTAGATGGCGTGCGGCATCACGGTGGCGCCGACGATCCCCATGGCGAGAATCAGCGAGCCGCCGCCGTCCAGGCGGGGTATCAGCCCGCCGGCCAGCTCGGCGACGGACTGCCGGCCCACCGCGACGACGTCGTAGACGACACCCGCGCCGACGAGCAGGAGGCTCGCGGCGCTGACGAGCTCGAACCGCCGGGTCCGGCCGTGCCGCCGCAGCTGGAGCATGAGCAGCGCCACCACGGCGGTGACCACCGCCGACATCGCGGGCGGCATCCCGAAGAGCAGCTGCATCCCGACGGCCGCGCCGACGAACTCGGCCAGGTCCGTGGCCAGGACGACCACCTCGGCCTGGAGCCACAGCAGGAGGCTTCCTCGGCGGGAGAAACGCTCGCGGCACAGCCGGGGCAGGCTCTTGCCGGTCGCCATGCCGAGCTTCGCCGCCTGGAACTGCACGAGGAGCGCGACGAGGCTGGCCAGCACGACCACCCACACGAGCAGGTATCCCGACGTCGCCCCGGCGGTCAGGTTGGTGGCCACGTTGCCGGGATCCACGTAGGCGATCGCCGCGACGAACGCCGGTCCCAGGATCGGAGCCGCCCGCGAACCGCCCGGCCGCGCGGGAGGCCGGGGCGTCGGGGTGGGCGGGGACAGTGTCAGCGTGTCGTCGTCGTTCATCGGTGCCTCCCGGCGCGTCGTGCCTGCCGTCACCTGTGTTCGGCGGGCGTTCACCGGCGAGCGGGCGTCTGACTCCGCGCGTTCCGCGAGCTCCGCGAAATCCGCTTCGGCAGTGCGAGACCGCGCGAAATCCCGTGTCGGCCAGTGAATTACCGGAAAGTGTGAATTGGCGGTACATCGCAGCCTCAGTGCCGCAAACCAAGGATTACTCAGCCAAAGAATGAAGACAAGCGGCCGAGGTCTGGCCGGAGCAAACAAATAGCATGCCTCCGGAATCCGCCCCTTATATTCTCAAAAGCGGTAAGTCGCATAAATGGCGATGGTCGCAAGAGTGGGCCCGATCGATCTCCGCCCGGAGCGCCTGACGCCGGCGTGATCGATTCGAGGGACGTCCGAACGGCGGGAACGACCCGGACGGCCCGTCGCCCTCGTCTCACCGAGTCGCGGAGAACCCGTGACTCCGGGCCTCCCGGGCGGTCACCCCAGCGGCTTGACCCAGCGGGACCACTGGGGCTGCGGCGCGTAGCCCGCGGCGCCCCAGGCGTGGTGGGCCGCCTCGTTGTCGTGCAGCACCATCGCGTCGGCCCGGAACGCGCCGAACGCCGCGAAGCGCTCCTCGGCCGCCCGGATCAGCGTGGTCCCCACTCCCCGCCTCCGGAGGGCGGGATCCACGGCCAGCCGGTAGAGGTGGGCTCGCCAGCCGTCCCAGCCCGCGAGCAGCGTGCCGGCCATCTTCCCGTCGACCTCGGCGACGAGGACGGCCTCGGGGTCCCGTTCGATCAGCGCGACCACCTTGGCCGGGTCGTCGTGCCTGTCGGTCCCCTCGGCGGCCACCAGCCAGAAGGCGAGCAGTGCCTCGACATCCTCGATCCGCCCGTACCGGATGTTCACGTCCACGGACGGGAAGCTATCAGCCCGCCCGGGGGGAGGAGGGCCGCGAGGATCCCCGGGGAGCGGAAGGATCCCGGGGGAGGGGCCAGGGGTGGAAGGACATCGTCCCGGACGCTCAGGAGGACACGCCCAGGGAGGGCATCGGCTCGGGCAGGGGCTCCGTCTGGGGGAGGGACTCCGCCTGAGGGAGGGGCTGCGCCCGGGGGAGGGGGTCGGCCCGGGGGAGGGGCTCCGTCGTCTCCGATCCCACCGCGATGGCCGACCGGGGGGTGCGCTCGCGCACGTCCTCGCCGCGGATCGCCATCACGGCGGGCGGGCTGCCCAGGTCGCCGTACCGGGCGGCGACGGCGGCGGTGATCGCCCGGCCCGCGTCGGCGACCGTCTCCTTCGCCGAACCCGGCGGGTGGGCGGCCGACAGGTGGCCCAGCAGCGCCGCGAACCGCAACTCCTCGGCCGCCGGGCCGGGCAGCCCGTCGTCGGACGGCGGCAGCGGCCGGTCCAGCCAGAACACCCCGCCGCGCAGGAGCGCGGGATAGGTCACCTCGCCCCGCTGGAGCGTGAGCACGGAATCGGCCAGCAACCGCCCGAACTCCTTCAGGTCGGTGTCGGGCGGCAGATCGGTCGTGACCAGCAGCGAAACCCTCAGCGCGTCAACCATGAGCGGCTATCCCTCCTTGAGGGGCTCATAGTAGGCGTCGCCACCGACAGTTACGGCGTGCCCGGTGGAACGTGTCGGAATCAGATCCTTGTCACGGTGCCGAGGAGACCTCTTCGCCCATGACGAGCATGACGAGCGCGACGAGCGCGACGAGCGCGACGAGCGCGGAGAGCCGGGTGAGCCGGGTGCGTCCGGCTCGCGCGCCGTGCGGCCCCTGCCCGCCGCTTGTGAATCTACCTTGTAAAGGCATCGGGGCGAGATGGGAGGCTCCGGGCCGTGTCTAGGTCCATAACGCCATGTCGGAGGCGATGAGTGTGTGATTGGCTGTCCGTAATGAACATCTCATCGCGGGCTTCCGCCTACCTCGCGGCATATGACGAGCAGCTCCGGGCCAGGCCGATGCCGGGCCGTACGGCCGAGCGGATCGGGCCGCTGCTGAGGATCGTGTCGAACGGCCACGGCCAGGGGTTCCTGACGTATCGGGACCTGGGCGGCCTGACGGGCGCCGAGCTGGACGCCTTCATCGCGCGCCAGCGAGACTTCTTCACCCGGGTCGGGCGCGAGGTCGAGTGGAAGTACCACGGCTATGACCTGCCCGCCGACCTGCCCGAGCGGCTCGTGGCGGCCGGGTTCGAGCCGCAGGAGCGGGAGACGGTGTTCGTCGGCGAGGCCGGTGAGCTGGCCGGCGCCAATGCGGCGCCCGCCGGGGTGCGGCTGCGCGAGGTGGCGGGGCGGGACGACCTGGAGCGCATCCGCGAGCTGGAGGAGACGGTCTGGGACGCGGACCACGGCTGGCTGCCCGGCATGCTGGAGCGCGACCTCGCCGGTCCCGGGGACCCGTGCGCGGTGGTGATCGCCGAGGCGGGCGGGCAGGTGGTGTGCGCGGCGTGGGCGCGCTTCCACGAGGGCACCGACTTCGCCTCGCTGTGGGGCGGTTCGACCCTGAAGGAGTGGCGGGGCAGGGGCATCTACCGGGCGATGGTGTCGTACCGGGCGGAGCTGGCGGTGGCGCGGGGTTTCCCCCTGGTGCAGGTGGACGCCTCCGACGCCAGCCGCCCGATCCTCGCCAGGCTGGGCCTGGAGGCGATCACGACGACGACGCCGTACGTGTGGGTGCCTCCGACACTTTGATCACCGGGGAGGGGGCGGCGCGACGCGCTCGGTGAGCCGGGCGCGGAGGCGGCCGGACCGCCGACGCGGTCGTCGAGTGCCGCAGGTGCTCCCGGCGGTGGCCGGGGGCTGGATGTCGACCTGTCCTGGATGCTCGACCTGTATGTGAAGGTCGAGCACTTTGGATACTCTGGCGCGGACCCGGCCGCGGACATCACGGTGTCACCATGCCGTGGTGTCGTGGCTCGCCCACGAGAGGACACGCATGCCCGAGGTGCTCAGCAGGCGCGCGCTCAACCGGGCCACGCTGGAGCGGCAGCTGCTGCTGGCCCGTGCGGAGCTGTCCGTGCTGGAGGCGGTCCGTCACCTGTACGGCATGCAGGCCCAGGCGCCGAACCCTCCCTACATCGGGCTGTGGACCCGCCTGTCCGGGTTCGCCGCCGACGATCTCGCCCGGCTGATCAACGAGCGCCTGGTGGTGCGGCTGTCGCTGATGCGCTCCACCATCCACCTGGTCACCGCCGACGACTGCATGGCGCTGCGCCCGCTGCTGGGGCCGCTGCTGGCGCGGGGCCTGCGGGGGACGGCGCACGGCAAGGGCCTGGCGGGCGTGGACCTGGACGAGCTCGCCGCCGTGGGGCGGAAGCTGGTGGAGGAGCGCCCCCTGACCTTCCGCGAGCTCGGCGCGCTGCTGCGGGAGCGATGGCCGCAGGCTCCCGCCGCCGACCTGGTCGCCGGGGTGCGCAACACGCTGGCGCTGGTCCAGGTCCCGCCGAGGGGGATCTGGGGGGTGGGCGGGCAGGCCGCCCACACCACCGCGGAGGCGTGGCTGGGCCGGTCCCAGGACGAGCGGCCCGGCCGTGTCGCGGCCGAGGAGGCGATCCGCCGCTATCTCGCCGCCTACGGTCCCGCCACGGTGATGGACGCCCAGCAGTGGTCGGGCATGACCCGCCTGGGGGAGATCGTCCGCGAGATGGGCCTGCGGGTCTTCGTGACCGAGGACGGCGCGGAGCTGTTCGACCTGCCGGAGGCGTCGCGCCCCGACCCCGAGACGCCGGCCCCGGTGCGCTACCTGTCGGAGTTCGACAACACGCTGCTGTCGTTCGCCCAGCGGACCAGGACCCGGATCGCGGAGGAGGAGTACCGGGGGCGGATCTTCACCGTCAACGGCATCATCAAGGCGACGGTGCTGGTCGACGGCTTCGTACGGGGCATGTGGAAGGTGACGGCCAAGCGGGGCGAGGCGATCCTGGAGGTGGAGCTCTTCGCGCCGGTGAGCGAGGGGGAGCGGGCGGAGCTGGAGGTGGAGGGGGCGCGCATGCTCGACTTCGTCGCCCCGGCCGCGACGTCCCGCGACATCCGCTTCCAGGAGACCTGAGCCGACGAACCGGTTCCTTTCCCGGGAGGTTCTTGAGCATCCGTTCGGCGGGCGGGACACCTCTCTCCCGGGAAGTGCTTGAGCACCCGTTCGACGGGCCGAACACCTCTCCCGGGAAGTCCTTGAGCACTCGCTGGATGGCGGAACACCCCTTTTCCGTGAGGTCCTTGAGTACTCGCTCTGCGGCCGGACACCGGTCCGAACCCGCTCGGCGGGCCGTCCCTTCTTCCGGGGCCCCTGGGCACTCGCCCGGCCTTCCGGGAAGTCCCGAGGTCTGCTCGACGGGCCGGTCCCTCGCCGTCGGCTCAGGGCGCGGGGGTGCGGGGCAGGCCCGAGACGACCATGGCGATCAGCATCTCGTAGCTGGTGTTCAGATCCTCGTCCAGGCCGAACCCGCCGGCCGCCTCCAGGGAGGCGAAACCGTGCACGGCCGCGCGGACGCAGCGGGTGGTGTGGAGCGCCGCCGCCCCCTCCAGCCCGTAGCCGCGCAGCACGGCGAGGATCACCTCCAGCAGGCGGGTCGCCGTGCCGACCAGGTCGGGATCGATCAGCGGGTTGTCGGGGAAGGCCGCGTAGCGGTGCGGGAAGTCGAGCACGTAGCTCCGCCAGGCGCGCATCAGGGCCGCCGTCGCCTCGTCGCGGCTCTTGCCCATCGCCGCCGTGCCGAGCCGCACCGCCATGTCGTCCATCACGCGCAGGCCGACGAGCTTGCGCAGCTCGGGCAGGCCGCGGACGTGCTTGTAGAGGGAGGGGGCGGCCACCCCGGTGCGAGCGGCCACCGCGGCCAGCGTCAGCGCGCCGGGCCCCTCCTCGTCGATCAGGGCCAGCGCGGCGTCCACCACCGCGCCGGAGGTGAGGCCCGCCCTAGGCACGGGCCGCTCCGGCCAGGAAGCCCTCCAGCGCGGCGAAGGTGGCCTCGGGCAGCTCGGCGTGCGGGTAGTGGCCGGCCCCCTCGATCATCGCGACCTCGGCCGTGGCGGCGTAGGGCCTCAGCACCTCCTCGGCCAGGCGGGCCTCCGCGGCGGGGTCGGGGAAGTCGGGATCCTTCGACCCCATGACGATCAGCACCGGGCAGGTCATGCGGGGCGCGCAGTCGGTCCAGTGGCCCTCGGCGGGAGCGACCACCCCGGAGACGGCGGCCATCCTGCCCGGCTCGCGCAGGGTGGCTTTCAGCTCGCGCAGGTAGCCGGGGAGGTCCGCGGGCTTCGCCGTGGGATAGAGCGAGCGGTAGTACATCCCCCACAGGAGCGGGCTGGCCATGACGAGGTCCTTCACCAGCCGCAGCATCAGGCCGAGCTGCGGCTGCCCGACGAAGGGCGCCAGCATGGCGACGGCGCGGACCTCGCCCTCGGCGGCGGTCGCCGTGGTCCACGCCACCGCTCCCGCGCTGGACGAACTGCCGACGAGGACGGCGGGGCCGCCCAGGTGACGGACGAGGGCCAGCAGGTCGGCGCCGATCGATTGGGGGCTGTGGTCGGGCCACCCCGTGCTGGACTCCCCGTGGCCGCGCACGTCGACCGCGGCGACCCGGTAACCCGCCTCCGCCAGTCGCGGCGCCAGGAACCGGAACGCCTTGCGGGTGTCGCCCATGCCGTGCGCGCACACCACCAGCGGCCCGTCCTGCGGCCCGACGACCTCGTAGGCCAGCCGCCCGCCGGCCAGGTCCAGGAACTCCGTGCCCGTCACGCGTACTCCTTGGCTATTGCTCATAGCTATAAAGCTAAGCTTGATAGCTTCTGTCGTCAAGCGTCCGTACGCGGGAAGTTCGCGGCCGGGTCACTGTGTCGGGAGGAAGCGGCCTGACAGTCCGACGGTGGCGGTGGCGGTGGCGGCGGGCCGAGGGGGGGCGACGGGTAGCCGGCGCGGCCGTCGCAGCGGATACCGGCCTGTCCGGTACCGGCCCCACCGGGTGCGGGCGCGGCCCGCGTCGGCGGGTGCCGCGGCCCCGCCCGGCCGGTGCGCGAACACGCCCCATCGCGGAGCGGATGCCCGCCCGGTGGCCTCTCCCGCTGGAACGTGCCACGCCGCAGCGCTTCTCGCCGGGGAATCGTCGCCGGGGGTCGTCGTCGCCCGGGGTGGAGGTTGGGGGTGAATGACCGTCGGCATTGCCGGAATGGCGTGTTTCGGCGGATCCCTTTAGTGCTACTAAAAGCTATTATTGCTGCAAATATGGCTATATGGAATTATGGGGGATTACGGGGCAATTTTCTGGCTTGGGGTATGCCATGAGACGTTCGATCGCATTCGTATGCGCTCTCCTGCTCGCCGGTTCTCTCGTCGCCACTCCCGCCGCGGCGGCGGCGGCCCAGGCGCCGGCCGTCCGGCTCAAGCTGAGTTTCGGGTGGTGTAAGACCGCCTGCGAGATCCGCATCACCGTCACGAACAAGAGCCGCCATCACATCGACTGGGTGGGAGGTAAGTGCACCCTCCGGGTCAACGGGCGCGTGGTGGGAAAGGGGCAGGTCTATCTGGGATCCATCAAGCGCGGCCATTCCCGCAGCAGCAAGTGCTACGTCGTCGACTCGCGGGTGGAGAAAGCCTGGACGAAATACGAGAACGGTGAGGCCGACTTCAACACGTACGCCTCCGTCAGGGCCACCTACCACTACCGGTACTAGATCCGCCGGCCCGGATCCGCTGGGCCGCGCGAGGTCACCGAGTCCTCTCCGCCCGCGGCGTGGGGCCGGTCCCGCGATCCGGGTCCAGGCCAATCCTGAGAATTGGCCGTTCTCTCGGCGTGGAAGCTGTCCGATGATGTGCTCATGATCTCTGTCAGTGCTCTCGCGGGCATCGCCGCGGTCGCCCTCGGCCTGGTGCTCACCCCCGGGCCCAACATGCTCTACCTGGTCTCGCGGTCGGTGACGCAGGGACGCCTGGCCGGCATGATCTCGCTGGCGGGCGTCGCGGCGGGCTTCCTGGTCTACCTGCTGGCGGCGGTGGCGGGGATCGCCGCGATCTTCGCGATGGTGCCCGCCGTCTATGTCGCGACCAAGCTCGCGGGCGCCGCGTACCTGATGTGGCTGGCCTGGAGGACGATCCGTCCCGGCGCCCAGCCGATCTTCGCGCCCGGGGCCCTCCCCGCGGACCCGCCACGGCGGCTGTTCTCCATGGGGCTGGTCACCAACCTGCTCAACCCCAAGATCGCCATCCTGTACGTGTCGCTGCTGCCGCAGTTCGTCGATCCCGCGCGTGGTGACGTCGGCACGCAGAGCCTGTTGCTGGGCGCCACCCAGATCGTCGTCGCGCTGTCGGTCAACGCGCTGATCGTGCTGACCGCGGGTTCGGTCGCGACCTTCCTGGGCGGGCGGCCCACCTGGATGCGCGTGCAGCGCTATCTGATGGGCGCCGTACTCGGTGGGCTCGCCCTGCGCATCGCCACCGACCGCTCGCCCGCCGTGGCCGCGTAGGGGAGTCGTCCCGGCCGCGAACGGCGGCGCGTCCCGCCGGCGGCGGCCTGTCCTACCAGTGGCGGCCCGTCGCGATGTCGTCCAGGTGCGGTGCCGACAGGTGCAGCACCCGGTAGGCGACCCCGTTCCCCTTCCCGGCCTCGTCCTCCTCACCGGCGCCGTCCCCCGCTCCGGGGACCTCGTGCTCCCAGAGGGTGAAGCGCACCAGCTCCCAGTGCCGGGGGTCGACGGCGAGGGCCGCGGAGTGCACGCCCGGCGTGCCGGCGTGCCGCCGCAGCCCGGCCAGGGCCCGCTCGACCACGGCCGCGGGGTCGGTGTCGGCGGGGATCGGGTCGGTACGGCGCGAGGCCGCTCGGGGGACCGCCGCCGACGACGGCCCCCGCTCGTAGCCGACGCCCGTCCAGTGCCGGACCACGGGCCTGCCGAAGTCACGCACGATGTTCTGGAAGCCGCCCCCGCCCCACAGGAAGTCGTTCATGCCGGTCAGGGAGCTCCACAGGTAGAACGGCGCGTACTGGTTGACCGCCGAGCCGTCCACCCCCCGCTCCCTGATCAGGTACGCCTTGAGCCCCAGCCCGGCGTAGCCGTCGAGCGCGTGGCCCCTGGTCGCCACCCGCTCACGGATGATCCCCATGTCGTAGTCGGCGGGCAGACCGATCTCGTACTGCATGGCGTGCACGGAAGAAGACCTCCTGATGTCGGCGGGGGACGGGCGTGACCGGCGGGCGGATCGCGGGCGACCTCACTCCTCGGACTTCGCCGGGGCGGTTAGGCGGAACCGGTGGACCGGCACCGGCGAGTGTCGTCGCGTGCCCGCGCCTTCGTGGCTCAGCCGTGGCCGAGGTCGATGACGCAGAAGAGGTTGCCCTCGGGATCGGCGAGGACCACGAAGTCGGGGTCGTCCGGATAGAGGTCCCAGGCGACCCGTTCGGCGCCCAGCGACACCAGCCGCTCTATCTCGGCCGCCTGCTCGGCGGCGTCGGGGGCGAACAGGTCGAGGTGCATCCGGGGGTGCTCCTGGACCGGGGTCCGTGTCACGTCGAGCGCCAGCGGGACGCCGTCCCCCAGCCTCGGCTCGATCACGGTCCAGTCGTCCCCGGCCTGGCCCTCGCGGGGCGCGTAGTCCAGCGCCCGCGTCCAGAACCCGACGGCGCGTCTCATGTCGGTGACGCCCAGCACCACCTGCCCGATCCTCACCATGTCCCAATCCTGGCAGGAACCCCCCATCACGGGGAAATCCGATGCCCCGGGGTCGCGGCCGTGCCCGGACGTCCTCCTCGCGACCACGAGGAGGACGTCCGGGCACCGGGACACGTACACCGCCGCGAACCGCGAACCGCGAACGCGAGCCGCCGCCGAGGCCGTCAGGGGAGGAGGAAGACCGGGGGAGGGGGCGGAGGAGGAGGGAGACCGGCTTTCGCGTCGGTCTCCCTCCCGGTCATCCCGGTTGCCTCCGGCCCTTTCCGGCCGGTCCCCTCAGGCCGGAACGCTCAGAAGTCGTCGGCGGTGCGGATCCGGTCACGGATCCAGACGCCGGCCTCCTTCAGTGACGTCGTGCCGGTCCAGGGGCCGCCGGCGTTGCACGTGCCGACCTTGAAGACCGCGCCGGAGCGGTTGTCGTCGGAGAAGTTCCAGTTCACCCAGCTGATCTTCTTGGTCGCCATCAGGTCGAGGTAGCGCTGGGACATCGTGAAGTCGTTGGCGTCCTCGCCGGCGTAGTTCTGCGTGCCGAACTCGGTGACGAACATCGGGATGCGGTCGGCCGCGCGGGACAGCGTGTTGAGGTACTCGGTGCCGTGCGAGGCCGCGTAGAAGTGGAAGGTGTACATGATGTTCGAGGCGTTGACCGGGTTGCCCGTCACCTCGGTCTCCGAGGCGCCCTCCGACACCCCGAGCGAGGACCAGGCGCGGGTGCCGACCAGGACGATCCCGTCGGGGTCCTGCGCCCGGATCACCGGGATGATCTGCTCGGCGTAGCCCTTGATGGTGCTCCAGCTCACGCCGCTCGGCTCGTTGGCGACCTCGTAGAGGATGTTCGGCCTGGCGGCGTGCCGCTGGGCGATCTCGGTGAAGAAGGTCCTGGCCCGGGAGAGGTTGTAGTTGGGGTCGCCGGGGGTGAGCATGTGCCAGTCCACGATGACGTACATGCCCTGCGCGCTGACCTGCTCGATGAGCGTGTGCGCGAGGTCGGTGAACGCCCTCGGGTTCGTCTCGTAGCCGCCCTCCTGGACGTACGTGGACAGGCGGACGACGTCGGCCTTCCAGTCGGTCGCGAGCGCGTTCAGCGAGCCGGTCGTGACGCACTGCCGGTACCACTGCAGGCCGTGGGTGCTCATGCCGCGCAGCTGGATCTGCTTGCCGTTCTGGTTGCACAGCTTGGTGCCGCAGACCCGCAGCTGCCCGTTGGCCGCGACCGGCGTGCCGCCGCCGCTGCCCGCCTGGGTCGTCGCCGTGACGGACGCGCTCTTCGCCGACTCGTTGTTCGCGGCGTCGCGGGCGGTGACGGTGTAGGTGTGGGTCGTCGAGGCGGCGAGCCCGGAGATCGTGGCGGTGGTGCCGGTGACGGTGGCGACCACGGCGGAGCCCTCGTAGACCCGGTAGTCCTTGATGGTGCCGCTGTTGTCGGTCGAGGCGTTCCAGGCCAGGCTGATGGAGGAGGACGTGGTGCCGGTGCCGCGCGGGGAGGAGGGCGCGCTCGGCGGCGTGGTGTCACCGGGGTTCTGCCCGCCGGCGCACGTGGCGCCGTTGAGCGTGCAGTTGACCGGCGAGCCCGAGCCGGAGGCGGTGAAGCCGAAGGTGGTGCTCGCCCCGGGGGCCAGGGTGCCGTTGTACTCCCGGTTCTTGAAGGTGTAGCGGCTGCCGCTGCTGGTCATCAGGGAGTCCCAGTACGTGCCGAGGCTCGTGCCCGACGGGAGGTCGAAGGAGACCGTCCAGCCGTTCAGCGTGGAGGTCCCGGTGTTCTTGACCGTGTACTGGCCGCTGTAGCCGCTGCCCCAATCCTGGGCCTTGGTGAACGTCGCGGTGTCCGCGTGGGCGGCGGACGGGACGAGCAGGGTGAACAGTAACGTCAGCAGCCCGGTCAGCACCAGGGCTGGGGTGGTGCGCCGCATCATCGCTCCTCGCGTCAGGGGGGTGGGGGCACATCGTGGCGCTTTATTAGGAAACTTTCCTAACGTGACACGTGACGTTAGGTGGCGCGGGCCTGTCATGCAAGACCCAGATCCCCTTGCCCGCTTAAGAAAATTTAATCGTTAGGAAGCTTTCCTAACGGTTTGTGTCAGGGCAGGATGACGTAACCCCCCGATACGCCGCGACTCTGAGGTGGCCGCCATGAAACGTCCGCGCACGGCTCTGCTGGTCCTCGCGACCCTGCTGCTCCCGACCTCCGCCCCGCCCGCCTCCGCGGCCGGAGACGCCTCCGCGGCCGGAGCCGCCGCCTGGCAGCTCCGCTGGTCGCCGGACGCCTCGCAGACGGGCCTGTCGGCCTTCGAGACCATCGAGGACGACCGGGCCGGCTCCCACCCGGCCGCCGCCCCGCACATCAAGGTCTCGGGCGGCGACTTCCGCTTCGACATGCACACGGTGGACCGCGACACCGCCACGGACCGGCAGCGCCAGGAGGTGACCGGGATGCGCGACGGCGGGTCGTACCTGCAGTGGCGGCTCGGCGAGACCTGGCGGGTCACCTACTCGATGTACATCCCGAGCACGCTGAAGGCCACCACCACCTTCACCCACATCATGCAGACCAAGCAGCCGGGCAACGGCACCTCCCCCATCACGGTGACCTCGCTGCGCAGGGTCGGCGGCAGGCAGACCATCGAGCACAAGATCTTCGCCGAGAACATCCTGGTGGGCAGGACCGACCTCGAACCGCTGCAGGACAGGTGGGTCGACGTCGAGTACGAGATCAAGATCGGCGACGGCACCGCCGGGTCGGTGCGCTGGGTCCTGCGCAGCGGCGGGACCACGGTGATCGACGCCACGAAGACGGGCGTCGACACCTTCCTGGCCGACCGCGTCCGCCCCAAGTGGGGCATCTACCGCTCCCTCGGCGACACCTCGGGCTCGCTGCAGAACACCTACATGCTCCTTCGCGACATGCGCGGCTACCAGCTGGTGGGCGGGACCACCCCCACCCCCACCCCCACCCCGACGCCCACCCCCACCCGTACGCCGACGCCGACCCCCACGCCCACCCAGACGGGCGCCACGTCCTGGAAGGCCGGCACCGCCTACGCCGTCGGTGCCCAGGTCACCTACTCCGGGGTGGGCTACCGGTGCCTGCAGGCGCACACCGCCCAGGTCGGCTGGGAGCCGTCCACCACCCCCGCCCTCTGGCAACGCCTCTGAGGCGCACGCGCCCGAGCGCCTGAGCCGTACGGGCCCGGCCGGTCAGCCGACCGGGCCCGCGCCCTGGCCGATGATGCGGTCTCCGAGCCTGGTGACGAGCTGCGCGCGCACGTGCGCCGGAAGGGCGCAGCCGTGCGCGACGAGCGTGTCGAGCGCGGGCAGGTCGAGCAGGACGGCCCAGTCCTGGACGTCGTCGCAGTAGGAGACGTCGAGGTGGCGGAGGGCCTTCAGCGCCTGGAGCGGGGCGAGCGACCGCACCGGCGTGTTCCTGATCGACAGGTGCTCCAGGGTGCGCAGCCCCTCGATGCCGTCCAGGCCGGTCAGCGGCGTGTGCTCCAGATCCAGCCGGGTCAGCGAGGTGAGGGCCGAGATGTCCTCGGGGACGCGGTGCAGGCGGCTGCCGGACAGGTCGAGCTCCTCCACCCCGGAGGGCGAGGCGAGGGCCGAGAGCAGCAGCGCCGGGGGCGGGAGTATCACCGGCCGGGGCTGGGCGAGCACCGGTGACCGTCCCGCGGCGGCCTCCTGCAGGACGCGCCACCTGTCCACCGGCGCGCCGTACCCGCCGAGCCGGACGTAGCCCGAGGGCAGCCACGGCGCCAGCCGCTCGGCCACGATGTCGTCGCGGTCACCGGCGCCGATGACCCCGGCCAGCAGCCGGCCGTAGTGCTCGTACGCGTGCTCGGCGGGCACGAACAGGTCCGCCACGATGTCCCCGCCCGCGACGAGGACCCCGTCGTTGCCCGAACAGAAGATCACCCCCGCGGCGACGGTGCCGAGCACGAGATGGTCCGCCGCGCTGTGGATCGCGCGGGCCCGCAGGTCACCGGTGACCGCGAGGTAGCTCTCCGAGGCGTCACCGTCGTCGAGAAGCCCCTCCACCACCAGCCCGCCGATCACGATCAGCGGCGCCTTCACGTCGAGCCAGCCGGGAACGTACGTGTCGCCGAACCAGATCGTGGCCCGGTGCACGATCCACCCCGACTCCGTCCGCTCCGCGCCCTCGGGGAAGACCGAGGGCGTCTCGCCGGGAAACGCCAGCGACCACGCCTGGGCGAACAGCAGGCCGTAGATGGGAGGCATGATGTGGTGCGGCCACTCCCCGGCCTGGGCCGGTCGCCGCAGCCAGGATCCGATCGGGTGCAACTCCTCCGTGATGTCGCCAAAATAGTCCAGCGCCTCCGCGCCGGCCCCGGCCTGCTGCCGGAGCACCGTCAACGCGTCACCGAGACGCTCCGACGCCCCGGAGAAATGCTCATCGGTCAGATCCATGTCACATACCGTACTCATCGCCGCGAATTTCGAAAGCCGTTCGGATGACGCTCCCGGATGGCGGGCGTGTCGGGAAACCACCGGGCGCGACCGCGCGGCGACGCAGGGCAAAGTGGATCTTCGCCGGGACGTCGGGTACCGTGCCCGAGGCCCCTGAGCGCTCCGGCGCGGCCCGCGGACGCGGACCAGGCCGGACCCGGGTGAGGACCGAGCACGACCCCGAACACGACCGGGCGCGGCCCGCGAACGCGGACCGGGCACGGCCCTCGGCGCGGACCCGGACACGGGCCGGGCGGTGTCCGGATACGGTCATGGGCACAGACCCGGGCGGTGACCGGATACGGTCACGGACCCGGCCGGGCACCGGACACCGGGCGGGGGCCGGGCACGGACCATGGTGACAGCGGAAGGATGGACATACATATGGAGGCCGGAAATCGCCGGACCCTGCGGTTGCTCGTCACCGGAGGCGGGACCGGTGGCCACACCTACCCCGCGCTGACCACGGTCGCGGCCCTGCGCGACCACGCCGCCGCGCGGGGGCTCGACCTGGACGTGCTCTGGGTCGGTACGGCGGCCGGCCTGGAGGCCCGCGTCGCGGCGGAGCACGGCATCCCGTTCCGCGCCATCACGGCCGGGAAGCTCAGGCGTTCGCCCAACCCGAGAGAGCTGGCCACCAACCTCGCGGACATGTTCCGGATCCCGGTCGGCGTGTTCCAGGCCTTCGGCATCGCCGCCCGCTACCGCCCCGACGTGGTGTTGTCGACCGGCGGGTACGTGTGCGTGCCGCTGGGGGTCGCCTCCCGGGTGCTGGGCCGGCCGCTGGTGATGCACGAGCAGATCACCTCGCTCGGCCTGGCCAACCGCATCCTGTCGCGCTTCGCCCGGCGGATCGCGCTCACCCACCCCTCCTCGATCGAGCACCTGCCCGCGGGGGTGCGTGACCGGGCCGTCATCACCGGGAACCCGGTCCGCCCCCACCTGCTGCGCGGCAACGTCGACGCGGGACGGCGCCACTTCGGGCTCTCGTCCGACCTGCCCCTCGTCTACGTGACCGGCGGCGCCCAGGGGAGCCGTCAGATCAACACCATGGTCGAGGCGATCCTGCCCGCGCTGCTCTCCCGCGCCCAGGTGATCCACCAGTGCGGACCCGGCTGGATCGCCCAGTTCACCCGTACCGCCGCCGAGCTGCCTGTCGGGGTGCGCGACCGCTACCGCCCGGTGCCGTACGTCGGCGCCGAGCTGGCCGACGTGTTCGCCGCCGCCGACGTCGTGGTCTCCCGCAGCGGGGCGGGCACGGTCGCCGAGCTGACCGCGGTGGGCAAGCCGTCCGTCCTCATCCCCCTGGTGCCCTCCGCCGCCGACGAGCAGCGCCAGAACGCCCGCTACCTCGCCGAGGCGGGCGCCGCCAGCGCGCTCCTGGAGGACGGTCCCACCGCCGACCACCTCCTGGCCGAGCTCGACGCCCTCCTGCGGGACCCGCGGGCCCGCGCCGCGATGGCCGGCGCCGCCGGCGCCCTCGGCCGCGTCGACGCCGCCGACAGCCTGGCCCTGGTGCTCCTGGAGGCGGCGGAGGTGAACGGCAAGGCCGGTTGAGACCGGTCGAGACCTTGAGGCCGGCCGGGGCCCCGGTCCGGCCCGCAGGCCCTTGGACGCGGCCCGAGGCCGGATCTCCTAGTCCGTTTCCATGGACTCGTCCGACTCCTTCCCCTTGTCGGCCTCCTCCTCGGCGAACGGGCCGGAGAAGTCGAAGGGCGGCGGGAAGGGGTTGGGGTCGAAGCCCTCGATGAGGGCGCCGAGACCCTGGGTGAGGGCGGCGTAGCGCTGGTAGCAGGTGAGGCCGGCCAGGTCGGTGGGCTGCCAGCCGGGGCCGCGGGCGTGGCCGGGGAAGCCCGGATACTCCTTGAGGGTCTCGGCGATCCTGCGGTGCAGGGTTGTCACGTTCCAATTCACCGCGAACATCGACTCGTCCCGGGCCGGCGGGATCTCCCTGCGCACCTTGCGGACGTTCGCCTCGTACTCGTCGAGGAGCCGGGTGACCTCGGGCAGCCAGTGGTCGGTGGATCCGGTCTTGGGGAAGTCCGACAGGGCCATCCCGCGCGACCACCGCAGCAGCGTGACGGCCTCGCCGACGAAGGTCGCCCAGGAGGGGTAGCGGGTGCCGTAGGCCCGCAGTTCCACCGGGACGCCGCGCCCGGTGGTCGCGTCGGGGTCGGCGGCGCCGTGCACGGACGGGTCGAGGCCGGTCTCGTTCATCCCGCCGAAGACGCGCTCCTGGTCGACGGCCGGCCCGCCGCCGAGCGCCGAGGCGATGTAGTCGCCGATGGTGATCGGCTGGTTGGTGATGTGCCGGGAGTCGTCGTCGCTGAAGGCGGGAACGATCCGGTCTCCGATGTGGTCGCTGATGGCGTCGGCGCGGCCCCGGATCGCGGCCCGGACGTCGTCGTGCAGCGAGTCGAAGATGGTCCGCATCGGCACCCGCGAGAGGGCGGCCACGTAGTTCTTCGGCTGCGCGGTGGCCCCGCCGCCGACGCCGGAGTTCGCGACGATGTCGGCGAACGCGGCGACCTGGGTGAAGACGAGCGCCAGATAGCCGGCCAGCTCCGGCACGTGCGCCGGCAGTACCGTGCCGTGGGGGATCAGCCCCGCGCAGTGCAGGCCCACCGCCTCGGCGCGCGTCGCGTGCTGTTTCGACTGGTTGCCGGACCCGCTCAGATCCCTCGTGAGCGCGGCGATGCCGGTGAGGGCGGGACCGAGCTTGTCGGGTGCGATGCCGACGGTGTAGTGGATCAGCATGTTCAGGTCGTCGTTCGGGACCGGGTAGGTCTGCGGCGCGATCAGGGCGTCCCGCACCAGGGTGGGGTCGAGGCCGGCGCGCATGACCGGGTCGAGCCTGGCCTGCTTGAAGGCCGTGTACAGCCCGGTCGAGGTCGCGGTGATCACGCCGGACAGCCGGCGGTCGTCCGCGTGGCGGTACAGGTCGGTCTTGAGCGAGTCGATGACGGCGAGCCGCTCCCGCAGCTGGGCCTCGGCCTCCGCCGCCGAGCCGGCGTGCTGGTCGAAGTGGACGGCGACGAATTCGACGTTCGAGTAAGTTCTCCTTTGCCCGCCGAGGGTGATGCCTCGTTTGTCGCTGACGATTTTGAGCAGTCTCGGGAGAACGTACACCTCGGTGTCCCCGGGAAGGGTCGCCCTGTTCAGGGCGAGCATCGGCCGGGCGAGTTCGACTTCCACGCCTAACGCCATGAGTCACCTCTCGTAATGGATTCAATGGAATTCTTGCGCACCGCGGTTTTTGTGGATTCCCGTGCAGCATCGCAGTGGGCGGCAAGCCGTGCAAGAGGGGTAATCCTCCCTTTTTCGCGCGACGATCCGATGTGAATCGCACGGCAACCGGATGCGGATCGCACGGCGATCGGGGGGTGGTCGGATCCATGGCGTGGGGCCCCGTCGCCGGTGATCGAGGCGGTGGTCACCTGCCTGTTCAGGCGTGTCGGCGGGAGGCGGTGGACACGCGGTGGCCCGGCTCACCGGAGGTCCGTGTCCCATGGATGAAGATTTACCGAACAGGCCCCGGCGGCACGGCCGTCCCCCGCCCGCGTTCTGAGTAATCTGGCGACCGCACGAAGTGCAGTGCAGTTAAGCCGGGAATGTCACACGGCAGGAGTTCGCCGGGTGATTTCTCATGGAAAATCGCAGGTTGGCGACCACGAGGTCCCACGTGGCCACGGTCGCCGGCCACACGGCCGGAACGAGCTCGGAAAGGCGCGTCTTTCACGGGGCCTTTCCGCCACGGAACAACATGCGGACCGATCCCGAAAGGCAGGTCGACCATGACCCGGCAGGAAAAGCCCTCGCCAGGAATGATCGGCGAGATGTACGAACAGCTCACCGATTCCTGCGCCGACGCGTTCGGCGGCAACCTCCACGTCGGCTACTGGACGGACGACCACGACGAGGCGCCCGTCGCCCAGGCGACGGACCATCTCACCGACCTGGTGGCCGAGCGCCTGGAGGTCGTTCCCGGCGAGCGCGTCCTGGACGTCGGCTCGGGCACAGGCAGGCCCGCCGTGCGCATCGCCGTGGCGCGCGACGTCCACGTCACCGGGGTCACCCTGAGCGAGAACCAGGTACGGCTGGCCGAGGGCCGCCCCGAGGCGGGCCAGGGGCAGGGGCACGCCGACTTCCAGCTCGCCGACGCGATGTGGCTCCCCTTCGACGACGCCTCCTTCGACGCCGCGTACGCCATCGAGTCGCTCGTCCACATGGAGAACCCGGCGGCGGCCCTCGGCGAGATCGCCCGGGTGCTGCGCCCCGGCGGGCGGTTCGTGGTGGGGGAGTGGTACCTGCTCGGCCCTCTCGCCGCCGACGACGCGGCGGACCTGGAGTACTTCTCCCGGAGCTTCAACGTCCACTTCCTGCCGACCGTCGAAGAGTTCTACGAGGAGATGGACCGGGCTGGGCTGAAGATCGAGATATTTCACGACATATGGCCAAACATCAGCCGGTCCTTCCAGCTCGTGGGCGACATCCTCCCGGCCTCAGCCATCCGGCTGGGCGGCGAGCTCGGCGAGCAGCTCGCCGTCTGCGCGGAGATATACCGGCGCTTCGGGGAGATCCCCCAGATCAGCTACGCCCTGTTCACCGCGGTCCGCCGCTGAGCGCTCGCGGCCCCCGGGAATCCGGGTGAGGCGATCCCGTTGTCCCCGATATGGCCTCGTGCCGGGTCCTGCCGGGTTCGGATGACCGTCAGGAACGTCCCGGCGCCCATACCGTCTCTTTCGGTGTCCTGTGTCGCGCAGGAGCGGTGCGGCGGAGGTTCGAGGGATCGATTCAGTACGCGATGCCGACCACCTGTCCCACCGTCGCCGGGTCGTCCAGCAGGGCGAGGATCGCGTGGGCCAGGTCGGAGCGGGCGATCGTGCGTCCGGCGGGGACGTTGCCGCCGACGGCCAGCCGGTAGGTCCCGGTGCGGGGCCTGTCCAGCAGGCGGGGCGGTCGCATCACCGTCCAGTCGGTGCCGCTGCCGCGGACGGCCTCCTCCATCGCCTCCAGATCGGTGTAGACGTCGCGCAGGAACCTCCGGATCAGCGGGGTCGTGATCCTGCGGTCGAGGAAGGGGTCGCCCTGCGGTGACGGGCCGACCGGGGCGGCGCTCACCGCGACGAGGCGGCGCACCCCGCAGACCCGCAGGGCGGACAGGATCCCCCGTGTCGCGGGCGCGGTGACGCCGTCCCTGGCGAGCCTCCTGCTGCGCGGGCCGAGACCCGAGATCACGGCGTCCCCTCCCTCCATCGCGGGACGCAACGCCCGCGGGTCGGTCACGTCGGCCGTCACCACCCGCACGCCGGTGAGGCCGTCCGGCAGCCGCGCGGGATCGCGCACCACCGCCGTCACCTCGTGCCCCGCCTCCAGCGCCTGCCGTACGACCTCCTGGCCCGTACCGCCCGTCGCTCCGCAGACGGTCAGCTTCATGGTGCCCTCCTGGTTGGTGAGTGCTCACTAACCATTAGGGTGAGTGTTCACCCACCCATCCGTCAACTCCTGGGGAGCGCCCAGCATGAAGCCGACGCGGGTCCGGATCCTGGACGCGGCCGAGCAGCTGATGCGGACCATCGGGCTGGCCCGCACCACCACCAAGGAGATCGCCCGCGTCGCGGGATGCTCGGAGGCCGCCCTCTACAAGCACTTCGACAGCAAGGAGGAGCTGTTCACCTTCGTCCTGAAGGAACGGCTGCCCCGGCTCGCCCCGCTCCTCGCCGAACTGGAGAGCGGGGGAGCGAACGGGGACGGGGACGGAGGCGGGCGCGACGTCGAGGAGACCCTGGCCGAGATCGCCCGGCACGCCGTGGCGTTCTACGCGTCGACCTTCCCGATCGCCGCCTCCCTGTTCTCCGATCCGGCACTGCTGCGCAGACACGGCGAGGAGATGGACAGGCTCGACACGGGCCCGCACAAGCCGCTCGACGCCCTCGCCGCCTACCTGCGCGAGCAGCGCGCCGCCGGGCGCCTCCGCGCCGCCGCCGACCCCGAGGCGGCGGCGGCCCTGTTCCTCGGGGCGTGCTTCCAGCGCGCCTTCCTGCACGCCTTCGCCGGGGAGCGCCCGCCGTCGGGCCCGGCCGCCCAGCCGCTCGGCGAGTTCGCCGCCGCGCTGGCCAGGACCCTTCTGGAGGGCGTCGGGGAGCCGGAGGCGCCCGTCCGTCCGTGACCGAAGTGGACTCGGAGGTTCGTGGCCGGAGGTACCCGTCCGTCCGTGACCGAAGGCGGCTCGGAGTCCGCGACCGGCGACTCGGAAGTCCGGACCGGAAGTGGACTCGGAGCTCGTGACCGGGAGACTCAGAAGTCCATGTCGCCGCCGCCGGGCATGGCGGGGGCGGCTCCGGCCTTCTCGGGCTTCTCGGCGATGACGGCCTCGGTGGTGAGGAACAGC
>NZ_JBHMBS010000133.1:0-771 GCF_042428775.1 Streptosporangium vulgare | reverse complement strand
GACTCAGAAGTCCATGTCGCCGCCGCCGGGCATGGCGGGGGCGGCTCCGGCCTTCTCGGGCTTCTCGGCGATGACGGCCTCGGTGGTGAGGAACAGCGCCGCGATGGACGCCGCGTTCTGCAGCGCCGAGCGCGTCACCTTGGCCGGGTCGATGATGCCCGTCTCGAACAGGTTGACGTACTCGCCGGTGGCGGCGTTGAGGCCCTCGCCCGGGGGAAGGTTGCGCACCTTCTCCACCACGACACCACCCTCGAGACCGGCGTTGACGGCGATCTGCTTGAGCGGCTCCTCCAGAGCCTTCTTCACGATCGCGGCACCGGTGGCCTCGTCGCCGAACAGCTCCAGCTTGTCGAAGGCCTTCGCGCCGGCCTGCAGCAGCGCCACGCCGCCGCCGGGGACGATGCCCTCCTCCACGGCCGCCTTGGCGTTGCGCACGGCGTCCTCGATGCGGTGCTTGCGCTCCTTGAGCTCGACCTCGGTCGCGGCGCCGGCCTTGATGACGGCCACGCCGCCGGCCAGCTTGGCCAGCCGCTCCTGGAGCTTCTCGCGGTCGTAGTCGGAGTCGGTGTTGTCGATCTCGGCGCGGATCTGGTTGACCCGGCCGGCGATCTGCTCGGCGTCGCCGGCACCGTCGACGATGGTGGTCTCGTCCTTGGTGACGATGACCTGGCGGGCGCGGCCGAGCTGGTCCAGGGTGGTGGACTCCAGCTTCAGGCCGAGGTCCTCGCTGATGACCTGGGCACCGGTCAGGATGCCGATGTCGCCCAGCAT
>NZ_JBHMBS010000132.1:0-789 GCF_042428775.1 Streptosporangium vulgare | reverse complement strand
AAACAGCTGCTGCAAGAGCTGCAAGAAAGCTTCGGTGGCCCAACCGGCGAGCACAACAGCCCGCGCTCAAAGAGCTTCTTTGATGGTGTGAAGAAGTTTTTTGACGACCTGACCCGCTAACCTCCCCAAAAGCCTGCCCGTGGGCAGGCCTGGGTAAAAATAGGGTGCGTTGAAGATATGCGAGCACCTGTAAAGTGGCGGGGATCACTCCCATAAGCGCTAACTTAAGGGTTGAACCATCTGAAGAATGCGACGCCTCGGTGCCTCGTTAAGACGATGCCTCGCGTTCTTCAATTGCGTTTTGTAGGCTGTCAGGGATACTGTCCCACGAATGGCCACCTGTAAGCTCCAGATGACCATTTTTGTTATTCTCCACAACGAGTTAGTTCTTCTTTTCGGATCCGGCACTTCTGGGGGGGAAATCCAGCGATGGCTGGATTATGTCGTCAATTAAAAATGCGGCGAGTAGATTAGCAAATATCCACGCTTTCGCGAGTTCAGGTTCCTTTGCACGCAAAGCATCCAGGTGCAGCAAACTTTTGAGCCGCTTAAAAGCCAGTTCAATTTGCCATCGCAGACGGTAACAATCAGCCACTTGCTCTGCTGAATATTCATCTTCCGGTAATGATGTTAGCAATAGCACATGGCCCGCTGCTTCCAGCGTTTCCGCCTGAACTACTCGTCCTTTTCGACGATTCTCGCTGAGCAGTCGGGTTTTACTGATTAATGCTTTTTCGGGAGGAAGTGATACGGCAATGAGACGTGCCGGAAAGGGAGCTCCGGCTTTTT
>NZ_JBHMBS010000131.1:0-816 GCF_042428775.1 Streptosporangium vulgare | reverse complement strand
CCTCCCACGACGCCTCCAGCAGCAACCGCTGCTGCGGATCCATCGCCAGCGCCTCACGCGGGCTGATCCCGAAGAACCCGGGATCGAACTCGGCGGCGTCGTACAGGAACGCGCCGTGCCGCGTGTAGCTCTTCCCCGGTGCGCCCGGTTCCGGGCTGTACACCCCTTCCACGTCCCAGCCGCGATCGGACGGGAAATCGCTCACCGCGTCCCGAGCCTGCGCGACCAGATCCCACAGGCCCTCCGGCGAGGAGACCCCGCCCGGGAACCGGCAGGCCATGCCCACGATCGCGATCGGCTCGTCGACCACCGAGACATCCGCGACGACCGCCTGCGAAGCCTGGCCACCGGCCAGCTCCCCGGCCAGGTAGTCCGCCACCGCCTCAGCGGTCGGGTAGTCGAAGATGAGCGTGGCCGGGAGCCGCAGCCCGGTCGCCGCGTTGAGCTGGTTGCGGAACTCGACCGCGGTGAGGGAGTCGAAGCCGAGCTCCTGGAACTGGCGCCGATGGTCGATCGCCGACCCGTCGGCGAACCCGAGCACCGTCGCCGCATGCCCTCTGACCAGGCCGGACAGCATCGAATGCCGCTCGGCGGGGTCCAACGCGGCCAGGCGCTGCGCGAGCCCACCGGCCTGGCCCGCCCGCCGTACCGGTGCGCGCCCGGCTGTACGGGTCCTGGTGAATCGGGCGGGGACGAGGACGGGGTGGTCGGTGCGCAGAGCGGTGTCGAGCAGGGCGAGTCCTTCGGGGATGGACAGCGCTTTGACGCCCGCTCGTTCCATTCGTCGTAGGTCGGCTTCGCCGAGGTCTCCTGCCA
>NZ_JBHMBS010000130.1:0-821 GCF_042428775.1 Streptosporangium vulgare | reverse complement strand
GCTAGGTCCTGTTTCTTGGATCAGGTTCGGAGCCAGATCGTCTGGGTGGCGACCGTGATGGTCCCGAGGTAGATGTAGGCGCGTTTGTCGTAGCGGGTGGCCATGGCCCGGAAGTTCTTCAGCCGGTTGATCGCCCGCTCGACCACGTTGCGTTTCTTGTAGCGCTCGGCATCGAACCCCGTCGGGCGGCCCCCGGCCGAGCCGCGTCTATGGCGGTTGGCCCGCTGATCACGAGGCTCGGGAATGGTGTGCGAGATCTTACGCCTGCGCAGGTAGCGCCGGTTTTCTCGAGAGCTGTAAGCCTTGTCGGCGCTGATGCTGTCCGGCCGCCGGCGAGGACGGCCCGGCCCAATCCGTGGCACCCGGATCCTCTCCACCACGGCCACCGGTTGCGGGCTGTCGCCCCGCTGACCGGGCGTCAACAGCAGCGACAACGGACGGCATCGACCATTGGCCGACAGATGAATCTTCGTGGTGAAACCGCCTCGTGAACGTCCTAAGCACTCGCCATCCTGACCACCTCCGCCAGGCGGGCAGACAAGCTGCGCAGCACCGGATCGCCCCGCTTTGTCCCGGCTACCTCCCCCTTTTGCGCCAGGACCGGCGCCGGAGCCTTATGGGGCGCCCCAGCCGCGTGTTGATGAGCCCGGACGGTTGTGGAGTCCACCGATACCTCCCAGTCCACCCGGCCCGCGGCGTCCTCGGCGGCCTGGACCGCGGCCAGCAGTCGCTCCCAGGTCCCATCCGCCGACCAGCGTCGGTGGCGTTTGTAGACCGTGACCCACGACCCGAACCGCTCGGGCAGGTCACGCCAGGGCAGA
>NZ_JBHMBS010000129.1:0-824 GCF_042428775.1 Streptosporangium vulgare | reverse complement strand
GGCCGGGCCGGGGCGATGGCCCGCTCCCAGTCCACCTCCCCACCACGCACCCACACCTCGGCCGCGCTCGTCCACAACCGGCGCAACCCACCATCATCACGCCGCAACGACCCCACCACCACACAAGCGTCCGCGAGCCCGGCCGCCTCCACACTCTCCAGCACCCCGATCCGCAACACCGGATGCGCACTGCACTCCACGAAGAACCGGAACCCCTCACCCGCCAGCGCCTCCACCGCCGGACCGAACCCCACCGTCTCGCGCAGATTCTCGTACCAGTACGCGCCACCGGCCTCCACACCCTCCAGCCAGCACCCCCGCACCGTCGAATACCACGGGACCTCGCCACTCCTGGGGGTCACCGGGGCCAGCAGCCTCGCCAGCTCGTCCTCGATCGCGGCCACATACGCCGAATGCGAGGCGTAATCCACCTCGATGCGCCTGGCCCGCACCCCGGCCAGCTCGTACTCCGCGAGCAGACCGTCCAGCGCGTCCACCTCCCCCGAGACCACCGTCGAGGCCGGACCGTTGACCGCCGCGATCGACACCCGCCCCTCCAACCCCGCCAGCCGCCCGGCCACCTCCGCCGACGGCAACGGAACCGACACCATCCCGCCCCGGCCCGCCAGCGCCACGATCGCCCGGCTACGCAACGCCACCACCCGCGCACCGTCCTCCAAGGACAACGCACCCGCCACCACCGCAGCCGCGATCTCCCCCTGCGAATGACCCACCACCGCCGCCGGCTCCACCCCCAGCGAACGCCACACCTCCGCCAGCGAGACCATCACCGCCCACAACACCGGCTGAACCACATCCACCCG
>NZ_JBHMBS010000128.1:0-826 GCF_042428775.1 Streptosporangium vulgare | reverse complement strand
GCCACCGCCTGGGCGGTCGGGTAGTCGAAGACGAGGGTGGCGGGCAGTCGCAGCCCGGAGACCGCCATCAGCTTGTTGCGCAGCTCGACCGCGGTCAGGGAGTCGAAACCCAGCTCCTGGAAGGCCCGATCCGCCTGGACCGCCGTCGCCGAGGCGTGCCCCAGCACCGTCGCCACTTCCTGACGGACCACCTCCAGCACGACCTCACGACGCCGCGCCTCATCCACCCCGGCCAGCCGCTGCACCAGCGCCGACCCACCCGCACGCACCGCACGCCGCACCGGGCCACGCACCAGACCGCGCAGCAACGCCGGCAATCTCTCGTCGCGGGTCCGCAGCGCCGCCGCGTCCACCCGCAACGGCACCAGCGTCGCCGCACCCGAGACCAGGCCCGCGTCGAACGACGCCAGTCCTTCGTCCACCGAGAGTGCCGGCAGGCCCTGCCTGCGCATCCGCTCCCGGTCGGCCTCGGTCAGCCAGCCGCTCAACCCGGTGTCGGCATCCCACAACCCGTAAGCCAACGACGTCGCCACCAAACCAGCCGAACGCCGATGCGCCGCCAACGCGTCCAGGAACACATTCGCCGCCGCGTAACTGCCCTGCCCGGCCGCCAGCACCAAACCACCGGCCGAGGAGAACAACACGAACGCCGACAGATCCAGATCCCGAGTCAGCTCATGCAGATGCCACGCCGCATCCGCCTTCGCCCCCAAAACCCCCTCGAACCGCTCCACGGTGAGCGAACCGATCAACCCGTTGTCAGCCACCCCGGCCGCATGCACCACACCCCTGAGCGGATACTCCACAGGAACGGCCGCGATCAGCT
>NZ_JBHMBS010000127.1:0-850 GCF_042428775.1 Streptosporangium vulgare | reverse complement strand
CTCTCATATGTTTATTAAACTTAACTTGAGCTGCTTATAAGACTACTAATTCAATTATTCCTTCACAGTACTATTCTCTATCGCTTATATATTATATTTAGGCTTAGAGGAAGGTTCCCCTTTATTCAAACAGATAATCCATTTTACTTTAAGCCTTATCTACTTTCATTCACACTACTCATAGAATCTCGTTTGATTTATTTTCCTGAAGCTAATAAGATATTTCAATTCACTTCGTTTGGTCCTTAAAGGCATAGAATTGTTAATTCAATAAATTTTTCATTTCTACTAATATACAGCTAAATCTCCTTAATCGTCTCTTTATATACTTGCCATAAAATTAACACTTAATAATATACATTATTAAGATGTTAATAATATGAAATAATACATTACATATCTAATACATTACTATATGTTTTTATATACAACATTTAATTCATTAATCGGGTTATTATGATTCGAACATAACTATTCCTCAACCCAAATGAGGCGCCTAACCAACCTGGCTCTAACCCGTTTAGAAAATTTTGTACAATTTTATTATAAATATATATAACTTTTGTTATATATATTTATAATATATATCAGAGAATATCCGATTCGAACGGATGTGGTTTTTTTAACCAAATAAGTTTCAAGCTTATCACTATAAACCACTCAGTCAATTCTCTTTTATTTATATATTGTATTAAGTGCGCACAAGACTCGAACTTGTAAAAACATGTCCGTAGCATGTCATTATACCTATTTAACTAGCGCACTTTATTGATTCCTCAACGAATTGAACGTCGATCACATCCTTATCAAGAACGCGCTTTACCTATTAAGCTAAGGAACCTTAAAAATA
>NZ_JBHMBS010000126.1:0-857 GCF_042428775.1 Streptosporangium vulgare | reverse complement strand
TAAGAGCGTGACTCATTTGGCGATCGCTCGTTGGATATGGCGTGGATGCGTTCCTTCAGCGGCTGGTCCCTGATGAGTTGTGGGAGTTGTTCCAGCGCGTGGTCCCGCGGGTGCCCACGCGGCCGCAAGGCGGCGGACGACGGCGCGCAGACGACCGGATGGTCCTGGCCGCGATCGTGTACGTGGCCACGACCGGATGCGCCTGGCGGCAGCTCCCGCCGGTCTTCGGCGCCTCCTGGCAGACGGTGAACCGTCGTTTCGCCGAGTGGAGCGCCGCCCGGGTGTGGGCCAGGCTCTACCGGATCATCCTGGACGAGCTCGGCGCCCGGGGTGAGCTGGACTGGTCGCGGTGCGTGATCGACTCGGTCAGCCTGCGGGCGGTCAAAGGGGGGAGCTGACGGGTCCGAATCCTGTCGATCGCGGCAAGAACGGGTCGAAGATCCATATGATCACCGAGCGGACCGGTCTGCCGCTCTCTGTCGCGATCTCGGCGGCGAACGTCCATGACAGTCTGGCCGTCGAGCATGTGGTACGTGGCATCCCGCCGATCCGCTCCCGGCGCGGGCGGCGCCGTCGCCGCCCGGCCAAGCTGCATGGCGACAAGGGCTACGACTACCTCCGGGTGCGGCGTTTCCTGCGCGGACGCGGCATCACTCCGCGCATCGCCCGCCGCGGCATCGAGTCCAGCCAGCGCCTGGGCCGGCATCGGTGGGTCGTCGAGCGCACCATCGCCTGGTTGAACGGGTACCGCCGACTGCACCGCCGTTACGAGCGCCGCGCCGATCACTTCGCATCTTTTGTCGCTCTCGCAGCGGCGCTTATCTGCTACCGAAGACTCACCAAATGAGTCACGCTCT
>NZ_JBHMBS010000125.1:0-867 GCF_042428775.1 Streptosporangium vulgare | reverse complement strand
TGCTCGATTTGTTCGGGCGGGGGGTGGTGCGGCCGTTGCCGGTGCGGTCGTGGGATGTGCGGCGGGCGCCGGAGGCGTTCCGGTTCCTGTCGCAGGCGCGGCATGTGGGCAAGATCGTGTTGACGATGCCGCAGGTGTTCGGTGCGGGTGGCACGGTGCTGGTGACCGGTGGCACGGGCACGCTGGGTGGGCTGGTGGCCCGTCATCTGGCCGGGGTGCACGGGGTGGGTCATCTGGTGCTGACCAGCCGCCGGGGCCGGGAGGCGGCGGGGGTGGCGGAGCTGGAGGCGGAGCTGAACGCACTGGGTGCTCGGGTGACGGTGGCCGCGTGTGACGTGGCCGACCGTGCGGCGCTGGCCGCGCTGCTGGCCGGGATCCCGGCCGAGCGTCCGCTGACCGGGGTGGTGCACACCGCGGGCGTCCTCGACGACGGGCTGGTGCAGTCCCTCACCCCGGAGCGGGTGGACGCGGTGCTGCGGCCCAAGGTGGACGCGGCGTGGAACCTGCACGAGCTCACCCGCGACCTCGACCTGTCCGCGTTCGTGATGTTCTCGTCGGCCGCGGCGGTGCTGGACGGGGCGGGCCAGGGCAACTACGCCGCCGCCAACAGCTTCCTCGACGCGCTGGCCGCGCACCGCAGGGCTCAGGGCCTGGCCGGGCTCTCGCTGGCCTGGGGCTTCTGGAACCAGCGCAGCGGCATGAGCGCGCACCTGGGCGACGCCGACGTCGCCCGCATGGAGCAGTCCGGCGCCCGCGGCCTGTCGTCGGAGGAGGGGCTCGCGCTGTTCGACGCCGCCGCCGCCGTCGACGAGGCCCTGCTGGTGCCGATCCACCTCGACCTCGCCGCGCTGCGCGGCGCGAACGGCA
>NZ_JBHMBS010000013.1:230390-245284 GCF_042428775.1 Streptosporangium vulgare | reverse complement strand
CCCGCCTGTACGAGGAGAGCCGGCGCCGGGAGATGTGGCTGCAGGCCTCGGCGGAGGTGACCACCAGCCTGCTGTCGGGAGCCGAACCGGATCAGGTTCTCACGTTGATCGTGCGCCGGGCGCGGCAGATGGCCGGGGCCGACATCGCGGCGGTCCTGCTGCCGGACGAGACCGGGCGGGTCCTGCGGGCGGTCGTCGCCGACGGCGAGAACCACGAGCGGGTGGTGGACGCGCAGGCCCCGGTCGCCGGGTCCCTGGCGGGCCTGGCGTTCACCGGCGGTGAGCCGGTCACGGTCACCGACCCGGCCGAGACCGAGGTCTCGATCGTGATCGCCGAGTACGCCTCGCTCGGCCCGGTGGCCGCGGTGCCGTTCGGCGCGACGGGGGGCGTGCTGGGCGTGCTGTCGCTGGGCAAGCGTCAGGGTCGCGTCCCGTTCAAACAGGCGGAGGTGCGCACCCTGCACGCCTTCGCCGGTCAGGCCGCGATCGCCCTGGAGCTGGCGGAGAGGCGGACGGACGCCGAGCGGCTGGGGCTGCTGGAGGACCGCGACCGGATCGCCAAGGACCTGCACGACGTGGTGATCCAGCGGCTGTTCGCGGTGGCCATGACGCTGATGAGCACGGTACGGCTCGTCGAGCGGCCCGAGGCCTCGGAAAGGCTGCGCAACGCGATCGACGAGCTGGACGGCACCATCCGGCAGATCCGCTCGACCATCTTCGCCCTGCAGGCCCCCGGCGACGGCGACGCCGGTCTGCGCGCCCAGATCGTGGACCTGGTGGAGGGGGCACGCGCCCACCTCGGCTTCATGCCGGGGCTGACCATGGAGGGACGGCTGGACAGCGAGGTTTCCCCGGAGATCGCCGAGCACCTGCCCGCGGTGCTGCGCGAGGCGCTGTCCAACGTGGTGCGGCACGCCAGGGCCACCAGGGCGGAGGTGTCGGTGGAGCTCGGGAAGGAGCGGCTCGTCGTCACCGTGACGGACGACGGCGTCGGCCTTCCCGCCGACGGCAGGCGCAGCGGCCTGCGTAACCTCCAGAAGCGGGCCGAGAACCTCGGCGGGTCCCTCACCACCGAGACCCCGGAACGAGGCGGCACCCGGCTGGTCTGGAGCGTCCCGCTCGCCCCGAAGGGGAACGGCTCGCGGGACGCCGGGTGACCCCGGCGGCACCGGCCCCGCCCTCGCCGGTCGGAGACGAGGCTCCCGCCGGCCGGCGAGGAGGTCTTCGCCGGTCGGGGCTGGAGTCCTCGCAGGTCGGGAACGAAGTCCCGCAGGTGGGGGCGGGACCTTCGCCGGTCAGGACGGAACCGTCTCGGGGGAGCGCCGTCGGTTTCGTCGCCGCCTCCGCGCGGCCGTACGGCGTCAGGGGGCGTGCCGGATGCGGCGGCCGGTGATCTCGGCGGGGACGATCGTGACGTACAGCTCGCGGTCGCCGCCCGCCCAGGCCTGGACACCGGAGGCCGCCGCGGCGGCCTGCTCATCGTCGGAGGAGACGTGGTGGGCGCCGCCCCTGACGAGCACGCTCCAGCCCGCGCGACCGGCCTCGTCGATCCGGTCGACCTCGAAGCCGATCTTGAGCTCCACGTCCCGGACACCCGTGCGCAGCGCGCCGTCGAGCGGCCCGCCGAAAGCGGTGCGGAAGACGATCGCGCCCTCGCGCAGGGCGTAGTTGACCGGCAGGATCGCCGGTCCTCCGGGATCGTTGAAGGCCACCCGGCCCACCCCGCCGGGGGAGAGCAGCCGCAGGCACTCCTGCTCCGTCAGCTTCTCCAGCACGGAACCGGCGGCGGGGCGGCCGCGACCGGGCGGCAGGTCCGCCGTCGCGCCCAGCAACTCCTCGACGCCGACCTCCAGGGCGGACGCCAGGTGACTCACGGTCTCCGCCGACGGCGAGGCCGCCCTCTCCTCCAGGTATTCCACGTACCCGATGTCGATCCCGGCCCTGCCGGCCAGCTGCTCGCGGCTCAGGCCCAGGGACTCGCGCAGCCGGGCCACCCGCCTGCCCAGGTCACCGGGGGTCGCTATGCGTTCGGTCATGACATCTCCCAACAGAAGGTCGCGGACGGCTCCATTCCACTCCGGCGACGGCTCGGGGAGCAGGGGCCGAGGTCCCCGGAAGGCGGGCCTTTCGTCCGCCTCTAGAAGCCCAGGTCGCTCAGTCCCGGATGGTCGTCCGGGCGGCGTCCCAGGAGCCAGTGATACCTGCGGTCCGCCTCCGCGATCGGAAGGTCGTTGATGGACGCGTGCCTCGCGCGCATCAGCCCCTCCTCGTCGAACTCCCAGTTCTCGTTGCCGTAGGAGCGGAACCAGTTGCCGGAGTCGTCGTGGCACTCGTAGGCGAAACGCACGGCGATGCGGTTCCCGTCGAACGCCCACAGCTCCTTGATGAGCCGGTACTCCAGCTCCCTGTCCCATTTGCGGCGGAGAAACGCGATGATCGCGTCCCGCCCGTCGACGAACTCCGCGCGGTTCCTCCAGTGGGAGTCCGTCGTGTAGGACAGCGCCACCTTCTCCGGGTCGCGGGTGTTCCAGCCGTCCTCCGCCAGCCGGACCTTCGTGACGGCGCTCTCCTGGGTGAAGGGCGGGACCGGAGGACGTGTCATGTCATCACCTCCGTGGTCGTGCTTCGGGCGGGCCGCCTTCGTGCACGGTACGGAACCCGTGGTTCGCGTACGTATGCCGCTGCGCGTGTTTGACGGTTTCCTGAGGTGGTGGCGTCCTCCCATTGGGCCGTGACGTGACGGGACGTGACGTGAGCGTGTCACCGGCCGGGGAGTGCGGCAGGCTTGTCGTGGGCGCGCGGCGGGCTGGGCGCGCGTCTCCGGGACAGCCGTCGCCACCTCGGTTAGGTTAGGCTAACTTGAAGCGCGTGTCTCCTCCCGCAAAGAGCGCGTACCTCTCCAAAAGGCTCGCCGGTCTGGGCCTGCTCGCTGTTCTGCTGCTGCTCGCCGTGCTGGCGAGCGTCGTGATCGGTGCCAAGCAGATCCCGCTGGACCAGGCCCTGTCCGGGGTCTTCTCCCCGGACGGTTCGGAGAACGCCCTGATCATCCAGGAGTTGCGGCTGCCGCGCACGCTGCTGGGGGTGACCGTCGGGGCGGCGCTCGGCCTGGCGGGCGCGCTCATGCAGGCGCTGACCCGCAACCCCCTGGCCGAACCCGGCCTGCTCGGCGTCAACGGCGGCGCCGCGATGGCGGTCGTGACGGTGATCGGCCTGTTCCGGGTGGACGACGTCCTCGTCTACGTGTGGGCGGCGTTCCTCGGGGCCGCCGGGGCCGCGCTGCTGGTCTACCTGATCGGGTCGCGCGGCCGTTCCGGCGCCACCCCCGCGCGGCTGGTCCTGGCCGGTGCCGGGATCAACGCGGTGTTCAGCTCGCTGACGGCGGGGATGATGCTGCTCAGCCCGCGCAGTTTCAACAGCTTCCGTTTCTGGCAGGTGGGCTCGCTGTCCGGGCGCGACCTCGGCGTCTTCCTGCAGATCGGGCCGTTCCTGCTGGCCGGGACGGTGCTGGCGCTCTGCCTGGCGCGCCCGCTCAACGCCCTGGCCCTGGGGGAGGACACCGGACGGGCGCTGGGTGCCCGGCCGGGCCGGACCCGCGCGCTGGGGGCGCTCGCGGTCGTGGTGCTGTGCGGTTCCGCCACGGCGGCGGTGGGGCCGATCGCGTTCGTCGGGCTCGCGGTGCCCTTCGTGGTCCGGGCGCTGGTGGGGCCCGACCAGCGCTGGGTGCTCCCGTACTCGCTGCTGCTGGCGCCGGTACTGATGCTCGCCGCCGACGTCGCGGGACGGGTGGTCGCGGCGCCCGGCGAGCTGGAGACGGGCATCGTCACCGCGTTCCTCGGCGCTCCCCTCCTGGCCCTGATGGTCCGTCGCGGAAGGGTTCCCCAGCTTTGACGTCCACCGCCCGCCTGAAGGCGGGGGATTCCAACGCCACTTACCCCATGAGGAGGAGGTCGCGTTGAGGTTCACGGTTCGCCGGCTCCGGAAATCCGGAGCCTCCCCGTGCAGCCACCGCATGCCCTGCGGCAGTGTCGCGAACGTTTTTGGCCGCGTTCACGTCGGCGTTGGCCCGGTGCCCGCAGGCGACGCACAGGAAGAGAGCTTGGCTCTCGCGGCTCTCCCTGGCGAGGTGCTTGCAGGTGTTGCAGGTCTGCGACGTGTAACGCGGGTCGATCTTCTGAACGCGTCCCGGGGCTTTTTGCTCCAGCCGGGCCACGAGCTGACCCCAACCCGCGGCGAGGATGCCCCGGTTCAGGCCCGCTTTTTGGCGGATGTTCCTCCCGGGCGCTTCAAGGGTGCCCTTGGCCGACCGCGTCATGTTGGCGATCTTCAGGTCCTCAACCGCGATGACGTCGAAACGGCGCGCGAGATCAGTGGAGGTCTTCTCGACCCAGTCTTTGCGCCGGTCGGCCTCACGCGCCTTCAGCTTCGCGATGGCGGCCTTGACCTTGCTCCGCCGGTTCGACCCCCGCTGAGCACGGGCGAGCTTCCTCTGAAGCGTGAGCAGCCGCTCCTTCTCGGTGTCGCGCAGGGTGGGCGCGTTCAGCAACTCGCCCGTGGACAGCGCCGCCGACACGGCCACGCCCCGGTCCACGCCGACGACCTCACCCGAACCGGGTGCGGGGACCGGCTCAGGGATCGCGGTGAACGCCACATGCCAACGGCCCGCCCGATCACGGGTGACGCGGTAGGACTTCACGCCTTCGGGGATGGGACGCGACCAGCGCAACCGTACCCACCCCACCTTGGGGATCTTCACCTCGCCGACGTTACGCGACAGGCGGCGCACGTCACCGGGTTTGACCGCGACGATACGGAACCCCTCACCCTGCCCGCGTTTACGCCACGTCGGACGGCGATGGGTTTTGCCGAAGAAGTTCGCCATCGCCTGGTGGAAGTCCTTGAGGGCTTGCTGCTGGACGATGATCGACCCGCCGCGCAGCCACTCGAACTCGGCGCGCGCTTCGGTGAGCTGTCGGCACTGCTCAGCGAATCCCGGCGCGGACGTACGGCCCGGCTTCCAGTGGGCGTGCTGCTCAACCGCGAGGTTCCACACGAACCGGGCGTGCCCGCAGTGCTCGGCCAACGCCTGCTCTTGGGCAGGCGAAGGCTGAAGCCGGAAGCGGGACACGTCGATCAACCTACCGAAGCCCACCGACAAAATCCGGAGACCCTCATGCGCGACCGTTTCGCGTTTCCTCCCCGCTCTGAAGGACTCCGTTGCCCAATTCGTTTTCGGTCCTCGCGGCCTGCGTGTTCGGCACTGAATAACGATGCCGGACGTCGCCCAGCCGTAATTGGGCAACGGAGTCCTGAAGGACGGGGCATCCACGCTGTAGGTGCTCGGTGAGCGTGAGTCGTGTCCTGCGTCTCGGGACGATGTCCCTGCGGTGGGAGCCGCGCGTCGTCGCGGTGTGCGCCGTACTGGTGGCCGTCGCGCTGGGGGCGGCCGTGTCCGTGGTCGGCAGCGGTGACTTCCCCGTCTCCGTCGGCGAGGTGCTGGGAGCGCTGACCGGGCAGGGGGACCGGGCCACGGAGTTCATCGTGCTCACGTTGCGCCTGCCCAGGGCGCTCACCGGCCTGCTCGCCGGTGCGGCGCTCGGCCTGAGCGGGGCGATCTTCCAGAGCGTCACGCGCAACCCGCTGGGCAGCCCCGACATCATCGGGTTCACCACGGGGTCGGCCACCGGCGCGCTGCTGCAGATCCTCATCGTCGGCGGCGGCACCGCCGCCATCGCGGCCAGCTCCGTCGGCGGCGCGGTGCTGACCGCGCTCGCCGTCTACCTGGTCGCCTACCGGGGCGGGGTGCACGGCTACCGGCTCGTCCTGGTCGGGGTCGCCGCGGCCGCGATGCTGGAGGCGTTCAACTCCTATCTCGTCACCCGCGCCGAGCTGCGCGAGGCGTACGAGGCGGCGTTCTGGCTCACCGGCAGCCTGAACGGCAGGGGCTGGGACCACGCGTGGCCGCTCGCCCTGGCGATGGCCGTGCTCGTACCGGTCGCGCTGGCCTTCGGGGGGCGGCTGCGCATGGGCGAGCTCGGGGACGACGCGGCCCAGGCGCTCGGCGTGCCGGTCCAGCGGACGCGGGCCGCGCTCGTGGTGGTCGGGGTGGCGCTGGTGGCGGTGGCGACCGCGGCGGTGGGGCCGGTCCCGTTCGTCGCGCTGGCCGCGCCGCAGCTGGCGCGCGGGCTCACCGGCAGGCCCGGTACGCAGCTCGTGCCGGCCGCGCTGACGGGCGCGGCGCTGCTCGTGGTCAGCGACCTGGTGACGCTGCGCCTGCCGGTCGCGCTGCCGGTCGGCGTGGTCACCGGGGTGCTGGGCGGCGTCTACCTGGTCTGGCTGCTGTCGACCGAGGGGAGGAGGGGACGGGCGTGAGGACCCGCGCCTTGAGGTGACGGTGTCGACCGAGCGGATGAGAGGGCGTGAGCGGCCCCGCGTTCCGCGGGGACGATGTCGATTGAGGGGCCGTTTGTCCGGGATCGCCTGAGGTGTCATGAGACGCGCGTTGACGCCCGAACGCTCCTAAATTAGGTTAGCCTTACCTGACTTAAGGGGAGCTCTGTGCTGACCAGGGAAGAACTGCACCGTTCGCTGACAGAACTGCTCGGGGAGCAGGTAGAGGCGCACGAAAACCTCATCGAGCTGGGCATGGACTCGATCCAGTTGATGGGGCTCACCGGCCGCCTGCGCCGCCTCGGCGTCGAGGTCGGTTTCGCGGAACTCGCGAAGCGGCCCACGCTGGCCGAGTGGTGGGAACTGCTCACCGAGCGCGGCGCCCTCGCGCCACAGCCGGTCGCGAGCGCAAGCCCCGGCCCTGTCGCCGACCTTGCCGCCGGCTTCGTTTCCGACCCCGTTTCCGTTTCCGGACCTGTCGCCGACTCCGGCTCCGACCCTGTTTCCGTTTCCGGCCCCGGCTCCGTTTCTGACTCCACCCCGGGCACCGGCCCCGGTCCCGAGGGCGCCGATTCCGAGCGGGGATACGCGGAGCCGGACAGGCCGTTCCCGCTCGCGCTCATGCAGCACGCCTACTGGATCGGCCGTGACTCCGGCCAGTCGCTCGGCTCCGTCGCCGCGCACCTCTACGTGGAACTCGACGGCCGCGAGATCGACCCCGCCCGGCTGGAGGCGGCCGTCGTGGCGCTCGTCGAGCGGCATCCGATGCTGCGGGCCGCGATCTCCGACGACGGCACCCAGCGCATCCTGCCGGAGCGGCCGGGACCCGCCGTCGCGGTGCACGACCTGCGCGCCGTACCGGATCCCGGCGAGGAGCTGGAACGGCTACGCGCCGAGATGTCCACCCAGCGCCTCCCCATCGAGACGGGCCGGGTCTTCGACATGAGGCTGAGCCTGCTGCCGTCCGGTGCGGCGCGGCTGCACCTGGACGTCGACATGGTCGCCGCCGACGCGATGAGCTACCGCACGATGCTGGCCGACCTCGCGGCGCTGTACGAGGGCGAGAGCCTGCCGCCGATCGGTTACAGCTACGCGCGCTATCTCGCCGCCGACCCGCGCGCCGAGGCCCGCGCCCGCGACCGGAGCTGGTGGGGCGAGCGGCTCGGCGAGCTGTCCGGGCCGCCCGAGCTGCCGGTCGTTCCGCAGCCGGGCGACCGGGTCGTCCGCAAGCACCACTGGCTCGCCCCCGAGGACAAACAGCGGCTGATCGCCCGCGCCCACCGGGAGGGCGTCACCCCGGCGATGGCGCTCGCCGCCGTCTTCGCCGAGGTGATGGGCGCCTGGTCGGCGACCCCGCGCTTCCTGCTGAACCTGCCGCTGTTCCACCGCGAGCCGATCCACCCCGACGTGGACGCCCTGGTCGGCGACTTCACCGGTTCCGTACTGCTGGAGGCCGACCTGTCGCGGGAGCTGCCGTTCACCGAGCGCGCCCGCGAGCTGCAGGCGCTGCTGCACACGGCCGGAGAGCACAGCGACTACTCCGGCCTGGAGGTGCTGCGCGACCTGTCGCGGGCGCGGGGCGAGCAGGTGCTCGCGCCGATCGTCTACACCAGCGCGCTCAACCTCGGAGAGCTGTTCGGCGACCGGGCGCGGCGCAGCTTCGGAGAGCCGGAGTGGATCATCTCCCAGGGGCCGCAGGTGCTGCTCGACGCCCAGGTCACCGAGGTCTCCGGCGGGCTGCTGCTGAACTGGGACGTGCGCGATCCCGCGTTCCCCGAGGGCGTCGCCGACGCGATGTTCGCCGCCTACACGGGCGCGATCACCCGTCTGGGCGCGCCGGACGCCGACTGGGCCGAACCGCTGCGGATCGGCGCCTCGCCGCACCAGTTGCGCCTGCGGCACGAGCTCAACGCCCAGCCCGCGCTGCCCGCGCGGACGCTGCACGAGGAGTTCTTCGCGCGGGCCCGGCGCACCCCCGACCTCCCGGCGCTGCACTGGGGCACCGGCACCGGCACCGGCACCGGCACCGGCACCGGCACCGGCACCGGAGCGGGTGACACGGGCGACATGGGCGACACGGGTGACGGCGGCGGCACGCTCACGTACGGCGAGCTGGCCGACCGTGCCCTGCGCGTCGCCGCCCACCTCGTGGAGCGGGGGGTGCGGCCGGGAGACCGGGTCTCCGTCGAGCTGCCCAAGGGGCACGACCAGGCCGTGGCGGTGCTCGGTGTGCTGGCGGCCGGGGCCGCGTACGTGCCAGTCGGGGCGGGGCAGCCCGCCGCCCGGCGGGAGAGGATCCTCAAGACGGCCGGGGTCGCGGTCTCGCTCACCTCGGCCGTGACGCACCCCGCGCCGTTGGACGGGCCGGTGCCCGTCCCACCCGGCCAGGTCGGCTACGTGCTGTTCACCTCGGGCTCCACCGGGGAGCCCAAGGGCGTCGAGGTCTCGCACCGGGCCGCGATGAACACGATCGGCGACCTGGTCGAGCGGTTCGCGATCGGCGAGGCGGACGTGTCGCTCGCCGTGTCGGCCCTCGACTTCGACCTGTCGGTGTTCGACCTGTTCGCGCTCTGGTCGCGCGGGGGCGCCGTGGCGATCCCCCTGGAGGACGACCGGCGCGACGCCACCCGCTGGGCCGAACTGGCCGAGCGCTGGTCGGTGACCGTGCTGAACTGCGTTCCCTCGGTGCTGGAGATGCTGTTGCGGGCCGGCCCCGTGCCCAGCCTGCGGCTGGTCCTGCTCGGCGGCGACTGGGTCGGCACGCACCTGCCCGCGCTGCTGCGGGAACGCTCGCCGGCGGCCAGGTTCGTCGCGCTCGGCGGTACGACGGAGACCGCCATCCACTCGACCGTCATCGAGGTCGACGGTGAGGTGCCCGCCGACTGGACGGCGGTCCCGTACGGCGTCCCGCTGCGCGGGGTGGCGTGCCGGGTCGTGGACGAGGCCGGGCGCGACCGTCCCGACTGGGTGCAGGGCGAGCTGTGGATCGGCGGGGCGGGTGTCGCGGACGGCTACTGCGGCGACGCCGAGCGCACCGCCGACCGGTTCGTCGTCCACGAGGGCACCCGCTGGTACCGGACCGGGGACATGGCCAGGTACCGCCCCGACGGCACGCTGGAGTTCCTCGGGCGGCGCGACCACCAGGTGAAGGTGCGCGGGTTCCGGATCGAGCTCGGCGAGGTCGAGACCGCGCTGGAGAACCACCCCCGGGTGCGCCGCGCCGTCGGCCTGCTCGCCGGCTCGCGGCTGGCCGCCGCGGTCGTGCTCGCCGAGGAGGCGGGGGAGAGCAGGGCGGAGGAGACCGGGACGGAGGAGCTGCTCGCCCACGTACGGGAGCTGCTGCCCCCGCACATGGTCCCCGACCTGCTGGTGACCCTGGACGCGCTGCCGCTCACCGCGAACAACAAGGTGGACCGCAAGGCGCTCGTCGCCCTCGTCGCCGCGGCGGACGGGGAGACGGGCGCGCCCTACACCGCCCCGGGCAGCGCGCTGGAGCGGGTGCTGGCCCGGGTCGTCGGCGAGGTGCTCGGCGTGCCGAGGGTCGGCGCGCACGACGACATCTTCGCGCTCGGCGGCGACTCGGTGCTGGCCACCACCGTCATCGCGCGGCTGCGTGAGGCCCTGGACACCTCCTCGCTCCCGCTGCGGGCGCTGTTCACCGAGCGGACCGTGTCGCGCGTCGCCCACCGGTTCACCGAGGTGGAGGAGACACCCGGCAGGCTGGAGGCGGTCGCCGAGATCTGGCTCATGGTCGAGGGCATGTCCGAGGACGAGCTCACCGAGCGCCTGGGGGCCGGGGAGCCCGGCTAGCGGCCGCTCCGGGCGGCCCGACGTTCCCGGCGGGGCGCGGCCGCCGTGGGCGCGACGGTCTCGCCGGTGCGGGCCGCCCGGGACGCGGACCTCCGGTCCGGGATTCCCCCCGCTCGCGGGCGGAGGGAATCCCGGACCGTCTCGTGGTCCGCCACGGGGTGCGGGGGAGCCGGCGGGGCGGGGGTCGTCAGCGCACGGGGGCGAGCCTCAGCACCGCCTTGGTGCGGGAGAGCGACACCACTCGTATGCCGATGCCGTTGACCGACCCCGTCGAACGCGGGCCGAGCACCGCCTGCGAGGTCACGCCGGGCCCGGTGGCCCGCACCCGCACGGAGGTCCGGGTGAAGGAGACGGACAGCCGGGTGACGCCGAACCGGGGGCTGACCCGGAACCGCACCGCCTTCGAGAGGGTGAGCTTGCACCTCCCGTCGTAGCAGGCGCGGAAGTTCGGTCTGGCCGCGCTCGCCGCCGGGGCGGCGGCCGAGACCGGTGTGGGGGCGGCCGTTCGTGTCTGCGCCGGTGCCAGGCCGGAGTGCGCCGGTGCGGTGCCGCCGGTCAGGGCGGCGAGCAGCAGGAGGGCGACGGTCGTCTGAGCCATGTTCTCCCTCTCGTTCCTCCGGACTCCTCCCGGGGCGGGCGACGGTCCGCCGGCCGGGCGTCGTCGGTGGTCGTACGTCGACATGGGTGTGACGGGTTTGCTGTCGCTCCTCACCATCTGACAGAGACGGTCGTTTTTCCAGCCGTTTACTCACACGGCCTCCGCCGGTCTCACCGGGCCCGTCTCGACGATGGGCCCCGGGGCCGGGGGGTCAGACCTCCTGCGGATCGGCCTCCAGGGTCGCGCCGCGCAGGCCGGTGAGGGTGAGGGCGAGGGCCAGGGCGAGGGCCGCGCTGGCCGCGCCGTACACGACGATCGCGGTGCCGGGCGCCAGGTAGCGGCCGAGCGTGCCCGCGCCGAGCGCGCCGACGGCCTCGCCGCCGGTCTCCTGGGCGGCCCACAGCGCGTTCACCCGGCCGAGGTAGCCGTCGGGGGTGTGCGCCTGGATGAGGCCGTAGCGGAGGATCTCCTCGATGGACGCGACGAGGCCGTACCCGAAGAGGATCGCGACGGCGAGCGCGGGGTGGGTCGCCAGCCCGAGGCAGGCGAGGAGCGCGAAGCCGCAGACCGACGCGACGAGCAGCGCCCGGCCCGGCGCGCGGGAGCGCCCGGCCCAGCCGCTGGTGACCGAGCCGAGCACCGCGCCGCAGGCGGGCGCGGCGTAGAGCAGGCCGATCGTGGCCGGGCCGCCGCCCAGCTGCAAGGTCGCGAACGCGGGCATGAGCACCGGGATGCCGCCCGCCACCATGTACAGCAGGCCGAGCAGCATGAGGGAGCCGACCACGCGGTGCGAGGCGACGAACCGCAACCCGGAGGCGATCGCCCGCAGCGGGTTCTCCGTGACCTGGGCGACCGGTTCCAGGGCGGGCAGCCTCGTCAGCAGGCCGAGGGTGGCGAGCGTTCCCGCGGCCGCGGCCGCGTAGTTCCAGCCGACGCCGAACGCCGACACGGTCAGGCCGCCGAGCGCGGGGGAGAGCATCGAGCCGAGCCGTACGGTCAGCGCGTTGATCGCGCCCGCCGCGACCAGCTTGTCCGGGGGGACGAGGGCGGGGGTCGCGGCCAGCAGCGCGGTGACGCTGACGCCGGTCGCGAGCCCGTCCCAGGCGGCGAGCACGTAGATCGCCGCGAGTGAGGGGGAGGGCAGGAAGGCGTTCAGCGTCAGCAGCGCGAAGCCGAGCCCGGCCGCGGTGCGCGCGACCAGCATCAACCGGCGCCGGTCGTGCCGGTCGGCCAGCACGCCGCCCCACAGGAACCCCGCGAGCAGCGCGAAGCCCTCGGCCGAGGAGACCGCGCCGACGTGCACGGTCGAACCGGTCATCGCGTAGACCTGCACGGGCACCGCGACCATCAGCATGCCGATGCCGAAGACCGACACGGTGCGCGCCACGAACACGTCACGGAAGGCCCTGCTGGTCCGGAGCGGGCTGATGTCCATGGCCAGACGGCGCAGCATCTTCGGGGTTCTCCTCGACGGGCGGAGTGGATAAGGTGAGGCTTACCTTAGTTGACCTTAGGGAAAGAGGACAGACCAGTGCAGCGGGTCCTTATGAACGGAAAAATCCACCGTGCCACCGTGACCCAGGCGGACTTGCACTACGTGGGTTCCCTGACGATCGACGCCGAGCTGATGGCCGCCGCCGACATCGTCGAAGGTGAGCAGGTTCACGTCGTCGACATCGACAACGGCGCCCGCCTGGTCACCTACGCGATCGCCGGTGAGGCGGGCAGCGGGGTCATCGGCGTCAACGGCGCGGCGGCCCACCTGGTCCACCCCGGACATCTGGTCATCGTCATCTCGTACGGGAACTTCGACGACGCGGAGGCGCGGGCGCACCGGCCCAGCGTCGTCCACGTGGACGGTGCCAACCGCGTCGTCGCGCTCGGCACCGACCCGGCCGAGCCGGTCGCGGGCGCGGTGGCCCAGATCGCGGGGCGGTGACCCATGGAGGGATTCACCCCCTGGCCGGAGGAGTTCGCGGCGCGTTACCTGGCCGAGGGCTACTGGAGCGACCGGTTGCTCGGTGACGTGCTGCGCGGGGGCGACCCCGGGCGGACCGCGCTCGTGGCCGGGCGGGAACGGCTGACCTACGCCGAGCTGGACCGCCGCGCCGAGCGCGCCGCGGCCGGTTTCGCGCGGCTGGGCATCCGGCGCGGCGACCGCGTCGTGGTGCAGCTGCCCAACACCACCTCCTTCGTCGTCGTCTTCCTCGCCCTGGTCAGGATCGGCGCGGCCCCGGTGCTCGCCCTGCCCGCGCACCGCAGCAGCGAGATCGGCTACCTGTGCGAGCTGAGCGAGGCGAGGGCGTACGTCATCCCCGACGAGTACGGCGGGTTCGACTACCGCGACCTGGCCCGCTCGCTGGCCGTGGAGCACGTCGTGGTGGACGGGGACGCCCAGGAGTTCACCGCCCTGGCGGACCTCGACCCCGACCCCGACCCCGACCTCGGCTCCGATGCCGAGGCCGGTCCCGTGGCGTACGAGCGGCCGGAGCCGGCCGACGTGGGGGTGTTCCTGCTCTCCGGCGGCACCACCGGCCTGCCGAAGCTGATCCCGCGCACCCACCGCGACTACGTCTACAACCTGGAGGCCAGCGCCGAGGTCTGCGGCTTCGACCGCGAGACGGTCTACCTCGTGGTGCTTCCGGTCGCGCACAACTTCGCGCTCGCCTGCCCGGGGGTGCTGGGGGTGTTCGCCAAGGGTGGCACCGTCGTCCTGGCGTCCTCCGGGTCACCCGACGAGGCGTTCCCCCTCATCGAGCGGGAGCGCGCGACGGTGTGCGCGGTGGTGCCGCCCATCGCGCTGCTCTGGCTGGAGGCGGCGTCCTGGTCGGAGGAGGACCTGTCGTCGCTCCGGCTGCTGCAGGTGGGCGGGGCCAAGTTCGCCGCCGAGCGGGCCGCGCAGGTCCCCGGCGTGCTGGGCTGCGCGGTGCAGCAGGTGCTGGGCATGGCCGAGGGCCTGCTCAACTACACCCGGCTGGACGACCCCCGCGAGCTGGTCGACACCACGCAGGGCAGGCCGCTGTCCCCGGCCGACGAGATCCTCGTCGTCGACTCCGACGGTGCCGAGGTCGCCCCCGGCGAGGTCGGCGAGCTGCTCACCCGCGGCCCGTACACCCTGCGCGGTTACTACCGCGCGCCGGAGCACAACGCGCGGTCCTTCACCCCCGACGGCTTCTACCGGACCGGAGACCTGGTGCGGGTGCTCCCCTCCGGCCACCTCGTCGTGGAGGGCCGCGACAAGGACCAGATCAACCGGGGCGGCGACAAGATCTCCGCCGAGGAGCTGGAGAACCACCTGCTGGCCCACCCGGCGGTGCACGACGCCGCCGTGGTCGGCACCCCCGACCCGGTGATGGGGGAGCGGACCTGCGCCTTCCTGATCGTCCGGGACCAGGCGCCGACCCTCAGGGAGATCAAGCAGTTCCTCAAGGAGCGCGGCGTGGCGGGCTACAAGTGGCCCGACCGGATCGAGCTGGTCGAGACCTTCCCCCGCACCCCGGTCGGCAAGATCAGCAAGAAGGAGCTCGCCGCGAGCCTGCGCTGACCTCCCCCAAGGCCGGATCGCCTCCCGGTGATCCGGTTACACCCGGCTCGGCGGGGGGCGGTTCTGCCTTCCTCCGCTACGACCAGGCCTGGCGTGCGGTGGGCCGATCGCCACCGTGGCATCGAAGGGGCCCCGGGGACCAATTGGCCGATCGCAAACGTCGTGAGGGCGGCCCGGGAGGCCGCCCTCACACCTTCAACGTCCAGACTTACAAACAGCGCAACCCGGTCGAACGATGCTTCGGAAAACTCGATCGCATTGGGAATTTTCCTTGAATTCGGCGCCGGCTTCCGAAGCCGATACAAATCTTGAACGCCGGCGACGGCCCTTGCTTACATACTGAGTACCCAAGAGCGGCGCGATACCAGCGGAATGCCGCCCAGGCTCGGGGCCGCTTAATTTCCCCGGCCGGTCGCGAATGGTCAAACCAGGTTCGGGATCGTATCTATGACGCTGTGGTGACGTGGGTCCAGTTGGTGGCGAATGATCCGGTTGGGTAGGTGCGGAGTGTCACGTGGTTGTTGTTGGTGTCGATGGTGCCGATTCCGCCTGATC
>NZ_JBHMBS010000013.1:203649-230293 GCF_042428775.1 Streptosporangium vulgare | reverse complement strand
TGACGTGGGTCCAGTTGGTGGCGAATGATCCGGTTGGGTAGGTGCGGAGTGTCACGTGGTTGTTGTTGGTGTCGATGGTGCCGATTCCGCCTGATCCGTAGGTGGAGTTGTACCAGAGGATCGGGTCCGTTGCCTGGCCGCCGGCATCATTTGTGACAACCGCGCCGACCGGTGAGGTGGTTCCCGTAAAGGCGAGGGCGGCGAGCACGGCAAGTATGATCGCTAGGACGCGTTTACGTGTGCGTGGCATTCCTGATCCTTCCCATGAATGAGACAGGTCGTAGGTACGCGCAGCGGTGGTGTGGATTCGTGACCGGTATGAGATTGACGGTCGAACACTTGGCGAAGGTGATCGAGTAGCGGGTCGGCGGAAACAATGGTGGCGATCCTGGCGGGGACAGCGATTCAGGTGATCGGTCCGGCACCCGCCACCGATGCCGATGGCGGCGCCCCCGTCGCCGGAGGCGACACCTTCGGCGTCACCGGTGCCGGGCTGGAGGCCAAGGCGCCCGGGTGGGCATCGGCTTCCACGGGTTGCGGGGTGTCGCAGTCACTCCTTCCTTACTCGCCGGGCGTTGTGGTGCTGGTCGGCTGGGCGCCGGGAGTGCACGTAGGCGCTGCCGCGGGTTGAAGATGCGTTCTTCCAAAGCCGGTTCGGGCTGATCTTCAAGATCTCGCGGCGGGCGTGGGAGACCAGCCGGGCAGCGGTGGCTCATTGCTTACATCGAGTATTGCCGCGCGTATTTCTTACTGTCAGGCACTGGGGAGTCCGGCGTACGAGTAGTGCCCTACTCGAAGTCTGCGGAAGAATGTGGCGAAGACGTCGGTTTCCGCACCGCAGGGTGGTGTCACCGGATCGCGCTTCCCGGCCATGACGCGGTTGCCTAACGTTGATCGTATGAAGCAGAGCTGGTCATTCGTGGGGCGGAGGGAGGAGTTGCGGCTCCTCGACGAAGCGACGCGGGGGGCCGGCGACCAGCGCGGCGTGGTGCTCGCGGGGGCGGCTGGGGTGGGTAAGACCTGGCTGGCTCGGCAGGTGGTCGCGCTGGCCGGAGAACGTGGCGCCTTCACCCGCTGGGTCGTGGGGACGGAGACGGGACGAGGTCTTCCGCTGGGGGCGTTCGCGGCATTGCTGGGACCGATGAGCGGCGATCCGACGTCTGTGCTGTGGGAGGCGAGCCGGGCACTCGTCGCCGGCGCCGGCCGAGCCGAGGTCGTGCTCGGGATTGACGACGCCCACCTTCTCGACGAGGTCTCGGCGCTGCTGGTGCATCAGCTTGTCGTACACGACATGGCGACCGTGGTGGCCACCGTGCGCTCCGGCGAGGCCGCGCCCGCCGCGGTGACCGGCCTGTGGAAGGACGGACATCTGGACCGGCTCGAGGTCCAGCCGTTCTCGCAGCCGCAGACCGGTGCGCTGCTGGAGGCGGTCCTTGGCGGACTGGTGGAGGACGCCAGTGTCAGCCGGGTCTGGGCGATCACCCAGGGCAATGCGCTGTACCTGCGGCAACTCGTCGACGGGGAGATCGAGGCTCGTCGGTTGCATCGGATCAGAGGCGTGTGGCGGTGGTCCAAGGAGTCACCGATGTCACAGGGATTGGCCGAGTTGGTGGCGATCCGGATGGGAGACCTGTCGGAGCCCATGAGCGCGGTGGCGGACCTACTCGCCCTTGAGGAGCCGCTGGGGGTCGGCCTGCTCAACCGGCTCACCGATTCGATGGTCGTCGAGCAGGCCGAGGCGGCGGGCCTGATCTTCGTCGAGCAGAGCGGCCGTCGGCTCCATGCACGGCTGACCCACCCTCTCTACGGGGAGGTACGGCGAGTGGGCATGGGGCTGCTGCGGGCACGCCGGCTCCGCGGCCGAATCAGCCAGGCGCTGGAGGTGACCGGGGCACGCCGGGGCGACGACACGCTGCGGCGCGCCGTTCTCGCGATGGATTCGGACCTCGTTCCGGACCGGCGCCTGCTAACCGAGGCGGCCGGGCACGCTGCCCAGTTGTGTGATCTTCCTCTGGCCATACGACTCGGACGTACGGCACAGGCTGCCGGCGGCGGGTTCGAAGCCCAAGCGATCGTTGCGGCCGCGGTCACCGGTTTGGGCGGCTCCCCGAATACGGAGATGGCCGCGCTCCTCGCGACGGCCGGCACCGATGCGGAAGTGGTCAGGGTCACGATCACGCAGGTGATCACTCTGGCGTGGATGGAGCTGAGGCCAAAGGACGCGGAGATGCTTCTCGAGGTGGCTGAGTCACGGGTCGTGGACAACGACGGCCGGATGCAGCTGATGGCGATGCGATCGATGCTCGAAGGACAGCTCGCACGACCGGCTCAGGCGATCGAGTCGGCGACCACGGCGTTGGCGTCATCGAGACTACCGGCCGGGGCGACAATCCTTGCCTGCTGCGGATACGCCACCGGCCTGGCCACGACAGGCCGCGCCGACGAAATGGGTCCGGTGGTCGCACGTGGCCTGGAGGCGGCGAGCCGCTCGACGGAACTCTCCTACGTACGCTTCCCGATGATCGGGATGCAGGTTACCGGGCTCCGCCTGGCGGGATATCTCCAGGAGGCTGTCGAGGTCGTACGTGAATGCCGGGAATCGGTAGTGGGTCTCGATCTTTCCACCGCGATCAGCAGCATGCTGATGGGAGATGTCATCCTGGCGCGAGGCCGGCCGGTCAGCGCTCTCCGATGGCTGCGCGAGGCTCACGCCGCCCTCGAGCGGTTTGATCATGCCGGCGGTTTCGAGTATGCCTGCCTGATTCCCTTGAGTCGTGCGCTGGCCCTCACCGGTGACCTGGCCGCCGCCGACGAGGTGTTGGCGGAGCTATGTGCCAAAGAGCATCCCACGCTGCTGTTTCTCCGGCCTGACATGCTGTTGGCTCAGGCGTGGACGGCCGCCGCGCAAGGCGTTTCCAGTGGCGCGATCGCGTTCGCGCGTAAGGCGGCCTCGGTCGCGGTCGCGACCGGGCAGTTCGCTCACGAGGTGCAGGCGCTGCACGCCGCGCTCTGCTTCGGCGACCGGTCCGTCGTCGAACGGCTCGCCGTCCTGGCCACCCGGGTGGATGGACCTCGTGCCCAGGCCGCGGCCGCGCACGCTGCCGCGCTGACCGCCGACAACGGTGACGCGCTGCGAGCGGTGTCCGTGGAGCTGGAGCAGATGGGGGACCTGCTGGCCGCTGCCGACGCGGCCGCGCAGGCGGCGACCGCGTACACCCGTGCGGACCGGCGCGGCGCCGCCCAGGGCGCCGTCGCTCGCGTCCGTCAGCTGACCGAACGCTGTGAGGGCGTTCGTACTCTCGCGACAATCGCCGCCATCCAGCCGCTGCCCCTGACGGACCGCGAACGCGAGATCGCTACTTTGGCCGCACGGGGGATGTCCAACCGGGACATCGCCGACCGGCTGGTCATCTCGATACGTACCGTCGAGGGTCATCTGTACAGGGTGAACGCGAGGCTTGGCACCACCGGTCGAGCCGAGCTCGCCGCCATACTCGGCACCGGAGAACAACGGGCCGGGAACGCGCGTTAGCAGTACGGGCCCGGCGCGCTGGTGATCTTCACGTGATCGGCGTCGGCATCGGCCCCACCTCGCCGGCGTCGCCACCGAGCGCCGGGACGATAGCCGCTCCGGCGAAGAGCGGCCGCTGGTTCGCGCGGTGCGAGAGCCGGCGGGGGAGGTGCCTGAGGGCGGATGGTGTGCGGAAAGGCCGGAGCGGCGTCTCCTCAGGCGCGCGGGACCACGTACGGGGCGATGCTGGAGAACTTCTCGCAGGTCTCCTCGTACTCCCGCTCGGGCGTCGAACCGGACACGATGCCGGCGCCGGCCCGCAGCCAGGCCCGGCCGTTCTCGCTGTAGACGGCGCGCAGCACCAGGGCGGCGTCCATCGCCCCGTCCTGGGAGACGGCGAGGACGGCTCCGGAGTACAGGCCCCTGGGCTCCTCCAGCCGGCCGATCGCGTCGATCGCCCCCGCCTTGGGGATGCCGGAGGCGGTCACGCCGGGGAACAGCGCGTCGAGCGCGTCCCAGCTGGTGCGGCCGGGGGGCAGCTCGCCGCTCACGCTCGATCCCAGGTGCTGCACGCTGCCGCGCTCCTTCACCGTCATGAAGCCGGTGACCCGGACCGTGCCGGGCGCGCACACCCGGTACAGCTCGTCCTGCGAGGCGCGTACGGACACCGCGTGCTCGAAGATCTCCTTGGGGTCGTTCTCCAGCTCGCGGCGGGTCTCCGAGTCCACCTTCTCGCCCCGGCCGAAGGCCCGCGTGCCGGCGAGCGGCTGGGTCGTCACCGTGCCGTGCCCGTCGACGCTCACCAGCACCTCGGGACTGAACCCGGCGGCCTGGAAGCCGTCCAGGTCGAGGAGGAAGGAGCGGGCCGGGGTGTTGGCGGCACGGCCGCACGCGTACGTCGCGACGATGTCGACCGGGAACGGGATCGGCAGCCGCCGGGAGACGATGACCTTCTCGTAGTGCCCGGCGTCGATCTCGGAGATCGCCTGGGCGACCCGCGACCGGTAGAGGTCGCCGCCGGGGCGCACGTCGACCGGTGACGGCGCCGGTGCGGGTTTCCTGGGGACGCCCCGGCCGGACAGCAGCTCGGCGACCCGCTCGGCCTCGGCGGCGTCCATGCTCACCACCAGCGCGCGTCCCGCCTCGACGCGTACCTCGGTGCGCGGCACGACCAGGTGGGCGAGCCTGCCCGCCGGGGTGAGCGAGGCGAACTCGAACGCGATCCAGCCGTAGGCGTTCCAGACCGGCCACGGGGCGGCCCGCAACGCCGCCTCCAGCGCCGCGGCCGGACGGCCGGACCACGGCTCGTCCACCGAGCCCACCGAGTCGAGCGAGTTCACCGAGCCGAGCGAGTTCACCGAATCGAGCGATCCGAGCGTGTTCACCGAATCGAGCGATCCGAGCGTGTTCACCGATCCGAGCGATCCGAGCGAGGCGAGCGACTCCAGCGAGTGCACCGAGGTAGCGGCGGACAGGGCGGGCCCGTCCAGCCAGCGGCTGCGCACGACTCCGGGTTCGAGGATCACCTCGCCCGCCACTCCGCCCGCGAAGGTCCACAGGCCCGGTCGCTCGTACACGGTGTAGTCGTCGAACAGTCCGGACCCGGCCAGGAGGGTGACCAGGCGCAGCGGGTCGGCCGCGCCCTCGACCGCTATCTCCGTGCGCATCTCATCCGTGCGGACACCAAAGGACAACGAACCCACCCCTCTGCGGGACCGGACAATACCGATCGATTTAGGTAAGGCTAACCTTGTGGCGATTTAAGAGGCAAGGCTAACCTAAGTCTCGATACAGGACAGAGTGCCCGAACCCCGGTCCCTAAGGAAGAGTTGAGCGTGCGGGAACAGCAGCAGGACGTCGCACGGCGGCGCGAACTGATGCGGCGGATGATGGCCGAGGCGGGGCTCGGCCTCGACAGGGACCGCATCACTCCACGCCACTCAGGAGGTCCGGCCCCGCTGTCCCACGCGCAGCAGAGCATGTGGCTGCACCACCGGACGTTCCCCTCCAGCCCCGCCTACAACGTGTGCCTGCTGGTGCGCATGTCGGGCGCGCTCGACCCCGAGGCGCTCCGCGAGGCGCTGCGCGCCCTCCTGCGCAGGCACGTGGTGCTGCGCACCGTCTACGGCGAGAACGACGAGGGGACGCCGTTCCAGCACGTCGTCGCCGACGACTCCCTCGACCTGCCGGTGCGCGACTGCGCCGAGGCGGACGCCGAGGCGTACGCCACGCGGTTCGCGGCGCTCCCCTTCGACCTGCGCGCCGAGCGGCCGATCCGGCTGGAGCTGCTCCGGCTCGGCGATGACAGGTACGCCCTGGTCCTCGTCGTGCACCACATCGCCTGGGACGGCATGACCTGGGGTTCGCTGTCGCGCGACCTGTCGGCCCTGTACCGCGCCGCCGTCTCCGGCGAGCCGCACGGCCTGCCCACGCTGACCGTCCACTATCCCGACTTCGCCGTCTGGGAGCAGAACCGCCCGCACCCGGTGGAGGAGATGGACTACTGGCGGGCGCGCCTGGACCCGCCGCCCGCGCCCCTCGACCTGCCCGCCGACCGCCCGCGCGGCGCGACCGCGTCCGAGCGGGGCGGGCGCAGGGCCCGCCGCTTCGACGACGCCGTCACCGCCGGGATGCGGGAGCTCGCCGCGAAGGAGAACCTCACCCCGTACATGGTGATGCTCGCCGCGCACGCCGTGCTCCTGCACCGCTACACCGGCGCGACCGACATCGCGATCGGCTCGGCCGTGATGAACCGCGAGCACACCGAGATCGAGCGGCTCGCCGGCAACTTCGGCAACACCCTCGTGCTGCGCACCGACCTGTCCGGCGCGCCCACCTTCCGCGAGGTCCTGCGCCGGGTCCGCGACACCTGCACCGAGGGGTTCGCGAACAGGACACTGCCCTACGACAAGATCGTCCAGGAGCTGCGGCCCGCCCGCAGGCGCGGCGGCTCGCCGTTCTTCGACACCATGCTGCTCTTCCTCGCCCAGGAGATCGGCGAGCTGGACCTGCCCGGCGTCACCACGAGCTGGACGCACATCCACAACGGCACCACCCACTTCGACCTGTCGCTGGAGGCCTTCGTCCGGTCCCAGGGGATGACCGTCGAGGCCACCTTCCGGCGCGAGCTGTTCGACGACGAGCGCGTCGACGCCCTCCTCGCCCACCTGGAGACGCTGCTCGGCGACGCGGTGAACCGGCCGGACCTGCGGATCGCCGACCTGGAACTGCTCGGCGCGGCCGAGTCGGCCCTGCTCGCGAAGTGGAACGACACCTCGCGCCCCGTCCCGGACACGACGGTGACCTCCCTGTTCGAGGAGCAGGCCGCCCGCACCCCCGGCGCGGTCGCCGTCGACGGCGACGGTGACGGCGGCGGGGCCACGCTCACCTACGCGGAGCTGGACCTGCGGGCCTCGGCCCTCGCCCGGACGCTGCGCGAGCGCGGCGCGGGACCCGGCCGGGTCGTCGCGCTCGCCCTGCCCCGCACCCCCGACCTGGTGGTCGCGCTGCTGGCCGTGCTGAAGTCGGGCGCCGCCTACCTGCCGCTGGACCTGGACCACCCGGCCGACCGGCTCGCCTACATGATCGAGGACGCGGCCCCGCTCTGCGTGATCGCGACCCCGGAGACCGCGGCCCTCCTCCCGCCGGGGACCGAGACGCTGACCCCGGGCGACACGTCCCCCGGCACGAACGAGTCGCACCCGGTCCGGGGCGGCGACCTGGCGTACGTCATCTACACCTCAGGCTCGACCGGCCGGCCCAAGGGCGTGGCCGTCCCGCACTCCGCGCTCACCGCCTTCCTCGTCACCATGAAGGAGCGCCTCGCCCTGGGCGCCGGCGACCGGCTGGTCGCGGTGACCACGATCGCGTTCGACATCGCCGCGCTGGAGCTGTACGTGCCGCTGATCAGCGGCGCGACCGTCGTGCTCGCCGGACGCGAGACCGTGCGCGAACCTGCGGCGCTGGGCGCGCTGCTCGCCGGGGCGACGGTCGTCCAGGGCACCCCGTCGCTGCTGGGCTCGCTGGACCCGGCCGCGTTGCGCGGGCTGCGGGTGCTCGTCGGCGGCGAGGCCCTGCCGGCCGCGCTCGCCGAGACCCTGCACGCGGTGGCGGCGTCGGCCGTCAACGTGTACGGGCCGACCGAGGCGACGATCTGGGCGACCTCCGCCGAGCTGCCGTCGTCCGGGATCGGCGGGCCGTTCCCCAACACCCGCGCGTACGTCCTGGACGCCGCGCTGCGCCCCGCCCCGGTCGGCGTCCCCGGCGAGCTCTACCTCGCGGGGACGCAGCTGGCGCGCGGCTACGCGGGCAGGCCCGGCTTGACCGCGGAACGCTTCGTCGCCGACCCCTTCGGCCCGCCCGGCGAGCGCATGTACCGCACCGGCGACCTGGCCCGGTGGGGCCGCGACGGGACGCTGGAGTACCTGGGACGCACCGACGACCAGGTGAAGATCCGCGGCTTCCGCATCGAGCCCGCCGAGGTGCAGGCCGTGCTCGCCGCCCACCCCGGCGTCGCCCAGGTCGCCGTCGTGGTCCGCGAGGACACACCGGGTGAGAAGCGGCTGGTCGCGTACGTCGTGCCGGACGGCGACCTCGACGAGGCGGACCTGCGGGCGGCGGCGGCCGGGGCGCTGCCCGAGTACATGCTTCCCGCCGCGACGGTCCTGCTCGACGCGCTGCCGCGTACCGTCAACGGCAAGCTCGACCGGGCCGCGCTGCCCGCGCCCGAGGTGCGGGTGTCGAGCCGGGGGCCGCGCGACGACCGCGAGGCGGCACTGTGCGTGGTCTTCGCCGAGACCCTCGGCCTGGACGCGGTGGGCGTCGACGACGACTTCTTCGCCCTGGGCGGCCACTCCCTGCTCGCCACCCGCCTCGCCGGGCGGGTGCGCGCCGCGCTCGACGCGGAGCTCACCATCGCCGACGTCTTCGAGGCGCCCACGGTCGCCACGCTGGCGCCCAGGCTGGTACGGGGCACCCGGCCGCGGGTCCGCGACGTGACCCGGCCCGCGCTCGTGCCCGCCTCGCCCGCCCAGCGCGGCTTCTGGTTCGAGGAGCGCCTGCGCGGCCCCTCGGCCGCCGACGCGCTCCCGCTCGGCCTGCGCCTGTACGGGCCGGTCGACGTCGACGCGCTGCGCGCCGCGTTCGGCGACGTCGTCGCCCGGCACGAGGCGCTGCGCACCCTGCTGGAGGAGGGCCCCGACGGGCTGCCGGTCCAGCGCGTCCTCGACACCGGCGAGGCCGCCTTCGACGTGGTGGACGCGCGCGGCTGGCCGGAGGAACGGTTGCGCGCGGCCGAGACGAGGGCCGCCTCGCACGTCTTCGACCTCGGGGCCGACCTGCCCATCCGGGCGACCCTGCTGCGGGTCTCCGCAGAAGAGTTCGTGCTCGTCGTGCTCCAGCACCACGCCGCCGCCGACGAATGGTCGTTCACCCCGCTGCTCGCCGACCTGTCGCGCGCCTACACCGCCCGCACCACGGGCACCGCGCCGGACTGGGCGCCGCTGCCCGTGCAGTACGCCGACTACGCCGTCTGGCGGAGCGAGTCCCCGGCCCCCGCAGGGCAGCTCGACTTCTGGGAGCGGACGCTGCGCGGGCTGCCCGAGGAGAGCGCGCCGCCGGCCGACCGGCCCCGTCCCGCCGAGGCGAGCCACCGGGGCGGGCTGGCGCCGTTCCGGCTGCCGCTGGCCGGGGCGCGACGGCTCGCCCTGGAGACCGGCACCAGTGTCTTCATGGTCCTGCACGCCGCCGTCGCCGCGCTCCTGCACCGGGCCGGCGCGGGCGACGACGTGGCGCTCGGCTCGCCCATCGCGGGCCGCCCCGACTCCGACCTCGCCGACCTGGTCGGCGTGTTCGTCAACCTCGTCGTGCTGCGCACCGACCTGACCGGCGACCCCACCTTCACCGAGCTCCTGGAGCGGGTCCGCCACACCGACCTGGCCGCGTTCTCCAACGCGGACGTGCCGTTCGAGCAGGTCGTGGAGCGGCTCGCCCCCGAGCGCTCGCTCGCCCGCAGCCCGCTGTTCCAGGTGATGATCGTCCACCAGAGGCTGGAGGACGTGCGGCTGCGGCTGCCCGGCGTGCGCGCCGAGCCGTTCCTGCCGGAGACCGGCGGGGTCAAGTTCGACCTGGACATCTACTTCGCCGAGGGCGAGGAGCTGATCGAGGGGTTCGTCGCCTACGCCACCGACCTCTTCGACGCCGAGACCGTCACCGGCATGCTCGCCGAGCTCGCCGAGCTGCTCGACCAGGTCACCGAGGACCCGGCGCGGCGCCTGTCGTCCCTCGGTACCCCGCTCCGGGGGCTCGCGCGGCCCGGCACCGCCCGCGAGTTCGCCCCGCTCACCGTCGCCCAGCGGATCGAGGCGCAGGTGGCGCGCACCCCGCACGCCACGGCCGTCGTCACCGGCGGTGTCTCCGGCGGTGTCTCCGGCGGTGCGACGACCCTCAGCTACGCCGAGCTGGACGAGCGCGCCGAGGCCCTCGCCGACCGGCTCGCCGCGGCCGGAGCGGGTCCCGAGGAGATCGTCGCGATCGCGCTGCCCCGCTCGGCCGAGCTCGTCGTGGCCCTGCTCGCCGTGCTCAAGACCGGCGCGGCCTACCTGCCGATCGACACGACCTATCCGCGCTCCAGGATCGACCTGATGCTCGACACCGCCAGGCCGCTGCTGGTCCTCGGCGCCGACGAGCCGCCACGGGACGCCCCGCCCCGCGCCGGGGTCGAGGTCCGCCCCGACCACCCCGCGTACGTGATCTTCACCTCGGGGTCCACCGGGACTCCCAAGGCCGTCGTCGGCACCCAGCGGGCGCTGGCCAACCGGCTCGCCTGGGGCGCGGACCTCGCCCCCACCGGCGTGCGGGTCGCCAAGAGCTCACCGGCCTTCATCGACGGCAGCACCGAGCTGCTCGGCGGCCTCGTCGCCGGTGACACCGTCGTCGTCGCGGACGACGACACCGCCACCGACGCGCTCGCCCTGGCCGAGCTGATCCGCCGCCACGGCGTGAACCTGGTGACGGTCGTGCCGAGCCTGCTGGCCGCGCTCGTGGAGACCGAGGAGGCGGGGGAGACGGCACGGACCGGGGAAGCCGGGGAAACCGGGGAGGCCGCGCGGACCGGGGAACGCGGGGAACGCGGGGAACGCGGGGAACGCGGACACCGCGGGAAGCTCGGTTCGGTCACCACGTGGGTGAGCAGCGGCGAGGCCCTGCCCGCGGCCCTCGCCGCGCGGGTCCCCGCCCGGCTGGTCAACCTGTACGGCTGCTCGGAGGCGGCCGGGGACAGCCTGGTCGCCGAGGGTGCCGGCGGGCTGGTCCCGATCGCCAACACCGTGGCGTACGTCCTGGACGCCGGGCTCCGCGAGGTCCCGGTCGGCGAGCTCTACCTCGCCGGGGACGGCCTGGCGCGCGGGTATCTCGGCGACCCGGCCCGCACCGCCGAGCGGTTCGTGGCCAGCCACTTCGGCCCGCCGGGATCACGGCTCTACCGCACCGGCGACCGGGTGCGCCGCCGCCGCGACGGCGGCCTGGAGTTCCTGGGCCGGGCCGACGACCAGGTGAAGATCCGAGGCTTCCGCATCGAGCCGGGAGAGGTCGAGGCGGTGCTCGCCGCCCAGCCGGGCGTGCGCCAGGCGGCCGTGGCGGCCCGTTCGGGACCGCGCCTCGTCGGCTACGTCGTGGGCGACCCGGGCCTCGACCTCGACGCGCTGCGGGCCGGGCTCGGCGAGATCCTGCCCGACTATCTCGTCCCCTCCGTGCTCGTCGGCCTCGACCGGCTGCCGCGCACTCCCAACGGCAAGCTCGACCGGCGCGCGCTGCCCGAGCCCGCCGTCCGCGAGGGCCGGGCTCCGCGGAACGACGCCGAGCGCGCCATCGCCGGGCTCGTCGCCGAGACCCTCGGGCGGGACGGTGTAAACGCCGACGACGACTTCTTCCGCACCGGCGGCGACAGCATCAGCGCGGCCCTGCTCGTGGGACGCGCCCGCCGCGCGGGCTTCCCCTTCGCCGTCCGCGACGTCTTCCGGCTGCGTACCGTCGAGGCCCTCGCCAAGGTCGCGGCCCTCTCCGGTGCGGCCCTCTCCGGTGCGGTCCTGTCCGGTGAGCCTCTCTCCGGCGAGGCTCTGTCCGGCGAGAGCGGGAGCGAGAGCGGGAGCGAGGGCAGGAGCGAGGGCAGGAGCGAGGGCAGGAGCGGGGGCGGGAGCGGGGGCGAGGTCCTGGCCGGTGAGGTCGTGGCGGGCGGGCCGGTGGAGGAGCGGGCCGAGCTGCCGCTGTCGCCGTTGCAGGAAGGTCTGCTCTTCCACCTGATGCTCGCCGGTGACGACCGCGACATCTACGTCCAGCAGGCCGTGGTGATCCTGGCCGGACCCGTCGACCCCGACCGGCTGGCCGGGGCCGCTCGCGAGGTGCTGCTGAAGTTCCCCAACCTGCGGGCCGGGTTCCGTACCGACGGCGGCCGTACCGTGCAGTTCGTCCCCGAGCGCTTCGAGGTCGACTGGACCTACGCCGAGACCGGAGGCCCGGAGGCGCTGGAGGCGTTCGTCGAGGCCCAGCGCGCCCGGCCGTTCGTCCCCGACGAGCCGCCGCTGATCCGCTTCGCGCTGGCCAGGGTGGGCGACGGCGACTTCCGGCTGGTGCTCACCTCCGAGCTGATCCTGCTGGACGGCTGGTCGGGCGGCCTGCTCGTCACCTCGCTGCTGGAGTTCTACACCGACGCCGCCACCGAGCGGGCCCGGCCCGTCGTCCCCTTCCACGCCTACCTCGACTGGGTGACCGGCCAGGACCGGCAGGCCACGCTCAAGACGTGGGGCCGCGGCCTGGACGGGCTCGACGAGCCGACCCTGCTCAAGCCCGAGCTGGCCGACCGTCCCGCCGACCTCGCCACCGCGGGGGAGGTCCACCGCGCGCTGCCCGAGGACCTCGCCGCCCGGCTCGGCGCCCTCGCCCGCGAGTCCGGGCTCACCCTCGGCACCCTGTACGAGAGCGCCTGGGGCCTGCTCCTGGCCGGTCTCACCGGCCGCGACGACGTGGTCTTCGGCGTCTCTGTGTCCGGCCGCCACCCCGACGTCGACGGCGTCGAGTCCGTCGTCGGCCTGCTGTTCAACACCGTCCCGGTCCGGGTGCGCGCCTCGGCGGCCGACCCGCTGCGCACGGTCCTGGAGCGGGTGCAGACGTTCCAGTCGGAGCTGTTCGACCACTCCTACGTCGCGCTCGCCGACGTGCAGCGGGTGACGGGCCTGGGCACCCTCTTCGACACCCTCTTCGTGTTCCAGAACTTCCCCGGCATGCCCACCGGGCGCGGTTTCGGCCCCGGCGGCGACGTGCGGGTGACCGGCCGCCAGGTCCGCGACGCGACGCACTACCCGGTCACCATGGTCGTCGAGCCCGGCGCGGGCCTGCGCGTCATGTACCGGGGCGACGCCTTCACCGAGGCCGAGGCCGAACGGCTCACCGACCGGTACGTGCGCGTCCTGGAGACCCTCGCCACCGCGCCCGACACCCCCTGCCACCGGCTCGACCTGCTCCTGCCCGACGAGCACGAGGGGCTGCGCCGCGACTGGGCCGAGGCCGAACGGTTCGTCCCCGGCCTCACCATCGCCGAGCTGCTCGCCGAGCAGGCCGCCCGCACCCCGGACGAGCTCGCCCTGGTCTCCCAGCCCGACACGCGGCTCACCTACGCCGAGCTGGACGCGGCGGCCAACCGCCTGGCCCGGCTGCTGAAGGCGCACGGCGCGGGACCCGAACGGGTGGTCGCCCTCGCCCTGCCCCGCTCCGCCGAGATGGTCGTCGCGCTGTTCGCGGTGCTCAAGACGGGCGCCGCCTACCTTCCCCTGGAGCTGGACTACCCGGCAGAGCGGCTCGACTTCATGCTGGCCGACGCCGCCCCCGCCTGCCTGGTCTCGCACCGCGACATCGCCGCCGGGCTGGCGAACCCGGGCGCGGAGATCCTGCTCGACGACCCCGCCGTGCGGGAGAGGCTGGCGGGCCTGCCCGGCACGGAGCTGACGGCCGAGGAGCTGCCCGGCTTCGGCAGGGACGTGCCGGGACGGCTGGAGCACCCCGCGTACGTGATCTACACCTCCGGGTCCACCGGGCGTCCCAAGGGCGTGGTCACCCCCTACCGGGGCCTGACCAACATGCAGTTCAACCACCGGGCCAACATCTTCGACCCGGTGGTGGCCTCCGCCGGGCGGCGGCTGCGGATCGCGCACACCGTGTCGTTCTCCTTCGACATGTCGTGGGAGGAGCTGCTCTGGCTCATCGAGGGCCACGAGGTGCACGTCTGCGACGAGGAGCTGCGGCGCGACGCCGAGGCGCTCACCGAGTACCTGCGGCGTCACCGGATCGACGTCATCAACGTGACGCCGACCTACGCGCAGCAGCTGCTGGAGGAGGGGCTGCTCGACGGCGAGCACCGGCCGCCGCTCGTGCTGCTGGGCGGCGAGGCCGTCCCGGCGGCCGTGTGGGACCGGCTCGCGGAGGCCGAGGGGGTGCTGGGCTACAACCTCTACGGCCCGACCGAGTACACCATCAACACGCTGGGCGGCGGCACCGAGGACAGCGCCACGCCCACGGTCGGCAGGCCGATCTGGAACACCCGGGGCTACGTGCTCGACGGCTGGCTGCGCCCGGTCCCGCCCGGCTCGCCGGGAGAGCTCTACATCGCCGGGGCCGGCCTGGCCCGGGGCTACCTCGACCGGCCGGGCCTGACCGCCGAGCGGTTCGTCGCCGACCCGTTCGGCGGCGGCCGGATGTACCGCACCGGCGACCTCGTGCGGGTCCGCCAGGACGGCAACATCGACTTCCTCGGCCGTACCGACGAGCAGGTGAAGATCCGCGGTTACCGGGTCGAGCTGGAGGAGGTCGAGACCGCGCTCGCCGCCGAGCCCGGGGTCGGGCAGGCCGCCGTCGTCGCCGTCGGCACCGAGGTGCCCGGGGTTAAGCGCCTCATCGGCTACGTGGTGCCCGACGGCGCCGCGCGGCCCGACGCCGAGCGCGAGCACCTGGCGGAGTGGCGGCAGATCTACGACGCCGAGTACACCGAGATCGGCACCGCCGTGCACACCGAGGACTTCGCGGGCTGGGACAGCAGCTACGACGGGTCGCCCATCCCGCTGGAGCACATGCGCGAGTGGCGCGACACCACCGTGGCCCGCATCGAGGCCCTCAGGCCCAGGCGGGTGCTGGAGATCGGCGTCGGGACCGGCCTGCTGCTGTCGCGGCTCGCCCCCGGCCGCGAGGAGTACTGGGGCACCGACTTCGCGGCCCCGGTCATCGCCAAGCTGCGGGCCGATCTCGGCCCCGACTCGCCGGTGCGCCTGAGCTGCCAGGCCGCGCACGACACCACCGGCCTGCCCGCCGGGCACTTCGACACGATCGTCGTCAACTCGGTGGTCCAGTACTTCCCGAGCGCCGGATACCTCGCCGACGTGATCGCCGCCGCGATGGACCTGCTCGCCCCCGGCGGCGCGTTGTTCGTCGGCGACGTGCGCGACCTGCGGTCGGTGCGCTGCCTGCACGCGGCGATCCAGCTCGGCAGGGGCGGGAACGGCGGCGGTGACGACGACGGCGCCGGTACGGCGGCGATCGACCGGGCCGTGCGGATGGAGAAGGAACTCCTGCTCGACCCCGCGTTCTTCGCCTCCCTCGGCCTGGCCGCGCGGGTGGAGGTCCGCACCAAGCGGGGCGTCCACCACAACGAGCTCAGCAGGCACCGCTACGACGTGACCCTCTGGAAGTCCCCCGTTGCGGAGCCGGCCGCACAACCCGCCGCACAGTCCGCCGGGGCCACGGTCGTGGACTGGGCCGGACCCGACGACCTGGCGGCCCGCCTGTCCGCCCGCCCCGGGCCGCTGCGGGTGCGCGCCATCCCCGACCCCAGGCTGTCGGGCGAGCTCGCCGCGCTGCGCGCGCTGGAGGGCGGTGCCTCCCACCGGGAGGCGCGCGAGCTGCTGCGGGCACCGGCGGAGGGGGTCGAGCCCGAGCTGCTGTACGCGCTCGACCCCGGCGTGGTGACCACCCCCTCGGACGAGGCCGGTCACTACGACGCCGTCTTCGGCGGAGGGGCCGCCTTCCTCCCGGCGGACCCGGACCGCAGGCCCGCGTCGTACGCGAACAACCCGGCGGCGGCCCGCGACCACGGGGCACTCGCCGCGCGGGTGCGCGAGGGGCTGAAGAGGCGGCTGCCCGGCTACATGGTGCCGAGCGCGGTCGTCACGCTGGACGCGCTGCCGCTCACCGTCAACGGCAAGCTGGACCGGCGGGCGCTGCCCGCCCCCGACCGGCAGGGCGGCCCGCGCGGGTCGGGGCGCGCGGCCAGGACGGCGGTGGAACGCCTGCTGTGCACCCTGTTCGGCGAGGTGCTCGACGTCTCGGGCGTCGGCATCGACGACAACTTCTTCGACCTGGGCGGGCACTCGCTGCTCGCGACCCGCCTGGTCGGCAGGGTGCGCGCGGTGCTGCGCACCGAGCTCGCGATCCGCGACCTGTTCGAGGCGCCGAACGTCGCCGAGCTCGCCACCCGGCTGCACGACAGGGCCGGTGTCACGCTCAGGCCGCCGCTGGCGCCCAGGGAGCGGCCCGAGCGCGTCCCGCTGTCGTACGCGCAGCGCAGGCTCTGGCTGATCGACCAGATCCTGCGCGAGGACGACGGCCCCCGCGAGGCGTACCACCTGCCGCTCGCCGTGCACCTGAGCGGCGAGCTGGACGTGGACGCGCTGCGGGCCGCGATCGGCGACGTGACGGCGAGGCACGAGAGCCTGCGCACCGTCTTCGCCGAGCACGACGGGGTGCCCTACCAGCGGATCCTGCCGCCGGAGGAGGCGCGCCCGGTCCTGGAGATCACCACCTGCCCGCCCGAGGAGGTGATCGCGCGGCCGTTCGACCTCGCCACCGAGATCCCGCTGCGGGTCGCGCTCATCCCGGAGGGGGAGGGCGAGCACCTGCTGCTCGCCGTGTTCCACCACATCGCGTTCGACGAGTGGTCCTTCGGGCCGTTCGCCAGGGACGTGGCGCGCGCCTACGCCGCGCGGCTGGACGGCGCGTCACCGGACGGAGAACCGGACGGGACACCGGGTGGCGCGCTGGAGGTGAGGCCTGGCGGGACACCGGGTGGCGCTCCGGGGTGGAAGCCGCCGGCCGTGCAGTACGCCGACTACACGCTCTGGCAGCGCGAGCTGCTCGGCGACCCCGTCGACCCGGGCAGCCTGCACGCCCGCCAGCTCGCCTACTGGGCCAAGGCGCTGTCGGGCATGCCGGAGGAGATCCCGCTGCCGGTGGACCGCCCCAGGCCCGCCACCGTCGGCCAGCGCGGCGGGACCACGACCCGGGAGCTGCCCGCCCCGCTGGTCGGGCGGCTCCGCGGGCTGGCGCGCGGCGCCCAGGCCAGCATGTTCATGGTCTGCCAGAGCGCGGTCGCCGCGCTGCTGCACCGCGCCGGCGCGGGGGAGGACATCCCGCTGGGCAGCCCCGTCGCGGGGCGCACCGACGAGGCGGCCGGAGACCTGGTCGGCTTCTTCGTCAACACGCTCGTGCTGCGCGCCGACACCTCGGGAGACCCCTCCTTCGCCGGGCTGCTCGCCCGGGTCCGCGACACAGACCTGGCCGGTCTCGCCAACCAGGACCTGCCGTTCGAGGCGCTCGTCGAGGCGCTGCGGCCCTCCCGGGTGCCCGGCAGGAACCCGCTGTTCCAGGTGATGGTCGGCTACGAGAACCAGGCCATGGGCGACGTCCGCTTCCCCGGGCTGCGGCAGCGGGAGGCGCTCTTCAGCCCGCCCGCGGCGAAGTTCGACCTCGACTTCATCTTCCGGGAGCGGGGGGAGGCGCTCCACCTCGTCGTCGACTACTCGGCCGACCTGTTCGACCCGGCCACGATCGACACGATGATCGGGGCGCTCGTCGGCGTGCTGGAGGCCGTCGCGGCCGACCCGGAGACGCGCCTGAGCGACCTGCCCGTCACGCTCACGGCCCGTACGGTCACCGGCACCGGAACCGGCGGCGGCGCGGCCCGGCGCGACGGCGACCGCGACCGCGAGGCGATGCTCTGCCGGGCGTTCGCCGAGGTCCTGGAGGTGGACGCGGTCGGCCCGCACGACAACTTCTTCGACCTGGGCGGGCACTCGCTGCTCGTCATGCAACTGGTGCGCCGCATCCGGCGGGAGCCGGGGGGTGCCGGGATGAAGGTCGCGACGCTCATGACAGCACAAACCGTTGCAGAACTCGTGAACCACCTGAAATAAGGCGCTTCACACGACCGTCAAAGATTGTTAGGTTAGGTGAGCCTAACCTAAAAACGAGAGCCTTTCCGGGCTTTGGAAGGACGTCCATACTCATGCGCGACACGATGCGCCGCCTGGCCGCGACCGGAACGCTGCTGCTCGGCCTCGGTCTGGTGGGCGCGTGCGCCGGTGAGAGCGGCGGAGCCGAACAGCCCGCCGCGAGCGCCCCCGCGACCCAGGCCGCCTCCGGATTCCCGGTCACCATCACGCACAAGCTCGGCACCGCCACGATCGAATCCGCGCCCCAGCGCATCGTCGCCCTCGGCGAGGTCGACCAGGACACCCTGCTCGCCCTGGGCGTGCAGCCGGTCGCCATGGCGGAGCTGACCGGAATCCAGCCCGACGGGCTCACCCCCTGGACCGCCCCCAAGATCTCCGGAACCAAGCCGGCGCTGCTGAAGGCCGGGGAGGCCGGCTTCTCGCTGGAGCAGATCGCCGCGCTCAAGCCCGACCTCATCCTCGCGGGCGGCGACTACTACATCGACAAGGAGTACGCCAACCTCTCCCAGCTCGCGCCGACCACCGCCTACGAGACCGGCCCCGCCGAGGACTCCTGGCAGGTGGTGGCCCGCCAGGTCGCCAAGGCGGTCGGCAAGGCGGACGAAGGGGAGAAGCTCGTCGCCGACGTCGAGGCGAAGATCGCCTCGGTCAAGACCGCCTACCCCGAGCTGGACGGCAAGAAGTTCGCGCTGACCAGCGTCTTCCCCTCCGGGAACATCGGCGTGATGAAGGCCGACGCCGACATCAGCGTCAAGCTCTTCGGCCAGTTCGGGCTCGCGCTGCCCGACGAGATCAAGGCGCTGCCCGGCGACGGCTTCGCCGCCGAGCTGAGCATGGAGAAGGTCAAGGTCCTCGACGTCGACCTGCTGCTCAGCCACTACAACGACGACGCGGCCACCCAGAGGAAGATCGAGGCCAACAAGCTGTTCGCCGGTCTCGACGTGGTCAGGCGCGGCTCCTACGTGCCGCTGGACCTCAAGGCGTTCTGGCCGCTGCGCACGCCCACGCCGCTCGCGGTCCCGTACGTGATCGACCAGGTCGTGCCCCAGGTCGCCAAGGCCGCCAAGGCCGTCGGCGGGGCCTGACCCATCCGTTCCACCCTGTTCCATGCTGCCCCCCGCCGCCGTCCGGCCGCGGGGGGACCATCCCTTCAGTACGTGAGAGGCGAACATGTCGAGCCCGGTCTATGACGTCGTGGGCATCGGTTTCGGCCCTTCCAACCTCGCGCTCGCGGTGGCCCTGGAGGAGGAGTACGGCTCCAGCGTGAACGCGGTCTTCTTCGAGAGGCAGCCGAGGTTCGGCTGGCACCGCAACATGCTCATCGAGGGCGCCACGATGCAGGTCCACTTCCTCAAGGACCTGGTCACCCTGCGCAACCCGACCAGCCCCTACTCCTTCCTGTCCTACCTTCAGGAGAAGGGGAGACTGGTCGACTTCATCAACCACAAGACCATGTTCCCCACCAGGCTGGAGTTCCACGACTACCTGGAGTGGGTCGCCTCCTCCTTCACCGAGCTGGTGCGCTACGCCTCCGAGGTCGTCGCGGTGCGCCCGCACGACGACGACACCCTCGAAGTCGTCGTGCGGCACGGCGACGAGCTGCACACCTGTCTCACCCGCAACCTCGTGATCGCGGTCGGCCTCGACCCGGTCCTCCCCGACGGCGTGCGCCAGGGCGAGCGGATCTGGCACACCGAGGAACTGCTGGCCCGGCTCGAAACCCTCGGCGAGCGCGAGCCCAGGCGGTTCGTCGTGGTCGGCGCCGGGCAGAGCGCGGCCGAGGCCGTCGAGCACCTGCACCGCACCTATCCGTCCGCGGAGGTCTGTGCCGTCTTCACCCGGTACGGCTACTCGCCGGCCGACGACAGCCCCTTCGCCAACCGCATCTTCGACCCGGAGGCCGTCGACCACTTCTTCACCGCTCCCGAGGACGTGAAGCGCATGCTGTTCGCCTACTCCCGCAACACCAACTACTCGGTGGTGGACCTCGACCTCATCGACGAGCTCTACCGGCGCTCGTACGCCGAGAAGGTCGCCGGTGTCCAGCGGCTGCGCATGCTGAACGCCTCCCGCCTGCTCGACGTGCACGACGACGGCGACACCGCCCGGGTCCGGACGTGCTTCCTGCCCACGGGCGAGGTGAGCACGATCGAGGCCGACGCGGTCGTCTGCGCGACCGGCTACCGCGAGCGCGACCCCCTCGACCTGCTCGGCGAGGCGCGCGAGCACTGCCGTACGGGAGCGGCGGGCGAGCTGCTGGTGGAGCGCGACTACCGGGTCGCCGTCGATCCCGGGCAGAGCTGGGGCGTCTACCTCCAGGGGGCCACCGAGGACAGTCACGGGATCGCCTCGTCGCTGCTGTCCATGACCGCCGTCCGCACCGGCGAGATCGTGCGCTCCATCGCCCGGCGCTCGGCGTCGGTCCCCCAGGTCGCGGAGATGTGACCGGCGGGCCGTTCGGGGCCCCGTTCCCGAACGGCCCGACACGTGTCGGCCGGCTACGTGACTCTGTGTGTCCGAATGAATACGTTCGTCCTTGTCGTATATCGAACGTGACCGAGGAGAACAATGAAGACCTTCATCCGAGACGCCGCTGTCACCCTGGCCGGCGCGGTCCTGGCCGGTACCGGTCTGCTCGCCGTTCCCGCGGCCGCCGCCCACGCCACGCCGTCCCAGGCGGCTCCGGGAGTCGTCTGCGAGCGGACGACCGAGGCCGGCTGGATCTGTTTCCTGCGCTACTGCGACCGCTACTACTGCTACTACGACTGCTATCCCACCGCGCTCGCGCGCAGCAAGGGGGACAGGCCCTCCGGCACGACCCGCATTCCCAAGCCCCAGGGGACACCGCCCGCCCAGATCGAGAGGCCCGGACCCGGGTGAAACCGTGAGGGGGTGCGGGCGTCGTCACGGCCCGCACCCCCTCGGGGGGACCTGTCACGGAGGGGAGGCCCTGCCGCCACCGGGCGTGCGGAACGCGGGGCGTGTCGCGTGCGCGGCGCGGGCCGCGTGGTGCTCCCCGCTCCCCGCTCCCCGTCTCCGCCGGGTCCGCCGGGTCCGCCGGGTCCGCGGGAGATCGCCGGTGACCCGGTGAGTCAGGAACCGCCGGGGCAGGACGCGTCCAGTGGCTGGGGCGTGGGATTCGGCGCGGGGTCGGTCAGCACGGTCGCCCGGCCCGCCGCGCTCATGACACCGTCGTGGACGTACCAGTCGCCGGGGACCGAGGGCTCGATCCGCCTGGGGCCGAGGAGGGCGAACTCCGGCTCCACACCGCGTTCCCGCAGCATCGCCAGGACCTCGGTGACGGTCCTGTTGACGTACTCCACGCAGTGGAGCGGCTCGCCGGGCATGCCGAGGCCCGGCGGGATCATGTATCGCTCCCCGGGGCGGGCCTCCCGGCCGAGCACGATCTCGGCCTTCTGCCGGTAGCCGGCCGGCACCTTCAGGCTGGCCGGGCATCCGTCGGGCTCCGCCTGCGGGCAGGGTCCCGGAGCGTCGACGGTCGTGATGCCGCCCTCGGCGGGTGCCGTTCTCCCCGCCCTCACGAGGTCGACGGAGTTGATCACGAACACGCTCCGCGCCCTGCTCGCGGACGTCGGCAGGAGTTTGAGCGTGATGTCCAGTCCCCGCGCCCTGAGCTCGGACTGGTACGTCTCCGGATCGGCGAAGAGGTCCTTCACCGTGATGATGTAGTGGTCGTCCTCCCGCTTGATGTCCAGGGCCGCGGAGGTCGGGGCCGGTCCGATGCCGAGGGCGGGGAGGAGGACCCGCCCGGCGACCACCGTCGCGGCGGCCAGCGTGGCGACGACCGGCACGGCGAACCGCCGGCGAGGGCGTCGGCGGCTACCCCATCGACGTCCGCGGCACCGCCGTCGAGGTCGCCGACCGGATGGGGATCCTCCCTGACCTGAGGAAGGCCCACGCCGACGTCCGCCGCATCACCTTCGTCGACACCGACGGAAGCCCGATCGCCGCCATCAGGCCCGAGGCCGTCTCCGGCGGGGTGGAGGGCCGCGACCTCGAGGTGCGCCGCGGCGACCTCGCCGAGGTGCTCCACGGTGCGGTCAGCGACGACGTCGAGTTCGTGTTCGGCGACTCCATCGCCACCCTCCACGACCACGACGGCGGCGTGGACGTGACGTTCCGCGGCGGGGGACGGCGCACCTTCGACCTGGTGGTCGGTGCCGACGGCCTGCACTCGCACACCAGAGGTCTCGTGTTCGGCCCCGAGGAGCCCTTCCACCGCTACCTCGACCAATGCTTCGCCGGCTTCACCATGCCCAACCACCTCGGCCTCGCCCACGAGGGGCTCACCTGGAACGCCCCGGGCAAGACCGCCGTCCTCTACGCCCCCGGCGACGGCGACCGGCTGCACGCCTTCCTGAGCTTCCTGCGCCTCGACCCGCCCCTCGACGCCTTCCGCGACCCCAGGCCCAGCGCGACCTCGTCGCCTCGGTCTTCGCCGGCGAGGGATGGGAGGTCCCCGGCATGGTGGCGGCCATGCGCTCCTGCGACGACCTCTTCTTCGACGTCGTCAGCCAGATCCACCTGCCCCGCTGGTCCCTGGGCCGCGTCGCCCTGGTGGGTGACGCCGCCTACGCCCCGTCGTTCTTCTCCGGCCAGGGCTCCGGCGTCGCCCTGGTGGGCGCCTACCTCCTCGCCGGCGAGCCGGCCACCGCCCCCGGCCACCCGGAGGCCTTCGCGGCCTACGAGCGCACCGCCCGCGACTTCGTCGAGCTCAACCAGGCCCTCGCCCTCAAGGGAAGCGCCGCGATCTCCCCCCGCACCGAGGAGGCCCTGCTCCGGCGCAACCGGGCCCTCCGCGACCCGGCCCACCTCCCCGGCGTCGACGGCCGGGCGGCCAGCTCCGCCCTGCCCCTGCCCGACTACGCGAAGATCCTCTGACCGGGACGGGCCGCGGCCCCAGCCCCGGGTCTCCCCGTCCGGGAGCGCGTCCCCTGACGGTCGTCTCCATCGGCCCCGCCGGGGATGTCGTCTGACGCGCGACGCCGGGGATGTCTACTGCCATTCCCCATGCAATCAGCACATACGGTCCATATACCGTTAACCGTATTAACCGCCAGGTGTTCACCGGTGCTCCTACCCTTGTGATCGCTCAGGGAAGTGGTTCTGCTGATCCTCGTCTTGGAGGTTCGTCGATGGAACGCCGCACATTCCTTCGTGCCTCGGTGCTCGGTACGAGCACCCTGGCCCTCACCGGAAGTCTCTGGCAGGACGCCGCCCTCGCGGCCCCGGCCCAGAACGCCCCGGGTCCCTACGGCCCCCTGCTCGCCGCCGACGCCAACGGCATCCAGCTCCCGGCGGGGTTCACCAGCCGGGTGATCGCCCGATCGGGCCAGGCGGTCCCCGGCACCTCCTACATCTGGCACAGCGCCCCCGACGGCGGCGCCTGCTTCCCCGACGGCACCGGCTGGATCTACGTGTCCAACTCGGAGATCAACCCCGGCGGCGGCGCCTCGGCGATCCGCTTCGACTCCTCCGGCAACGTGGTCTCGGCCGCCTCGATCCTGTCGGGCACCCGGCAGAACTGCGCGGGCGGCGCGACGCCGTGGAACACCTGGCTGTCGTGCGAGGAGGTCGACCGCGGCTTCGTCTACGAGACCCGTCCCTTCGGGGGCGCGGCGACACAGCGCCCGGCCATGGGCCGGTTCAAGCACGAGGCGGCGGCGGCCGACCCGGTCCGCAAGGTCGTCTATCTCACCGAGGACGAGACCAACGGGCGGTTCTACCGCTTCGTCCCCACCACCTGGGGTGACCTGTCCTCCGGCACGCTCCAGGTGATGCTCGCGGGCTCCGCGACCAGCGGCTCGTTCACGTGGGCAGACGTCCCGGACCCCGACGGATCCCCGACCGCGACCCGCAGCCAGGTCTCCGGGTCGAAGTCCTTCAACGGCGGCGAGGGGTGCTACTACGCCAACGACACCGTGTGGTTCACCACCAAGGGCGACAACCGGGTCTGGCAGGTCAACGTCGCCGCGGGCACCTACGAGCTCGCCTACGACGACAGCCTCGTCAGCCCCGGCACCGCCCCCCTGACCGGCGTGGACAACGTCACCGGTTCGACCTTCGGCGACCTGTACGTCGCCGAGGACGGCGGCAACATGGAGATCTGCCTGATCACCGCGAACGACACCGTCTCCCCGTTCCTGCGCGTCGGCGGCCAGGGGTCCTCGGAGATCACCGGTCCCGCCTTCACCCCCGCGGGCAACCGCCTGTACTTCTCCTCCCAGCGCGGCACGTCCGGTTCCTCCTCCGGGGGCATCACCTACTGCGTGACCGGCCCGTTCCGTACCTGATCCACACCCGGCCCCCACCCGATCCGTACCCGGTTCGCCTCCGGGGGAAGGTCGCGCCGCGCGGCGGCGGCCGCACGGCGCGGCACCCCCAACACACAGGTCACGTTCACTTTCCCGATGCCTTGGATCCCTACGGTGCTGGTCATGGCGTGGAAGACCAGAGTCAACACGGCTCTCGAAGGGATGACGGGCTACAACATCACCCGGGTGCGGCGCAGGGCCATCCCTCCGTCGCCGTCGCCGCCCCCGCCCCCTCCCGCCGACGTTCCCCGGCCGCCGGCCGATCCGGAGACCGACCGGCTGCTGCGCGAACCGGTGTTCGTGCTGTCGCCGGTGAGGTCCGGCTCCACCCTGCTGCGCGTCATGCTGAACAGCCACTCCCGGATCCACGCGCCGCACGAGCTGCACGTGCGGCGCCTGGCGGTCACGCTGACCACCGACCCGTTGCGCCAGGCGATGGAGGCGCTCGGCCTCTCCGCCAGCGACATCGAGCACATCCTGTGGGACCGCATGCTCCACCGCGAGCTGGCCGGGAGCGGCAAGCAGATCATCGTCGACAAGACGCCCAGCAACGTCTTCGCCCACCGGCGCCTCGCGACCTGCTGGCCCGACGCGCGCTACATCTTCCTGATGCGCCATCCCGCCTCGATCGCCCTGTCGTGGCACGAGGCCGCCCCGCTGGAGCGCCCCTGGGCGGAGGCGGTCCGGCACACCCTGCAGTACATGCGCTACCTCACCGAGGCCAGGCGGCTGCTCGACGGGCTCACCCTGACGTACGAGGCGCTCGTCGCCGATCCGGAGGGGGAGATGCGGCGGGTCTGCGGCCATCTCGGCGTCGGCTACGAACCCGGCATGCTCACCTACGGCGACCACGGGCACGGGGAGTTCGTGAAGGGCATCGGGGACTGGCGCGACAAGATCAGGAGCGGCAGGGTCCAGCCGGGCAGGCCGCTGCCCGCCCCCGAGGAGATCCCGGAGGAACTGCGCGAGATCTGCGCCGAGTGGGGATACCTCTGATCGACGGCCCCGCGACGCCCGGGACGGCTTCCCGCCGCACGGGAACCCCGGCGCGTGGTGGACGTGACTCCCGACGATCTCCGTCGCCCGGCGCCCGAGGTGACGCACGGTCAACAAGAGGATGAATTCTGCGTATGGAATTCCCTGGTCTGCATATATGTCGTCCGAGGTGTCATATCCGGGGGCATGGATGCGAACTTCGTGCTGCTCGCCATCGTGATCGTCACCGCGCTGTCGTTCGACTTCACCAACGGCTTCCATGACACCGCCAACGCGATGGCGACCTCGATCGCGACCGGCGCGTTACGTCCCAAGATCGCGGTCGGGTTGTCGGCGGTCCTCAACTTCGCCGGGGCGTTCCTGTCGCTGAAGGTCGCGGCCACCATCGCCACCGGCATCGTCGAGACCGGCGCCATCACGTTGACGGTCGTCTTCGCCGGGCTGATCGGAGGTCTGGCCTGGAACCTGCTCACCTGGTACTTCGGCATCCCCTCCAGTTCCTCGCACGCGTTGATCGGCGGCGTGGTCGGGGCCACGCTGATCGCGGCGGGCGCCTCGGCCGTCAAGGGCGCGGAGATCGTGTCCAAGGTGCTGATCCCGGCCGTGCTGGCGCCGCTGGCGGCGATCCTGGTGGCCACCGCCGGCACCTACCTGGTCTACGTCATCACCGGGAACGTCCCCGACGGCACCAGGAAACGCGGGTTCAGATACGGCCAGATCGGCTCGGCCTCCCTGGTCTCCCTGGCCCACGGCACCAACGACGCGCAGAAGACGATGGGCATCATCACCCTCGCGATGATCACCGTCGGTGCCATCGGCAAGGACGAGGGGACCCCGACCTGGGTGATCGTGGCCAGCGCGTCCGCGATCGCGCTGGGCACCTATCTGGGGGGCTGGCGGGTGATCCGTACCCTCGGCAAGGGGCTGACCGAGATCGAGACCCCGCAGGGTTTCGCGGCCGAGGGGTCCTCGGCCGCCGTCATCCTCGCCTCCTCGCACTTCGGCTTCCCGCTGTCGACCACGCACGTGTGCGCGGGCTCGGTGATCGGCTCCGGTATCGGCAAGCACCTGGCCGAGGTCCGCTGGAGCCTCGCGGCCAGGATGGGGGCCGCCTGGCTGATCACCCTCCCGGCCGCCGCCGTGGTCGGCGCGCTGGCCTGGGCGGGCGCCGACGTGATCGGGGGCGCGCTGGGGGTGGGCGTGGTCTTCGGCGTCGCCCTGGTGCTGTCGGGGGCGCTGTACCTGGCCGCCCGGCGCCGGCCGGTCAACGCCGGGAACGTCAACGACGAATGGACCGGCCGGCTCGCCCCGGCCACGAGACCGAGGGAGTACGCCACGTGAACGGCCACATCGACCGGACCGGCCGGACCGGCCGGACCGGCCGGACCGCTTCGGCCGCGACGACATGGGAGGACGCCGCATGACCGATCACACCGGTCGGACCGACCGGACCGACCGGACCGACCGGACCGACCGGACCGACCGGACCGACCGGACCGACCGGACCGACCGGACCGACCGGACCGACCGGACCG
>NZ_JBHMBS010000013.1:0-202500 GCF_042428775.1 Streptosporangium vulgare | reverse complement strand
CCGGCGGACGGCGCGGCCCCCGTCGTGCGGCTGGCACTCGACCGCACCGGCACCGGACGATACTTCGACGTCGACCGCGAGACGCCCCTCGCCCCGGTGGCCGCCGACCCGGCGGCGGCGGGGAGGTTGTGGGCGCAGGCGGCGGAGCTGACCGGTGTCGCCTAGGCACCGGCGCGGCGAGGAGACCAGGGAGCGGCTGCTCGCCGCGGCGCTGGACCTCTACGAGCGGGAGGGCGCCGACGGCTTCACCATGACGGCGGTGACCGGTACGAGCGGTGTCAGCGTCGGCAGCCTCTACCACCACTTCGGCAGCTTCGACGGGCTGGCGGCGGCACTCTACGCCCGCTGCCTGTCCGGCCTCCTCGACGCCGTCCGCGACGCCCTCGACGCGCTGCCGCCGGGGGAGGGCGCGAAGCCCGCCGAGGGCGGCGAGGGTGCTGAGGCTCAGGGCGCTGAGAGTGCCGAGGGCGGCGAGGGTGCTGAGGCCGAGAGCCGTGAGGGCACCGGGGCCGAAGGCCGTGAGGACGTTGAACCCGAAGGCCGTGAGGGCACCGGGGCCGAAGGCCGCGAGGAGGCCGAGGCACGGGCCGCCGCCGGGATCGGGGCCGTGGTCACCGGTTATCTGGGGTTCACCCGCGAGCACAGGGCCGCCGCGCACTTCGTCCACGCCTCCGCCTACGCCGCCTTCCTCCCCGCGCACGCCGCCCTGGTCGCTGAGGAGAAGGAGCCCAGGCTGGCCGGGATCCTGGGCTGGCTGCGGCCGTACGCCGAGGCGGGGCTGGTGGTGGAGCTGCCGGACGCGCTGACGGAGATGCTGGTCGTCGGCCCGGTGGCGGAGACGGCCCGCCGGTGGCTGGCCGGTGCTCCCGGCATCGACCTGGACGAGGCGTGCCGGCTGCTCCCCGAGCGGATCTGGCGATCCCTGCGAGCCGACGTCTCGCCGTGACGCCCCGCCTCCGTGACCTGTGATCCGTGACCCCTGATCGGAATCGTCACCCCCGTGAGAGTTCGCCCCTTTGCGGAGAGTAAGGTTGCCCTGCTCTAATTTAGGTAAGGCTTTCCAACTATGGAGTGACGGTGTTCGCCAGCTACCTCATCGGATTGCGCGAAGGCCTGGAGGCCACGCTCGTCGTCTCCGTGCTCGTCGCGCTCCTCGTCAAAAGCGACCGGCGCGACCGGCTGCCCCTCGTGTGGGCCGGGGTCGGCGCCGCCCTCGTGCTGTCGGTCGCGTTCGGCGCGCTGCTCACCTTCACCGTCGCCCACCTGGAGTACCGGCAGCAGGAGCTGTTCGAGGCGATCACCTCGCTGCTCGCCACCGCGTTCGTCACCTGGATGATCTTCTGGATGCGTCGCGCCTCCCGTACCCTCTCCGGTGAGCTGCGCGCCAGGCTGAGCGAGGCCCTGGAGGTCGGCGCGACCGCGGTGGTCGTGATGGCCTTCCTCGCCGTGGCACGCGAGGGCCTGGAGACCGCGCTGCTGTTCTTCGCCTCCGTGCAGGGGGCCACCACCACCGCCGTACCGCTGATCGGGATCATCCTGGGCCTGCTCACCGCGATCGCGCTGGGCTGGGCCATCTACCGCAGCGCGATGCGGATCAACCTGACCAGGTTCTTCACCTGGACGGGCCTGCTGCTCATCCTGGTCGCCGCCGGCATCTTCAAGTACGGCGTGCACGACCTGCAGGAGGCCGGTGTCCTGCCGGGCCTGTCCAGTTACGCCTTCGACATCAGCGGTGTCATGCCCGCCGACTCCTGGTACGGCGCCCTGCTGGCCGGGCTGTTCAACATCACCCCGCAGCCGAGCGTGCTGGAGACGGTGGCGTGGGTCGCCTACGCGGTGCCGACGCTCGTCCTGTTCCTGAGGCCGCGTCCCGGCCGCCCGGCCGCCCGGCCCGCCGATTCCCCCGCGCCCCTCGCGTCCCCGGCCACCTCGCCCGCGGACTCCCCGCCCCCGGGCTCCTCGGCGTCCTCGGCGTCCCAGAATTCCCCGAGCTCCCCGAGCTCCCCGGCTTCCACGACCGACCCGCAGCCCGCGGGCTGAAACCGCTCGAACAGGACGACCATGCGTACTTCCCTTGCCATCGCCGCGAGTGCTCTCGCACTCGCCGGCCTCACCGCCTGCTCCGCCGAGCCGACCGCCTCCACCACGGGCGCCGGAGCGTCCGCCGCCCCCGCCAAGGGCGGCCCCGTCGCGGTGGCCGCCACCGACACCGAGTGCAAGGTCGCCGTCACCGAGGTGCCCGCGGGCACCTCGACGTTCGCGGTCACCAACGGCGGCAGCAAGGTGACCGAGTTCTACGTCTACGCCGCCGGTGACCGGGTCATGGGCGAGGTGGAGAACATCGTGCCCGGCCTCACCCGCGAGGTGATCGTGGAGCTGCCGGCCGGCAGCTACGAGACCGCCTGCAAGCCGGGCATGGTCGGCAAGGGTGTCCGAGGCCCGCTCAAGGTCACCGGTGAGCACAAGCCGCTCAGCGACGACGCCCAGCTCTCCGCCGCGACCGCCGGTTACAAGCGCTACATCAAGTCGCAGAGCGACACGCTGCTGACCAAGACGCAGGAGTTCGTCGACGCGGTCAAGGCCGAGGACATCGACAGGGCCAAGGAGCTCTTCCCCGTCTCCCGCACCTACTGGGAGCGGATCGAGCCGGTCGCGGAGATCTTCGGCGACCTCGACCCGGCCATCGACGCCCGTGAGAACGACGTGGCCGAGGGCGAGGAGTGGACCGGCTTCCACAAGATCGAGAAGGACCTCTGGGTCACCAAGGACGTCAGCGAGGACGGGCCGGTCGCCGACAAGCTGATGGCCGACATCAAGACCATCGTGGACCAGTCCAACGCGGCCGAGCTGTCGCCCGTGCTGCTCGCCAACGGCGCCAAGGGCCTGCTCGACGAGGTCGCCTCCGGTAAGATCACCGGCGAGGAGGACCGCTACTCGCACACCGACCTGTGGGACTTCGACGCCAACCTGCAGGGTTCGAAGGCCGCGGTCCAGGCACTCCGTCCCGTTCTGGAGGAGCGCGCCCCCGAGCTGGTGAAGACGCTGGACGAGAAGTTCGCCGGAGCCGAGGCCGCGCTCGGCGCCCACCGGAAGGGCGACGGCTGGAAGCTGCACACCGAGCTGTCCAAGGAAGACCTCAGGAAGCTGTCGGACGCGATCAACGCGCTCGCCGAGCCGATCAGCAAGATCGCCGCAGTGGTGGCCAAGTAGCGGACGGCGTGTCGCAGCCGCAGGGGAGAGAGGTTCGATGAGCGGGCGGATCAGCCGCAGGAAGCTGTTCGGGATGGGCGCCGCGGGCGTGGCGGTCGCCGGCGCGGGCGCCATCGCGGTGCGTGGGTCGGGGGGCGAGCCCGCCCCCACCCGGGCCGTCCTCGCCCCCGCCTCCGCCTCCGATCCCGTCCCCTTCTACGGCGAGCACCAGGCGGGCATCGTCACCCCGGCACAGGACCGGCTGCACTTCGTCTCGTTCGACGTGACGACGGAGAAGAAGGCGGAGCTCGCCGAGCTGCTGCAGGAGTGGACCGCCGCCGCGGCCAGGATGACGCAGGGTCAGGAGGCGGGCGCGTTCGGCGCGGTCGGCGGCCAGCCCGAGGCGCCGCCCGACGACACCGGCGAGGCCCTCGGCCTGCCCGCCTCCGGGCTCACGCTCACCGTCGGCTTCGGCGGGTCGCTGTTCGACGACCGGTTCGGGCTGGCCTCCCGCAGGCCGGCCGCGCTGGCCGACCTGCCGCACCTGCCCGGTGACGCGCTGCTGCCGGAGATCTCCGGCGGCGACCTGTGCGTGCAGGCGTGCGCGCACGACCCGCAGGTGGCGGTGCACGCCATCCGCAACCTGGCGCGCATCGGCTTCGGCCGGGTCTCGGTGCGCTGGTCCCAGCTCGGCTTCGGCCGTACGTCGTCGACCTCGCGCGCCCAGGCGACGCCGCGCAACCTGATGGGCTTCAAGGACGGCACCGCGAACCTCAAGCTGGAGGACGTGGCGCTGCTGAGGGACCAGCTCTGGGTGGGACCGGGCGACGGTGCCGACTGGATGACCGGGGGCAGCTACCTGGTGACCCGAAAGATCCGGATGCTGATCGAGACGTGGGACCGGGCGCCGCTGGCCGAGCAGGAGCAGATCTTCGGCCGGAACAAGGGGGAGGGGGCCCCGCTGGGCGGGAAGGCCGAGTTCGACGTGATCGACTTCGACGCCAAGGGACCCGACGGGGAAGCCCTGATCAAGGAAGACGCGCACGTACGGCTGGCGCACCCCTCCCACAACGGCGGCGCGCGCCTGCTGCGCCGCGGCTACAACTACGTGGACGGCTCCGACGGGCTGGGCCGCCTGGACGCCGGGCTGTTCTTCATCGCCTACCAGCGCGACCCCCACCGGCAGTTCGTCGCCGTGCAGAGGTCCCTGGCGGGCAAGGACTCCCTCAACGAGTACATCAAGCACGTCTCCAGCGGCCTGTTCGCCTGCCCTCCGGGCGTGCGCGACGCGGGCGACTACTGGGGCCGCGCCCTGTTCTCCTGAGTTCCCCCGGCTTCCGCGTCACCGGGGCGGGAGTCACCACCGGCGGGCGAGAATGTCGCCGGAGACGTCGGCGAAGGGCCACGTCAACAGGGAACCGGCCAAATCTCCACAGGCGGCGGACCCTGATCTCCACCGGCATCCTCGTCAGGCGGTTCAAGGCCGTCGTGGTGAGGGTCGCCGAAGGGCCCGCCTCGGAGCTAAGCGATGTCGAGAGCCGTGATCCGGTCGACGACGGCGTCGAGGTCGGCGCCGACGATGTCCGGTCGCGGGCCGATCGGACTCAGAACCATACCGGGACGCGCGACGAACGCGGCCTTGCAGCCCGCCGCGAGCGCACCGGCGATGTCCCACCAGTGCGCGGCCACCAGCCGCACCTCCGCGATGTCGACGTCGAAGGTTTTCGCCACGGCGAGGTAGGGCTCCTCGGCGGGTTTGAGCCGCTTGACGGAGTCAGCCGAGACAACGCCGTCGAAATGATCTCGAATGCCGCTGTTGACGAGCTGCGCCTCGGCGACCGTCGCCGGGGAGTTCGTCAGCGCCACCACGGTGAGCGAGGTCGGGCGCAGCCGCCGAAGAGCCCCCGCCACCTCCGGATGGGCGGGCAACGAGCTCATCAGGTTCACGATCCCGGATACGTCGCCGGAGGCGAGGTCACGGTCTTCCCGCTCGGCAAGCATTGACAAGGCGGCGTGCTGGGCCGCGCTGAAATTCACGTATTCGCCTGTCAGGCCGCCGACGAAGGAGAGCTGAAGCGCCTGCGCGAACCACTGCCCGCGCAGCTCGGCCGAGCCCAGCGCATCCTCGAACGCGGTGTCGAGCGCTCGCAGGTTCAGCAGCGTCTCGTTGACGTCGAACGCGATGACCTTGACCATGAGAAACCTCCCGATCGGTACGAGATGTTCACGGAGTCCCGCCGTTGGCGGGGAGCCCGCGCGGGTAGCCGATCACACCGGCGGCCTCCTCGGAGGCAAGCTCGCCGACGGCGCCACTGACCGGGGTGGCCGATCCGATCGGGGTCCGGCTTCGGAGCGCGGTCACCGGACCGTCCGTACGGCGGCCCGGCGCCGCAACGCGTACAGGAGGCCCGAGGCGGCGAAGAGCAGGAGGGTCACCGCCAGCCATCGCCAGACGTACGGGGCGGTGCTCAGCCCTGTCGCCTCCCGGTAGTTGTGCTCCGAGGCGCGCAGGATGAGGGGGAACCAGACGAGCAGCAGCAGGCCGGACAGCCCGGCGGGCACGCGCACGTGGTTGACCGGCGGAGGCCGGCGGCCGGCGGGCGGCGCCCGGAGTGGGCGCGCCGGGGGCCGCAGCCGTGACTGGACGGCGGTGTCGGCGTAGGAGTAAAGCGGGAGCAGCACCAGGTCGTGGAGGATCACGGCGCCGACGAACCACAGCAGGAACCCCACCCAGATCCCGGCGGCGACCACCCGGGTGGCGGCGTAGCCGGCCACCGCCAGACAGGCGGCCAGGGCGAGCAGGTGCCCCGGTCCGGCCCCGTAGGCGGTCGTCCACCGGCGCGGCTCCCCCCTGTGGTGGGTCACGAGAACGACCGGAAGTCGAGTTCGCGCACCCACTTGGTGTTGTGCACGCCGGGAGCGTTGGGCACGATGACCCGGGCCGGGAAGCCGTGGTCCATCGACAGGTCGGCGCCGTTGACCTGTAGCGCCAGCAGCGAGCGCGGGTCGGCCGTCTGCCGGGCGCTCAGCGACGCGTGGCCGAACACGCCGCCGCGCTGCAGCGAGCGGACGAAGACCCCGCTCCCGTCGGCGGCACCGGCGAGCCGGGCCAGGTCGGCCAGCCGTACACCGGTCCACTCCTGCTCGGTGGACCAGCCCTCCACGCAGGCGATCGGCAGCCGGTAAGTGTGCAGCGGCAGTGCCAGCAGGTCCGCGCGCGACAGCCGTACCGGACGTGGCCCGGTCAGGGCCAGCCGCCAGCCGGGACCGGTCTCGGCCTCCCTGATGCCCATGGCGGCCGCGGTCTTGTTCACCTGGAAGTCGTTCGGGCCCGGACCGTACGTGCGGCCGTGCGGGGCCAGCAGCGCGGTGCCGCGCAACGGCCCGTCGACGGTCTGGCCGACGGACAGGCCGAACATCGTCAGCGAACCACCGCCGACGAAGGCCAGCAGGCCGCGCCGGGAGATGGTGGGCGGCGCCGGGGCGACGGGCACCAGCCCGTCGGGATCGGGAGGTTCCGGGTGGGTGTCGCGCAGGCGGGTGCGCAGTTCCTGCCGGAAGCCGCGGGATCGCAGAGCGGTGATCGCCCGGGGCAGTTTGAGGATGACGTGCGCCACGAGTGCGGCCAGGAAGATCCAGGCGCCGTACAGGTGGGCCGGGTAGAAGGAGAACGGGAAGACGTAGAGCAGCTGGATATTCAGGATCCCGGTGACGAACTGGAAGACCACGCCCCCGACCAGGAGCAGCAGGCCGGCCCGCTCCAGCAACTGGGCCGGGGAGCGGGCCGGCGGCCAGGCGAACAGCTTGGGGATCACCGACCACAGCTTGGCCAGCAGCAGTGGCACCAAGGTCAGCCCCAGGATGACGTGGACTCCCTGGTTGAGCCGGTACAGCCAGACCGGATGGGTCGGCCAGTCGAAGAGATAGAAGCCCAGCAGCCCTCTCTCCGGAGTGATGTCGTTGCCGGGTAGCCGCGGATTGTAGGCGGCATAGGAAACCAGACCCGTGAGGGCCACGATCGGAATCCCCGCCAGCAGCACCAGACCGAACACCGCCGTCAGCCACGGCCCCCGCAGCGGGCTGCGCCAGAACTCCGGGCGGAACGGGCCTCGTGGCCAGACCCTCCCCCGCGGGGTTCCCTCGCCTTTCGCGGGTTCGCCCCCGGCGGGGCCGCGCTCGCGAGATGCGCCCGACACTGACCACCTCCAAAGCCGGTGCCGTCGTGAGACGACCACTTTGTCGGCCCGCTGGTGGTCCTCACCGGAAGAAGCCGTGCTCAAAGCCTCTCCTCCTTCCGTTTCACCAGGTCCGTAGGCGGCTCTTGTCTCGATCGTCGTTCGCCGGGCGATTTCATCGAACTCGCCGGGGATCGCCTCGTGCGCGGTGAGTCCATCGTCTACGACCGGCTGCCGGCTGCTCGGCCCGCTGTCGGTCACGCTCATACGGCCCGCCGCCGCCTCCCGTCCCGTGGCCTGGCGCCGCTTTCCCGGACGCGGGTGCGCTGTCAGCGAAGGCTCGCGAACCATCGGCCCGCCTCCTGCCAGTGCTCGGTCACCGGGAAGCCGCCGGCCAGTGCCAGACGCGCGATGTCGGTCACCGAGACCCGGGCCCAGCCGAACCAGCCGCCGGCCGTCTCCCCGTTGCACAGCCGTATCCGGTCCACCCGGCTGGCCGTGCCCGGTCCCTCCACCTCCGCGAGGACCTCGCCGCCCGGCCGGACCAGCTGTCTGACCCTGCGTACCAGGGCGGCCGGGTCGCCGCCGATGCCGATGTTGCCGTCGGCGAGAAGCACGGTCGCCCACCGGCCGCTGCTCGGAACCCGGTCGAAGACATCACGGCAGAGGGCGAGGCCTCCGGCGCGACGGGTCAGGTGGACGGCATGGGGGGTGACGTCGATACCCAGCGCGGGGACGCCTCTGCGCGTCAGCGCGACGGTGAGCCGTCCGGGCCCGGAGCCGACGTCCAGCGTCGGACCGACGCAGCGGGCCAGCATGGCCTCGTCGCCGTCGATCGGCTCGAACCAGCGATCCGGCTTCAGCGGCTCCACGGTCCCGTCGACGTACTCGATCTCGGTAGCCGTACCGGTCAGAGACTTCGCGTAAAGTTCGCCGATCATCGGGAGGCTACCGCCTCGATGACCGCCAGGGCCTCGGCGAAGCGGGATCCGGGCGCCTGCGCCGCGACGTGGAAGGCGTCGGAGGCGATGTCGACGTCGTCCAGCTCCGGCATATGGGCCACGTCCAGCCCGGCCTCGTGCAGGCGCCGCAGCTGGGTGGCGCCGGTGGTGCGCCGCGACATCGTCACGCCGAGCAGCAGGGACGGGTCAGGGTGACGCAACCCGAGCAGCCAGAAGCCTCCGTCGGACGCCGGCCCGTACACCGCGTCGTGAGCGGCCAGCAGGGTGACGGCGGTGTCCAGCAGTCCCGGAGTGACCTGGGGGGTGTCCATGCCGATCAGGATCACGGGCAGCCGGTACAGCCGGTGGGCGTCGTGGAAGGCGGAGGCCAGGCGCTGGTCGAGGCCGTCGCCACGCTGGGGTATCACGGTGAAGCCGCCCGGGAGCCAGATGCCGGGGAGCCCTTCGAGCGCGAGCACCCGCCGGCAGACCCGCGTCGCGGCCACGGCGTGCAGCGTGTCCCGCAGGGCGGCGGCCGCCAGGCAGGCGGCCTGGACGGGGGTGAACGGCGGGGTCAGCCGGGTCTTCACCCGCCCGGCCACCGGCTCCTTGGCGATGACCACGATCTGCGCGGCGCTCATGTCGTCTCCTCCATGACGCGGCGCATGTCGGCGATCGCCCGAAGGGTGCCGCGCACGGTGCCGGTCACCTTGGAGCGCCCCACCCGCGGCAGGTAGTCGACCTCGGCCTCGGTGATCCGCCAGCCGGCCGCGGCCGCGCGCAGCACCATCTCCAGGGGGTAGCCGAACCGGCGGTCGGCCAGCTCCAGCCCGACCAGCCCGGCGCGTTTGCAGGCGCGCATCGGACCCAGGTCGCGCAGTGGGGCGCCGGTGCGGCGCCGCAGGCGCGCGGCCAGTACGGCGTTGGCGACCCGGGCGTGAACGGGCCCGCAGTGAGGCATCCGGCGACCGAGTACGAGGTCGCTCTCACCCGCCATGACCGGGCCGGCCACCCGTGGCAGCTGGCCCGGGTCGAGCGAGGCGTCGGCGTCCATGAAGCACACGACCTCGGCGGTCGAGGCCAGCAACCCGGCATGGCAGGCGGCGCCGAACCCGCGTCGCGGCTCGCTCACCACCAGTGCGCCGTGCTCGGCGGCGACACCGGCCGAGCCGTCGGTGGAACCGTTGTCGACCACGATCGGGCGATAGCCGTGCGGCATCCGGCCGAGCACCCAGGAGAGCGCGGCCTCCTCATTCAGACATGGAAGTACCACGTCGATCTTCATGGCTTCGAGGGTAGGACGGAAAGCGACGATCACCTCTTACGAAGCGGTGACGTGTCCCGGCGGACGGCCGGCTCGGCCATACCTTGGGAAGGTGGTTCACAACTCGGGGCAGCGGATCGAAGCGCAGAGGCACACCTTTTGAATAGTTCCTCACCGGATATTCCTGGCATGTCATCGACCGGAGCCACGGTCGTGACGCGAGGCGTCCATGCCGAGCGTTCTCTCCGTGGGAGGACGGCACGCGCGCTCTGGATCTGGGCGCTGCTGATCGCCGGTTCCTTCGCCGCGGGCGCGATCCTGCACGCCCTCGGTGTGCTCAGCATCGACCATCTGCCGCCGCTGCACGGGCATTTCCGCGTGCCGGCCCTCACGCTGCTGCCCGCCGCCGCGTTCGGAGGCGCCGCCGTCCTGTTCCTGCCAGTCCTCGCGGCGCGGCTGGGTTTCAGACGCGCCCTGCTCGTGTCCTACGGCTGCGCGCTGGCCTGGACGGTGCTGCTGGCGATCTCCGCCGACGGGCTGGCCGCTCCGCTGACCCACCCGCAGGACTATCTGGCGGTGCTGCCCGAGGTGGGCGACGACCCGCTGGGCTGGCTGGCCTCATTCACCCGTCACCTGCCGGACTACCCCACCCACGTGCGCGGGCACCCGCCGCTGCCCGTACTGGTGCTCTGGTCGCCGGCCGCGCTCGGGCTGTCCGGACCGCTGTGGGCGGCGCTGCTGGTCGTCGCGGTCGGTTGCTCGGCGACCGTGGCGATCGCGCTGACGGTGCGGGAGCTGGGCGGGGAGCGGGCGGCCCGGAGGGCACTGCCGTACCTGGCGCTCACCCCGGCCTCGGTCTGGATCGCCACCAGCATGGACGCCTTCTTCGCCGGGGTGGGCGCGTGGGGCGTGGCACTCCTGGTGCTCGGCGGACGTGGCCGGATCGCGCGAAGGGCCGGTTGCGGGGCCGGTGCCGGAGTGCTGCTCGGTGCGCTGCCGTACCTCAGCTACGGATTGGTCCCCTACCTGCTGATCCCCGTGGTCGTCGCGGTCGTCGCCCGCGTGCCGCGCGAGGCCGTGCTCACGGCCCTGACCGGTGCCGTGGCGGTGACCGCCGCCTTCGCCGCCGCGGGCTTCCTGTGGCCCGCCGGGGTGCTGGCCACTCACGCCGAGTGGGCGGCCGACCCGGGCGCCGCCCGGCCCTATCTGTACTTCCTGTTCGCCAACCTGGGCGTGCTGGCCATGCTCACGGGGCCGGCCACCGCCGCGGGCCTGACGCGGCCCGGCCCGGGCGGGGTGCGCGCCGTGGTGGCGGCCGCCGTGGTGGCGGTGCTCGCGCTTGATGTCAGTGGCGTGACCCGGGGCGAAGTGGAACGCATCTGGGTGCCCTACGCGTTGTGGATCGGCCTGGCCGCGAGCCTGGCGCCCGGCAGGCGGTGGCCGGCCGCCCAGGTCGTGACGGGGTTACTGTTGCAGGGACTGGTTCTCTCGCCCTGGTGAGCCGTTCCCGCGACACGTCCTGCCCCCCGACGTCGCCCCCTCGACGTCATCGCGGGCGCGTCATCCCAGCGGGGCGGTGGCGAACTCCTTCATTCCCTCCGCGAAGGCGACCTCCGCGGCGAACCCCAGTTTCCTGTGGGCACGCGCCGGCGAGGCCACGATATGGCGCACGTCACCCAGCCGGTACTCGCCGGTGATCACCGGGACGGGGCCGCCGCGCTGCTCGGCGAGAGCCGCGGCCATCTCGCCCACGGTGTGCGGCTCGCCGCTGGCGATGTTGTAGGCGGCCAGCGAGCCCGGCTCCCCGCTGTCCAGCGCGGCCACGTTGGCCCTGGCGACGTCCCGCACATGGACGAAGTCGCGACGCTGACCGCCGTCCTCGAAGACGCGCGGCGCGCGTCCCGCCTCCAGCGCCGAGCGGAAGATGGCCGCCACCCCCGCGTACGGGGTGTCACGCGGCATCCGCGGGCCGTACACGTTGTGATAACGCAGCGCGACGGCGGTGCCACCGGTCTCGCGCGCCCAGTTCGCCGCCAAGTGCTCCTGGGCGAGTTTGGTGGTGGCGTAGGCGTTGCGGGGATCCATCGGCGTGTACTCGTCGATGGCGGCCGACGCCACCTGGGCGCCGCATCGCGGGCAGCGCGGCTCGAAGGATCCCCGGTCCAGATCCGTGACCGCCCGCGGCCCCGGCCGCACCCGGCCGTGGTCGGCGCAGTCGTAGGCGCCCTCCCCGTACACCACCATCGACGAGGCCAGCACCAGCCTCGCCACGCCGTGGCGGGCCATCGCGGCCAGGAGTACGGCGGTGCCGTACACGTTCACCGACGCGTAGTCGGGCAGGTCTGCCACGTCCACGCCGAGCCCGACCTTGGCCGCCTGGTGCACCACGGCGTCCGCCTCACCCAGAGGCTCGTCCAGTGCCGTGCCGTCCCGCACGTCGGTGCCGGTGCGCAGGTCGAGGCCGATCACGTCGTGGCCGGCGGCTTGGAGGGCTTCGGCCACGTGACCGCCGATGAACCCGGCCGCGCCGGTGAGCAGTATCTTCACCCGGCGAGGGTATGCGGTGACGCCGCTGTCACGACGGTCCGGCACACAGACGTTCGCGGACGGTAAGAATTCCAGGACCGGACGGCCACCGCGCGGATCGCGGGGCCGCCGGTGTCGTTCACGCCGCGCGTTCGAGGTTCCGGCGGAACCGGGCCGGCGTCGATCCGGTCGCCAGGTGGAACGCCCGGCTGAACGCTGACTCGGAACGGTACCCCACCTCGGCGGCGACCGAGGCGACCGTACGCTCGGTGTCGATGAGCAGTTCCGCCGCGGTCATCAGCCGGACGTGCGTGAGGAACGCGCCGACGGTCATTCCGGTGCTGCGGGAGAAGTGCCGGATGAACGTGGCCCGCGCCATCGCCGCCACGCGCGTCAGGCGGGCGATCGGCCAGTCGGCGCCGGGATCTCGCAGCACCTCGTCGATGACGGCACGGATCCGCTCGTCGTGGGCGGCGGTCCACAGCGCCGGTTCGGCGAGCCGCCCGCCCGATTTCCGCAGCACCATCGCGAGCAGCGCGTTGCAGAGGGCCGAGAGGACGGCGGCGGTGCCGGGCCCGTCGTCCCACGCCTCCCGTCGCATGATCCCGCCCAGCATCCGAACGATCTCGTCCACCTCGCCGGATTCCGCGAAGGACACATGTAAGGGGTGGGGAAGGCTCCGGAAGAGCATGGCCCCCGCGCCGGGGCCGAACGAGTAGTGCCCGCAGAAGAGGTCGATCACGCCCTCCCCCGTCCGGCTGCGGACGGTGGAGAACGCGCCACCGGGAGTTTCGGACACCCCCTGAGCGGGCCCGGATCCGGTGGTGCGAACGCGGTGCGGCGTGTCGCGGGGGAGGAGCACGACGTCGCCCGGACGGAGCTCGACGCGCCGATCGGGGAGCTCGAGCGTGCACACGCCGTCGAGCAGGAGGTGAAAGGCCGCATCACCATCACCCCGGGCGGGAATGTCCATGACGGTCGCGCCGGCCAGAAGGCAGCGCTTGTCCAGGGTCGCCTGCGCTCTCGCCAGGCGGACAAGGTGACTGACTGAATCCATGATGAGACGCTCGCGAGGAAAAATGAGATTAATACGCCTTGTGAGCTCAATCCTATATATCGAAACTGGAATTATGGACACCACGAACGACACTCTTCATGCCGATCTTCTCGTTATCGGTTTCGGCAAGGGCGGCAAGGCCGTCGCGAGGACGATGGGCGGCCGCGGCAAGCGCGTGGTGCTCGTCGAGCGGTCGGAGCGGATGTACGGAGGGACCTGCCCCAACGTCGGCTGCGTGCCGACGAAGGCGCTGGTCCACCACGCGGGCAAGCGCCGGGGGAGTGACCCGCCGCAGGAGTGGTACGAACGCTCCGTCGAAGAGGTGCAGGCACTCACCGCTCTGTTCCGCAGGGGCAACTACGAGGCGATGAACGACGCCGAGACCGTGACGCTCGTCACCGGCCAGGCCACGTTCGTCGACCCGCACACCGTCGCCGTCGAGGCGGGCGGCGAACGCCTCACGATCTCCGCCGAGACCATCCTGATCAACACGGGTGCCGAGACGATCATCCCCGACACGCCCGGCATGAGGGAGAGCAAGCGCACCCTGACCAGCACCGGTCTGATCGAGACGACGATCCTGCCGGAACGGCTCGCGATCGTGGGCGGTGGATACATCGGCATCGAGTTCGCCTCGATCTACCGCCGGTTCGGCTCGCGGGTCACCGTGTTCGAGACCTCTTCGAGGATCCTGGGCCGCGAGGACGACGAGGCCGCCGCCGTCGCCGAGGGCATCCTCACGGACGACGGCATCGAGATCGTCAAGGGCGCGCACGTCACGGAGGTCCGCGATGGTGAGACCGGCGCGACCGTCGTCTACGAGAAGGACGGGCGGCGGCACACCCTCGAAGCCGACACCATCCTCGCCGCCACCGGTCGAGCGCCGGTCACCCGCGGCCTCGGGCTGGAGGCCGCCGGCGTCCGCACGACCGAACGCGGGGCGGTCGAGGTCGACGAGTATCTGCGCACGAGCCGGCCGCACATCTACGCTCTCGGTGACGTCCGCGGCGGGCCGCAGCACACCTACCTCTCCCTCGACGACAGCCGCGTCGTCCTCGACCAGCTCGTCGGCGAGGGCCGTCGCTCGGTGTCGGACCGGGTCGCGGTTCCCCGCACCCTGTTCATGACCCCGCCGCTCGCGGCCGTCGGTCTCACCGAGAAGGAGGCCAGAGCCGCGGGACACCGGGTGAGGATCGCGAGCAAGCCCGTCGCCGAGATCGTGGCGATGCCCCGCGCGTACATCGTCGAGGAGATCCGCGGATTCATGAAGTTCGTGATCGACGCCGAGACGGACGAGATCCTCGGAGCCGTCCTGCTCAGCGTCGACGCGCAGGAACTCGTCAACACGGTCGCGCTCGCCATGCGGCACGGCGTCAAGGCTGCCGAACTCCGCGACGCCGTCTACAACCACCCCACCTCGACCGAGGCGTTCAACGAGGTGCTCGCCACCATCGTGCGCGCCGACGAGCCGTTCGAACGCCCCTCCGGCGGTGGATCCCCGGCCTGCTGAACGGGTGGGAGACCCCCGGTCCTCGTGCGGGCGGCGGTGCCGGGCAAGCGAGGTGACGCGGCTAGGGTTTGCGGGCGACGCCGCCGGCGCACGCCACCTCGGGAGCGTCGCCCCAGGGGGTGGGATCCGGCCGCCACCGCTGCACCGGTACGACACCGGGCTCCAGCAGCGTCAGGCCGTCGAAGTAGCGGGTGATGAGTTCGGGGCTGCGCGGCGTGTAGGCGACCACGCCGCTCCCCGAGTTGTGGCGGCGCATCGCCTCGACGTACGCCGGGTCGGTGTCGACGCCGTCGTAGAGCGCCAGGTAACTGCCCGAGGGCAGGTCCCGCATCAACCGGCGCACGATCGAGAACGCCTCGTCGTGGTCGCCGATCAGGCCCATGATGCCCATCAGCATGAGCGCGGTGGGCCGGCCGAAGTCCAGCGTCCTCGCGGCCTCCCGCAGGATGTGCTCGGGGTCGCGCACGTCCGACTCGATGTAGTCGGTGGCGCCCTCGGGCGTGCTGGTGAGCAGCGCACGGGCGTGCACCAGCACCAGGGGGTCGTTGTCCACGTAGACGACGCGCGACTCCGGCGCCACCCGCTGGGCGACCTCGTGGGTGTTGTCGACGGTGGGCAGCCCGGTGCCGATGTCCAGGAACTGGCGGATGCCCGCCTCGCCGGCCAGGTGACGCACCACGCGGGCGAGCATGTACCGGGAGTGGCGGGCGACGTCGACCATGCCGGGGAAGACGGCGGACACCCTCTCGCCCGCCTCACGGTCGACGGCGAAGTTGTCCTTCCCGCCCAGCAGGTAGTTCCAGATGCGAGCCGAGTGCGGCACCTCGGCGTCGATCCGTTCCATCCCGGGCCTCCGCTCGTCCTCTGACGAACGGGATGACGGGTTCGAGACGGTCGGCTCATCGGCCATGAGGGGATCTCCTGCCTTCGGGTGTCCTTCAGGGAGATTACGCCCATCTGTGGACCTTGACCCCGAATTATATGATCTTGGTTCCGTGCTGTCCGGCCGGAACCCGGCGCCGTGCGCCGATCGAGGGAGAACGCACCAGGTGGATGGGATACTACGGACATAACCGACACTGTGAAGGGCCCGGCGAGTTACTCCCCCCCGATCGAGAAGAAGTACGGCCGCCCGATCGCCGAGTGGCGGGAGCTCATCCGCTCCTCGCCCCTGACCAGGCACATGGAACTCGTCTCCTGGCACAGGACCGAGCACGGCCTGGGGCACGGCCACGCCAACGCCCTCGTCGCGCACACCCTCGCCGAGGCCGACGGCACGTGAACCGTCCCGGGCTCGCGGGGGATCCGGCCGGTTGACCCCGAAGGGGCCGGGAGAGCCCGAACCCGGAGTTCCGGTTCTCACCGGCCCTTCTCACCGGCCCTCCTCGCACCCCCTGGCGCGGGCCCCTCTCACCGTTTCCGGGCAACCCGCTCCGCCAGGAAGTCCTCCCAGGTCCGCCTGCCCACGGCGGCACCCTCAAGGGACAGGTTCTCGCCGGCCCGGTACGCGCGGCCGGCCTTTCCCGGTATCCGGACCGGCACCGTCAACCGGCGCCCGCCGCGCGCCCGCAGGTATCCGCCGCTCAGCTCGGCCATCCCGTACACCTTCGGTCCCGCCAGGTCGGGCACCAGGCCGGACGGCTCGCCGAGCGTCAGTTCCACGAGCCGGGCCGCCACCTCGCGCGCGTCGACCGGCTGGAACCGGAGGCCGCCCGGGACCGGTATCACCGGCAGCCTCGCCATCTGCCGCACCACGTTCAGGACCAGGTCGTGGAACTGGGCGGCGCGCAGTGTCGTCCACGGCAGGCCGGACCCGGCCACGGCCCGTTCCGCGCCCAGCTTGGACCTGAAGTAGCCCAGCGGGACCCGGTCCGCTCCGATGACCGAGATGTACACCAGGTGCCGTACCCCGGCCCGCGACGCGGCCCGCACCAGGTTCCGGGTCGCCTCGTCGTCGCCCTTGGGACCGCCCGCGAGGTGCAGGACGGTCTCCGCCCCGTCCACCGCGGGCCCGATCCCCTCGTCCTTGAGCAGATCACCGGTCACGTACTCGACGCCGTCCCCGGGTTCGTGGCCGTGCCTGCTGAGCACCCGCACCGTGCGGCCGGCGTCTCGCAGGAGCGGCACGACGAGGCGCCCGAGCGTGCCCGTGCCGCCGGTGAGCAGGATGGATGACGTCATGATTTCTCCAGGCTCCTTTTCGGTGGGAACCGCTCTTCCGGTCACATCGGCCGGGTTTCGCGGGTCTACCGGTTACGACACTCCGCGAGGAAGGAATGTGACGGGTGGACGAGCGCGAATGGCTGACCGAGCGTTTCGAGGAGCACCGGCCTCGTCTGCGGGCGGTGGCCTACCGGATGCTCGGCTCGGTGAGCGAGGCCGACGACGCCGTCCAGGACGCCTGGCTGCGGCTCGGCCGCGCCGACACCGGCGGCGTGGAGAACCTCGGCGCGTGGCTGACGACGGTGGTGGCGCGCGTGTGCCTGAACGTGCTGCGCTCGCGTGAACAGCGACGCGAGGAACCTTTCGAGACGCGCGTGCCCGATCCGATCGTCGGCCGGGAGGAAGGGGGAGACCCCGAGCACGAGGCGTTGCTGGCCGACTCGGTCGGGCTGGCGCTGCTGGTGGTGCTGGAGACCCTGTCGCCGGCCGAACGGCTCGCGTTCGTGCTGCACGACATGTTCGCGGTGCCGTTCGAGGAGATCGCCCCGATGGTCGGGCGGTCCCCGGCCGCGGCGAGGCAGCTCGCGAGCCGCGCACGCCGCCGGGTACGGGGACAGGCGCCGGCTCCCGACCCCGATCTCGCCCGTCAGCGTGAGGTCGTCGACGCCTTCTTCGCCGCCGCGCGCGACGGCGACTTCGACGCGCTCGTCGCCGTGCTCGACCCCGGCGTCGTGCTCCGGTCCGACGGCGGCGTCGCGCGGGCCCGCCACACGGTCGTGATCACCGGCGCGCGGAACGTGGCCGAGCAGGCGCTCACCTTCGGGCGGCTCTCCCCGTTCGCGCGCCCGGCGCTGGTCAACGGAGCCGCCGGGGTCGTCGTCGCGCACGGACGGCCGTTGTCCGTCATGGCCTTCACCGTCACGGACGGCAGGATCCTCGCCATCGACGTGCTGTCCGACCCCGAACGGCTGGACCGGCTCGACCTGACGGCCCTTGACGACTGATCACCCCTTGACAGGACGTCACGGCGACATCGGGCCGACGCGCGTTCCCGTGACCGCCGGAGGTGCCTCACCCCGCGCTGATCCCGGCACGGGACCGGCCCGCCTCAGCGTGGACCCCCGCCGACCTGTGACTCCGGGCGGGCCGTGCGCATGGCCGAGCGTACGATCTCCTCCAGACGCCCGCTGTGCGCGCCGCGCCAGTAGATCTGGCCGCACTCCGGGCATCGGCCGTAGACGTCGTAGGAGCGCTTGGTCCCGGCCTCCAGCAGGCGGTCGACCTCGGCTTTGTCGACGTGGGCCAGCTCCCCGTTGCAGGCCGTGCAGCGGGTCCACGGCCGCAGCGGTGGCCCGAACCGGTCCAGCAGGTCGCGGAGCTGGTCGTCCACCTTGGTGCCCCGTACGTAGGCACCGAACCAGAGCGCCCGGCGGCACAGCAGGCGGTGGTCCTGGGTGAGCAGCACGCGGCGTTCCCTGTTCGCCTCGGCGACCAGGGAGGGGTCGTCCATGTCGTTGTGGTAGGTCGCGTCCACGCCCAGCAGGCGGAGCCGTCGCGCGAGGGTGCCCAGGTGGACGTCGAGCAGGAACCGGGGGGCGTGCCGCCCGGGTTCGAGGGGCACCCGCTGGGGGCGGGGCACCGGGTGAACGTGGACCACGTCACCGGCGACGGGCTGGTAGGACCTGCCGACCTCCACGCCCTCGACGGTCAGGAGCCCCACCTCGGGCAGCGGGACGCCGAGTGACTCCACGACATGGCCCAGCGTCGATGTCCCGTCGGGCGCCACCCGCTGCCACTCACGCCGCCGCCGCGCGGGCAGGAACAGCAGCAACTCGGTGGCGATACGCAGGCTGACATCGGATTCTTCGCTCACAGCGTCAGCATGCCATCCGCCCCAGGCACCCCGACACGCATTAACGGCGGCTCGCGGGACCGTTCGAACAACGGGTCAGGGCGGCGTTCGTCGCGCTGTGTCCCGCGCGGTACGGCCGCGGCAGTGGGTGATCCCGGTCGCGTCGGGGCCGGTGGAGGCGGCGGGCGGCGAGGTCGGCGGCGGGCGCGGCGCCGACCTCGACGCCCGGCGCCTACCGCCGGACGTTCCGGGCCAGGCCACGATGACGACCTGGTGGTCCGGCGATGCCGGCCCTCGCTCCCGACCGGGGACCCCTGCGACCCCGGTCGCAGACGGGTCGCGAGAGGTCATGCCAGGGTCGCATACGATTCCCGACATTGGGCCGATGTCTGGCTGAGGTCATTCCGCCATGGTGGTCACATGAATGTGACCGTATTCGGCCTGCCCCTCGCAGAGCTCTTGGCCTCGGCGGCCGCCGTCGTGCTGGTGCTGGCCCGCTGGCTGCCGCCCGGGGCGCGCCGACCCTCGACGCTGGCCGGCGCGGTGGCTCTCGCGGTGTCCGCGACCGTGCTGGCCGTGCTCGGGATCCGCTGGCAGCTCCTCCTCGTCTTCGCAGGTGGGGCCATCGCGCTGGCGTTCGCTGCTCCCTCCCTGCTGAGACGGCGTGCCGGGCGGCCCGCGCGGCGGACTCGATGGTGGCTGGCCCTGCCGGGATCGGTGGCATGCCTGGCCCTGGTCCTCGCGGGCGCGGCGGCGGCGTGGGCGCTGCCCCTGCCCGTGTTCCCCACGCCATCGGGCGCCTACGCCGTCGGCACCACCGTCGTGCAGTGGACCGACCCTGATCGCGCGGAAATCGCCACGTCCAGGACCGATGACAAGCGGACGGTCGTCGTCCAGCTCTGGTATCCCGCGCAGGGCGGTCTCCCGGCCGCCCGGCGGGCGTGGTACCTCGGCCGCACGGCGCAAGAAGCACGGCTCGTCGCCCGCGGCGAGGCCGACTACCTCGGCCTTCCGCGCTTCGTTCTCGACGAGCCGTCACGCGCCCGCACGCGCTCGGTGCCCGATGCCCCGGTGGCCGGCGGAGGCGACCGGTTCCCCGTGGTGCTGTTCTCACCCGGCCTCGGGGGCGTGCGCACCCAGAACACCGCCTGGGCCGAGGAACTGGCCAGCCGCGGGTACGTCGTGGCGGCCCTTGACCACCCATACGACTCGGCCGTTGTCACCCTCACCGACGGCCGGACGATCCGCACCCGGGTTGCGGCCACCGGCGACCAGGCGGAGGACAACAGGCGCGCGGCTGGGTGGACGGCGGTCAGGGCCGCCGACCTCGGCTTCGTACTCACCCAGCTCGGCCGCCTGGACCGTGGAGAGATCCCGGGCCTCCTGGTCGGGCGGCTCGACACCCGCCGCGCCGCGGCGACCGGCCACTCCCTCGGGGGCGCCGCCGCCCTGCAGGCCGCCTGCCAGGACCCCCGGTTCGCAGCCGTCATCGACCTGGACGGCTTCCCCCGCGACCCCGCGACGCGACCGTTCCACCAGCCCGTGCTCGCGCTCACCCACGACGTCAAACCGGGCGAGGAGCCGGACTACATCCCGCGCCTCACCCGGGTGCTCCAGCTCAGTACGGCGACGGGCTACCGGCTCACCGTCCCCGGCACGGCGCACCTCACCTTCACCGATGCCCCGCTCTTCCTGCCGCCCCTGCCCGCGCTCGTCGGCTCCCTCGGCCGGACTGCCGGGCCGCGCATCACCGCGGCGGCCACCGTCGCCTTCCTGGACGCCACACTCCGCGGCGAATCCGGCGGCCTGACCGCGGCCCTGTCCAGGTACGGCCACCTGACCGTCCTGTAGGAGAGGGGCTATCCGGACGTCGTGCGCGGGGGCGTGGCGAGGAAGTCCTTGATCTTCATGGTGAGCGCGGGGTAGTCGGGGGCGTACCAGATCATGTGGCCGTCGGCCCGGCTTTCGGCCAGCTCGGCCCGGGGGATGGTCGCGGCGAGGGATTCGGCGTGGGTGAAGGGGACCGAGCGGTCGGTGCGGCTGGCGATGACCAGGGCCGGTTGGGTGAGCTGCCCGGCGCAGTCGGGCACCGGCAGCATGTCGTTGACGAAGCCCGCACCGGAGCGCATGAGCGTGAACAGCGTGGTCAGTTCGGCTCGGTCGCGCTCGCTCAGGCCGGCCATGACCTGGCGGACGGGCCGGGTGGACAGGTCGCGCAGCAACAACCGCAACCCTGTCCCCGGCGCTCCGCGCATCAGCAGCCGTACCGCCGCCCAGGTGGCGGCCTCGACGCGGGCGTTGAACACCAGGCGGCCGCCCAGGCGAATGCGCCGGTCGCCGGGCCAGGGCAGGAAGCCGACCGCGCTTTGCAGGATCACCCGGCGCACCAGGCGCGGGTGGCGGGCGGCCATGGTCAGCGCGGTGCGCCCGCCCGCCGAGACGCCCACCACCGCGGCGACCCGCTCGATGCCCAGGGCGCGGCACAGCTGCGCGACGACGTCGGCGAAGGCGGCGGGCGTGGCGCCGGTAGCCAGCGGGGTTCGCCCGTATCCGGGACGGGAAGGCACGAGCACCCGGTGGCCGGAGGAGGTGAAGACCTCCTCGCCCAGGGCCAGCCCGGCCCGCATGTGACCACCGTGGAAGATCACGACCGTCTCGGGGCCGTCGCCCTCCAGCCGGTACTCCACCGCACCCGCCACCAGGCGGGCGGTGATCGTCTCTCGCTCCACGACCGTCATGGACCGAAATGCTCGCATGCGCCCAACGGCCGCATAACCACCCGTTACCGCATTCTTGACACCCCACCTCTTCCTTACAAGGCTGAACGTTTGTTTAGCATGCTGAACATGCGTTCAGACAGTGATCTCACCGCGCGGGCCCGGATCGGGAACGCGGCCCTGGAGCTGTTCGGCTCCGAAGGCGCCACCCGGGTGAGCATCCGGGCCATCGCCGCCAAAGCCGGTGTTTCGCCCGCCCTGGTGGTGCACCACTTCGGCTCCAAGGAGGGCCTGCGCTCGGCGTGCGACCAGTACGTGATCTCGCTGGTGCGCGGTGATCCCGACGACCCGGCCGACCTGAAAGACGCCGCCGGGCTGGCCGCCATGCTGGAGGAGGCCGAACCGGTACGGCGATATCTGGCCCGCGCCTTCCTGGACGGCACCCCCGAGGCGGCCGCGTTGTTCGACGAGATCGTCGAGACCACCGCCGCGTGGCTGGAGCAGGGCAGCGCCGAAGGATGGGTCCGCCCCGCCGACGATCCCCGGGCCCGCGCGGCTTTGTATGTGACCTGGTTGCTGGCGCCGCTCGCCTTCGGCGAGCACCTGTCGAGGGTGCTGGGCGTGGCCGACCTGCACGGCACCGACGCGCCCCTGCGCTATTCGCGGACCTCCCTGGACATGCTCACCCACGGGGTGTTCACCGACGAGCGCCTGCTCGGCGCCTGGGACGCCGCCGCCACGAAGCGGAGAATACGATGAAGATCCTCATCCTCACCCACGGCATCCGCGGCGACGTCCAGCCGTACGCCGCCCTGGCCCTGGCCCTGCAACAACCCGGCTACCACGCGGTGCCGGCCGCTCCGGCCGCCTCGGCCGGTTCGCACAGCGGTGCCGAGGAGTGGCTCAGCGCGTGGACGGCGGTGAGCCGGTCGGATGTGAAAGGGCCAGGTGGTCAGAGCCCGCTGAAGTGAGGGCACGCCTCCGGAAGGCGCCGCCCCGACACCCTGTACAGTCTCCCGCGACCTGCGACGCAGCGGTTTACCGCCGATGACCGTCCCGCTGTTCCTCAACCCCGGCGCCGACCGCGCTCCGGCGCTTCACCGTCTGGCTCGCCAACACCTGGACCAGGTTCCTCCTCAGGGCCGGGGAAGGCCGCTCTCCTCGCGAAGGGGTGCCCGGGCGGCCAGGCTCGGTGTCAGGGCGGAGAATACGGAACGTCACCATCAGGCCCCCTGGCGACGACGACTCGCGACAGTTGAGCTAGGCGGCTTCACCAGTAAGTAACGCCCCATATACCTGGCGGCCGGGGACACGTTCGGGAGCGGAGCGCCCCCTACGTCGTCGCCGAACACGAGATGGGGCGAGCCTCGCGCATCGTGCTGGCCCGCGGCACAGCGCGCCGGGTCACCCGCTGGGAATGGCCGACCGGATCACCGACGACGAACGCGAGCAACTGCGCCGCCGGCTCGACGACGACACGTTCCGACCATTCCCCGACCAGATCATCGCCCGACGCCTGGACCTACTCCGGCGTAGGTGCCAGCACCTTGCGGAGCAGTTCGGCGAACTCGGCGGGGTGCGTGCTGAGGCCCGTGTGCCCGCCGGGGAAGTGGACGAGCTCCGTGCCGAACCGCTCGGCGAGGAGGGCGGCGGGACGGTAGGGCAGTTCGCCGCGCGAGTCCGCGCCGCCCGCGAGCACGAGCCGGTCCGACAGGGCCGCCAGGCGTTCCACGTCCGGGACATAGGCCATGAAGCTCGGCACGATACGACCGAGGAAGTAGGGCATGTTCGCCATCGTCCGTCCAGCTCGTGCCGCCGCCCGCGGCGGCAGCTCGATGGCCGCCTCGGCGGTGACGGGCTCCTCGGCACCGGGCCGCCGCAGGCCCGCCGCGAACTCGGCCACCGCGGGCATCAGGCCGTCCCGGCGGAACGTGTCCTGGACGCGGGCGAGCAGCGCGCGGTGCTCGGCGGCGTCCGGTAGCACCTCCACCGCCGGCGGCTCATGCGCCACCACGCGTTCGATCCGCTCGGGATGGGCGGTGAGCAGGTGCAGCGCGACGATCGCCCCTGAACTGCAGCCGACCACGCGCGCGGGCGCGTCCGGAGACAGCAGTCGCAGCAGCCGGAACGCGTCGTCGGCATGCCGCACGACCCGCTGGGTGGACCGCGGGTCCTCCAGCGGGCTGCGGGACAGGCCGCGCGGGTCATAGGACGCGACCGTGTAGTCGGCGGCCAGGTCGTCGGCGATGCCGTCGTAGGAAGCCGCGTCGCCGGCGCCGCCGGGGATCAGCAGCAGGAGCGGGCCGCTTCCACGCACCTCGTAGTGCAGGGTGGCGCCGTCCACGCGCAGGCGGCCGGTGGTCGGGTCGGTCATGAGGGGTCTCCTTCACGGGATGCGGGCCAGTGCTCCAGGAGGGAGTGCAGGGCGTCGAGGCAGCGGGCCCAGGAATCCTCGGCCGGGCGCGCGTGCGCGAACCCGCCGGCCGCCTCGAGACTGACGAAGCCGTGGAGCGTGCTGCGCACGAGCCGAACCGCGTCGGTCAGGTCGGGCTCGGCCAGTGCGTAGGCGCGCAGCATGCTGTAGGTCAGCTCGACCGCGCGCCGCGGCCCGGGTGCCCGGGCCGCGAGCTCGGGGTCGACCTGCGTCGGGATCTGTGTCGCGGTGTACCGGCCGGGGTGGTCGTGGGCGTAGGCCCGCCAGACGTTCGCGAACGCCACCAGCGCGTCCTTCCCCGCCTGCCCGGCGGTGGCCTCGGCGATGCGGATGGTCTTCTCGTCCGCCGCCAGCAGCGCGATCCGCCCGCGCAGGTCCTCCAGGCCGCGCACGTGCGCATACAGGCTCGCGTCCTTCACCCCGAGCCGCCTCGCCACCGCCGACATGGTCACGTGGTCGAGCCCGACCTCGTCCGCCAGTTCGGCGCCCGCGAGTGTCACCCGGTCCGGCGTCAACCCGGCCCGCGCCATGCGCACCCCACCTTCATCCTAGGATCATTAGGAAAAAACTAATGACCCTAGGATGAACCTTGGGGTCCGAGGATGTCAAAGCGGATCGGGAGGTCTTCGCGCCTCGGCTTTCTGGACAGGGGTTTCCGGAGCCGGTGGCATCCCGTCGGGAGATGACGTCTCCGTGAAGCCGTGCCCAGGCACGGGCGCTGGAGATGTGTCGCGAAGGGAGACCGGATGAGACTTTTCTCGATGCCCGGCCCCTTCTCGGGGAAGGCGGCCCGCGGTCACGCGAGCTCTACGGTCCGTCGAATCGATTCGTGAACAACGGGCCCGGCGGCGAGAAGGATCTCGCCGCCGGGCCTCTCACGGTCGTCCCCGCCGCGAAGGCAGGCGCGGCCGGGTCCGGATGGAGTCCAGGCATTCCACGTGCCGGCGGGTCAGCTCCTGGTCCATTTCTGGCTGCTCGTGCCGGTGCAGGACCACAGCTGCACCTTGGTCCCGTTGCCGGTCCCGAAGTTGCTCGCCTCCAGGCACTTGCCGGACTGCACGCCGGTGATGGTGCCGTCGGCGTTGACGTTCCACTGCTGGTTGGTGCCGCCGTTGCAGTCCCAGATGATCACCTGGGTGCCGTTCGCGGTGCCCTGCCCGGAGGCGTCCAGGCACTTGTTGCCGTACACCTGCAGCTGCTTACCGGAGGTGGAGGTCCAGCGCTGGTTGGTGCCGCTGCCGCAGTCCCACAGCTGGAGCTGGGTGCCGTTGGTGGTGGTCGAGTTCGGGACGTCCAGGCACCGGCCGGCGTTGACGTTGCGCAACACCGACGTCGACCCGTTGCCGGGGTCGGAGGAGGGGGGCAGCAGCGTGATGGTGTAGGAGTCGTCGATGGCGGTGTGCGGCAGGTTGACCGTCGCGCCGTTGCCGGACAGGGTCACCACGGAGTTCTGGACGGTGACCGGGGCCGTGACGGCGCCGCCGCCGTTGTGGGGGATGCGCTCGGCGACGACCCTCACCTGGTTGTTCTCCACGATGCCGCTCGTGGCGTCCAGGCGCCGCAGGTTGACGGCGATGTTGCCGGTCGTGGTGCCGCCGCCGACCAGGATCTTGGCCGTCCCCGCCGCCTTGGTGGCGAACGCGTCGTACGAGGCGCTGGGGGTGACGGACACGATCTGGCCGGTCTGCGAGCCGTAGAAGCGGTAGGCCCACCATTCGCCCTTCGGCTGGTACTGGCCCGCCGAGTTGCGGACGAGCAGGTTGCCGAGGTCGTTGTGCAGGTTTCCCCCGCCCGCCCAGTTGGCGCGCAGGCCGTCGGCGCCGGCCCGCTCCAGGCGCGCGATGTACCAGGAGCCGTCGGCGGGGTTCTGCTCGTTGGACGCCCCGTATTCGTTGATCTGGTAGGGCCGCGGGTGCGGGATGCCACGGGAGTTCAACGTGGTGTCGGCCGCCGCCACGTTGGCCACCGGGTCGCCCGGCAGGGAGTGCCAGCTGATGATGTCGGGGACCACGTTGTTGGCCTTGACGTAGTCGAGGTACTGGTTCCAGAAGGCGTGGCCGGTGGACGGCACGCACGCGCAGCTCGGTCCGACGATGAGCTGCGTCGGGAACGCGGCCCGGATGCGCTGGTAGGTGCGCCGCCACAGCTCGAAGTACTGGGACTGGGGGCGGTTCCAGAACAAGGTGATGTTGGGCTCGTTCCACAGGTCCCACTGCACCGGGGCGCCGGTGGCCCGCACGTCGTCGATCAGACGGGTGAGGAAGTTGTCGTAGTCCGTCCAGTTGCCGTTGTCGCCGGGGAAGCGCGAGATCGGGTAGCCGTCGGCGCCCCACAGGTCGTGGACGAGCAGGATGAACTCCCTGCCCAGTGACCGGGTGCGCAGCAGCTGGGCGCGGGTGGCGTTCCACCGCCGGTCGTACTTGCCCGACACCCAGCCACCCGGGCTGTCGAGCTGTGCCCCACCGGCCCGCATGTACCGGAACTTCACGTCGGTGAAGAACTGGTCGGGCGGGCCCGACGCGTTCTCGGTCATGCCGTAGATCCAGCCGGAGGCACGGTAGGTCGGAGTGCCGCCGCCCGCGGAGAAGTCGACGGCGATGGACTGGTCCGCGGCCTGGGCCGGCGTGGCGGACGTCACGACGGGACCCGCGACGAGGGCGCCGACGGCGAGAAAGGCGGCGATCGCGCGGCGGCTCCTGTGTCGTCTGCCGGGTGCGATGTCCACATGTGACGCCTCAGGCGCGTGGGGGCGGGGCGGATGGGCCGGGTGCGATGGCGTGAGACGCCACAGTCGGGCTCGGCGGACGATGTCGCCAACGTTCATCTTGGACTCTCCTCACTCCTGAGTGCTGCGCGCACATGTGAGTGGAATGGCTTCGTGGGGGGAAGGGGGGCGCGAAAACCAGGATGTCCCTACGTCGAATCGATTCGACCGCAGCCTAGATCTCGCTGTCAGTGATGTCAACAACGTGTGTTATGGAAGTAAACGCATGGTTTCGAGCACTGCTGACTCCTGCCGGACGCCGTTGAAACCGGGCACCGGCAGCACGGTGTCGGCGGCGGTGGCGGGATCGCCGTTGGTGGGCACGACCGACCACTCCGACTGGCGCGCGTAGCCGTTCTCGTCGCCGACCCGGCGCCGTGGCCGGCGAGTCCGACGGTGCGACGGGGGCGACGGGGGCGACCTGGACGGTCGCCGCCAAGGCGGAACCGGTCGTGCGGGGCACGACCAGGCCGAGGACGGACAGCGCTACCAGCGTTCGCCTGGCGAAGGCGCGCAACGTCGGCGCCGATCCGCGCCGATTCGCGGGATGCATGTGCGGTCCTTTCCGCGATGAACGGATCTTCGTAGGTGGCTGTTGACCGAGCTGGGAGAGTTCGTGTGGCTGTTGGCCGAGCTGGGAGAGGCTGGGAGAGACCGAGTCGGCCGGGCACGGATCCGGCGCCCGCGGCTCCGACCGGGCGGAGAGGGATGACGGCGGTTGAGGCGAATCGGTTCGATGATCCGGCCCAGAATCCACGGGGTGACGCAGGCCGTCAAGGACCGTCGACGACGGCCCGCCGGTGGGCGCGCGGGAGAGGGACCCGTCCGACGGCCGTCGGTAGAATGATCACGCCATACGGTGCGGCAGGGAATCAGAGCGCGAGCCGGACCTGGGGTCATGCCGATCCCTGGATGGCTGAAAGTTTCATCACGGAGGCCCTGCCCGGGACGCGGCCGCCGAGGAGAACACTCCACCGGGCGAAGCGCGTCCGGCCGCTCGAACCCGCACGGTTCGACTCAAGGTTGCCCCAGGGTCACACGCTGTCCGATTAGTACGACACATTTGAACGGTTCATACGAGGATGGCTGGCGCGGACGCGCGTGGTGTTGGGCGCCACCGCTGGTGAAGGAGCGAAACGGCTAACCGTGGCCGGACCTTCGGTGTGCGAATGGTGAAATAAGCACGCTTAAGGTCTTGACGGGCCTCAGGACTCCGACCGTAATTAGAAGCGAGGTCCCGGGGACGCGCTCCTTCCGGAACCTCTGCGGCCGGATCACATGGGCGCAGTGTGGAGGCGCTTCGCGGCCCTCCGCGTCGTGGCCGTCCACGTCGGCATCCACAGCCTCGCTTCGCCGTGCGTCCCTTCGTGGTGTCCCGGTGAGGCGCGCCATCTTGGGAGAAGCACGTGACCGATCGAACGAGCTACGTGGACGAGGCGGGCCTCGATGCGGAGAACCCCATCCCGAAGGAGCGCACAGTGCCTCCAGAGCGGCAGGTCCCGGAGACGGCTTCCCATCGGGTCCTTCACACGTACCGGATGAGACAGCGACGCCTGCGGGCCGGAACCCTCGCCGTGTTCGTGGCCGTTCTGATGGCGATCGGCGTGTCGGGACTGCCGTCCGCCGCATCCGTCGCGTCCGCCGCATCTGTCGCGTCCGCCGCGTCCGCCGCGTCCGCCGCGGACAACCCCTACCAGCGTGGGCCCGCGCCCACCGCCGCGAGCATCGCCGCGGACCGCGGTCCTTTCGCCACCGCCCAGGTGACCGTCCCCAGGGGCAACGGATTCGGCGGCGGGGTCATCTACTACCCGACCGACACCAGCCAGGGCACCTTCGGCGCCATCGCGATCGCCCCCGGCTACGGCACCGCCTGGAGCTACTACGCCTGGCAGGGCCCAAGACTCGCCTCGTTCGGATTCGTCGTGATCGGGATCGAGACCAACACCCCCGGCGACTACGCCGACGCCCGAGCCACCCAGCTGCTCGCCGCGCTGGACTACCTGACCAACAGCAGCTCGGTGCGTGACCGGGTCGACCGCACCCGGCTGGCGGTGGGCGGACACTCCATGGGGGGCGGCGGCGCCATCCTCGCGGGCCTCCAGCGGCCCTCACTCCTGACCGTGGTCGGTCAGGCGCCGTACGTGCCCGACGGCTCCCTGTCCGGCATCAAAATCCCCACGGTCGTGTTCGCCGGCCAGACCGACGGCACCGTGACCCCGCAGTACGCCCAGAACGCGTACAACACGATTCCCGCCGCCGTCGAGCGCGCCTACGTCGAGATCGCGAACGAGGGCCACGGTTTCCCCGCCGGCGGAGGTGGCGGCAACTCGGGCGCCTTCGCGCGCACGATGATGGTCTGGATGAAGCTGTTCATCGACAAGGACACCCGCTACGCGCCGTTCCTGTGCTCGACGCTGTCCAACGCGAACGGCATCTCCAAGTACATGGCCAGTTGCCCGCTCGACCCGCCCGGAGGTGGGCCGACGCCCACGCCGACCGCGACTCCCACCCCGACGGCCAGCCCGTCGCCGTCGCCTTCGGGGGGCACGGGTGCTCTGCGGGGTGTGGGGTCGGGCCGGTGCCTGGACGTGGTCGGCGCCTCGCAGACCAACGGCGCCACGGTGAACATCTGGGACTGCAACGGGGCGGCCAACCAGCGGTGGACCTCCAACAGCTCCGGTGAGCTGCGGGTGTACGGCGGCAAGTGCCTGGACGTCAACGGGGCCGGGACCGCCGACGGCACCGCGGTGATCATCTGGGACTGCAACGGCCAGAACAACCAGAAGTGGCGCTTCAACACCGACGGCACCATCACCGCCGTCGGCAGCGGCAAGTGCCTGGACGTCTCCGGCAACGGCACCGCCAACGGCACCAAGGTGCACATCTGGACCTGCCTGGGCGCCAACAACCAGAAGTGGACCCGAGCCTGAGGTCACCCGCCGCACCACCCGGCCTCGGCCGCACCACGACCGGTGCGAGGACCAGGCACCCCGGACAGGAGAAAACCAGCCTCTGACGGGTGATGCCCGCAGCAATCGAATCGACAGGACAGCCCATCGACAGGAGTCAGCGTGCCCCCCAACAAACCGTCGCCGCTGCGTAAACGGATCGCTGTTCTCGGTACCGCCCTGCTCGCCGCGTCCCTCCTCACGGTTCCCCCCGCGACCGGCACCGCCAGAACCGCCCCGGCTGTCTACGAGCCGACGTGGGCGTCGGTCGACCAGCATCCGGCCGCGCCCGAATGGTTCCAGGACGCCAAATTCGGCATGTACTGGCATTGGGGTGCCTTCGCCACGCCCGAGTACGGCACCGAGTGGTATCCCCGCACCATGTACCTGCCGGGCTCCAGCGAGAACAACCACCACAAGAGCGTCTACGGCGACCCGTCGGCGTGGCCGTACCACAACTTCATCGACGGCGCGCGGAACAAGGCGGGCGACTGGGTGCAGTTCGCGCCCAAGCTGAAGTCGGCCGGCGGCAACTTCGACCCCGGTGAGTGGGCGCAGCTCGCCGCCGATTCCGGTGCCAGGTTCGCCGGGCCGGTGGCCGAGCACCACGACGGCTTCTCCATGTGGGACAGCCAGGTCAACGAGTGGAACTCCGTCGACAGAGGGCCCAGGCTCGACCTGGTTCAGCTCTTCGCCGACGCGGTCCGGGCCAAGGGCCTGAAGTACATGGTCTCGATGCATCACCTGTACAACTTCACCGGCTACTACGACCACGTGCCCTCCCAGCCCACCGCGTCGCTCAAGAAGCTGTACGGGCAGCTCGGCTCGGCCCAGGAGCAGCAGCTGTGGTACGACAAGCTGAAGGAGGTCGTCGACAAGTACCAGCCGGACATGATCTGGCAGGACGGGGGCCTCTACCTCGTCGAGGAGTCCAAGCGGCTGAACTTCCTGTCGTACTACTACAACCAGGCCAACGCGTGGGGCAAGGAGGTCGTCGCCACCTACAAGGACGGCTTCAACACCAAGGGCGAGGTCTACGACTACGAGCGCGGCGGCCCCGCGGGCATCCAGTCCCCCTACTGGCTGACCGACGACGCCGTGAGCAATCCGTCCTGGTCCTACACCCCGACGATGACGTACTACAGCGCGGCCGCGCTGGTCCACTCGCTGGTCGACCGGGTGAGCAAGAACGGCAACATGCTGCTCAACATCTCGCCCAGGGCCGACGGCACGATCCCGCAGGTGCAGAAGGACCTGTTGAGCGCCATCGGCACCTACCTGAAGCGCAACGGCGAGTCGATCTACTCCACCCGCGCCTGGACCACCTACGGCGAGGGCCCCACGAAGATGGGCGGCGGCAGCTTCGTCGAGCCGCGGGCCGGCACCGCGCAGGACGTTCGCTACACCCGCAGCAAGGACAACACCGTCCTGTACGCGACCGTGCTGGGCTGGCCGGGCTCGACCCTCAACCTCGCCTCGCTGGCCGGCGGCCGGATGGACCTGTCCAACCTGAACAAGGTCGAGATGCTCGGCAACACCGCCGGCACCTACATCAACCTGCCCACCCGCACCCAGGACTCCTCCGGCCTGCGCGTCACCCTGCCGAGCCAGCCGTACTCCGCCCTGGCCTACGTGGTGAAGCTGACCTTCAACGGGCCGATGAAGACCCCCGCCGTCACGAGCGGCCCGTGGCGCAACGTCAACGCCGGCAGGTGCCTGGACGTCGCCAACGTCTCCCAGACCAACGGCGCACAGGTGCATCTGTGGGACTGCGTCGCCGGTCAGGTCAACCAGCAGTGGACACCGACCTCCGCCAAGGAGCTGCGGGTCTACGGCAACAAGTGCCTGGACGCCAGCAACCAGGGAACCGCCGACGGCACCCAGGTCGTCATCTGGGACTGCAACGGCGGGGCCAACCAGCAGTGGAACCTCAACGCCGACGGCACCATCACCGGCGTTCAGTCCGGCAAGTGCCTGGACGCCAACGGCGCCGGGACCGCCAACGGCACCAAGATCGTTCTATGGACCTGCCACGGCCGCAACAACCAGAAGTGGACGCGGACCTGACCCTGCGACAACGCGCCGTTCCCGGCCGCCGCGCCGGTTGGACGCGAGCAGCGGGTCCAACCGGCGCGGGTCGACCGGAAACGAAAGGCGAACGAGTGAAACGCGTGATCAGAGCGGTGCTGGCGGCCGTCGTCCTGTGCCTGGCCTCCGCCGGAGTCCTCGCCGGGCTACCGCCGGCGTCCGCCGCGGCCCTGACCCAGGTGACGAATTTCGGAACCAACCCGACGAACCTCAACATGTACATCTACGTGCCGGACAGGGTCGCGGCACGGCCCGCGCTGCTGGTGCTGACCCACTACTGCGGCGGGTCGGCCGGCGCGATCTTCAACGGCAACGGGCACGACTACGTGACCGCCGCCGACAGGTACGGATACGTCATCGTGGTTCCGGAGGTCACCCGCAGCGAGAAATGCTTTGACGTGTCCACCCCCGCCGCGCTGCGGCGCGACGGCGGCGGCGACTCCACCGGTGTCATGGCGATGGTCGCCTGGGCGCGGCAGCGCTACAACGTGGACCCGGAACGGATCGTGGTCAGCGGGTTCTCCTCGGGGGCGATGATGACCAACGTGCTGGCCGCCCAGTATCCGGACGTGTTCGCCGCCGGTTCGGCGTTCTCCGGAGTTCCCGCGGGGTGTTTCGCGACCACGAACGGATCGTTGTGGAACGGCCAGTGCTCGGGCGGGCAGATCATCAAGACGGCGCAGCAGTGGGGTGACCTGGCCCGGTCGATGTATCCCGGATACACCGGGCGCTACCCACGGATGCAACTGTGGCACGGCAGCACGGACACGACGCTGCACTACAACAACTTCGGTGAAGAGATCAAGCAGTGGACGAACCTGCACGGGCTGAGCCAGACTCCGGCGTTCACCGACCGTCCGCAGTCGAACTGGACCCGGACCAGGTACGGCGTCACCTCCGCCCAGGCCACGGTGGAGGGGATCAGCATCAGCGGGGTCGGCCACCAGCTGCCGATGAGCGGCCAGCTCGCCTATGCCATCACCTTCCTCGGCCTCGACGGCGGCGGCTCTTCCACGCCGTCCCCCTCACCCTCACCCTCACCCTCGCCGTCGCCTTCGGGGAACACGGGTGCTCTGCGGGGTGTGGGGTCGGGCCGGTGCCTGGACGTCTCCGGCGCCTCGCAGGCCAACGGCGCCGCGGTGAACATCTGGGACTGCAACGGGGCGGCCAACCAGCGGTGGACCTCCAACAGCTCCGGTGAGCTGCGGGTCTACGGCGGCAAGTGCCTGGACGTCAACGGCGCCGGGACCGCCGACGGCTCCGCGGTGATCATCTGGGACTGCAACGGCCAGAACAACCAGAAGTGGCGCTTCAACGCCGACGGCACCATCACCGCGGTCGGGGCGAACAAGTGCCTGGACGTCTCCGGGTACGGCACCGCCAACGGCACCAAGGTGCACATCTGGACCTGTACCGGCGCCACCAACCAGAAATGGAACCGAGCCTGACCGGCGCGTCCCCGATCGAGACGGAACCGATCACAAAAGCGGGCCGGTCGCCGTCTCCACAGCGCCCTGGGCCGACTTGGACGAAAAACTGGCGCCAAGTCGCCGGAAAACCGGAGCGACTCGGGCCGGGTCAGCTGCCGAAGCGATGCCAGATGGCGAGAAAAGCCGCACGGGCGGCCGCCCCCCGGACCGCGGAGGCCGGGAAGGGGGGCGGAAGCGCCGTGGTGACCTGAGCCTCGGCGGAGCCGGCCATGAGAACCGCCGCTTTCCGTCGCGGCCAGGATGGGGAGGCCGGTGTCCCGGACCAGGGTGGGATCGGGTCCGTGGACGCCGGCCTCCGTGTACGCTCCCGCCCGGCACGGAGGAGCCGCCGGCGTGGACCGGCTCCGGGGTCAGGGAGATCGGGGGACGATCCGGTCGCCCCGGAGGCCAGGGAGGTGAGGGCAGCTTCCGCCGGGTGGTGAGGTCGAACCGGTGCCGCTGGGTGGTGAGGTCGAACGCTGGGAAGACCAAGGGGTGACCCGGCAAATCGTGGATGTGCTGCGCCGACGCGTCCGCAAGGAGGCCGGCCAGGTCGGCCGCGGTGACGGACTCCCAAAGCGTCAAGGGCGCCGACACCGTCGGCCGTGACAGCCGCGGCCACGACGCGAACAAGAAAAAGACGGCGATCGACCACGCCATTACAGGCGTCCTCGATGCTCACGCCCGCCTGTATGAATTCGGAGTCAGCCTAGAAAGATCGATCGCCGACGATCCCGTTTTCAAGCAGATCGCGGATCCCGTTGCAGGGAAGCTCGGTCCGAAGTTCACTGACCCGGCCGAGATAGCGGAAATCGGCGCGCAGCGCCTCAAGCTCGAATCGATTCTGGAAAATCAGATCGAGCACGTTCTCGTGATCGACGAATTGATCGCTGACTCGCCTCCGAGGCTTCGCGCCCCCTTCGCAGTCTGTTTGTAGACGGCATCGCCGCCCTGAAAGCCCACCCGGAAACCGCTGATCCGGTCGTGATCGCTTTGTTGTCGGAGCTGGGCGCGGTGCCCAAGACGCTGGTGTGGGACAACGAGGGCGCGATCGGCCAGTGGCGAGGCGGCCGGCCGCAGCTCACCGCGGACGCCAACGCCTTTCGCGGAGCGCTGGGAGTGCGCATCGTGCAGTGCCGGCCAGGCGATCCCGAGGCCAAGGGAATGGTCGAGCGGGCCAACGGCTACCTGGAGACCTCGTTCCTGCCCGGCCGGCAGTTCGACGGCCCGCAGGATTTCAACACCCAGCTGGCCGACTGGCTGCCCCTGGCCAACAGCCGCCATCACCGGCGCATCCAGTGCCGGCCGCTGGATCGGCTGCCCGCCGACCTGGCGGCGATGGTGGCGTTGCCGCCGATCACTCCGGCCGTGGGCTGGCGCACCTCGGTGCGGTTGGCACGTGATCACTATGTTCGCGTCGCCTCGTGTGACTACTCGGTGCATCCCTCGGTGATCGGCCGCCTGGTGGAGGTGGTCGCCGGCTTGGAGGAGGTCACGGTGACCTGCGGCGGGCAGGTGGTGGCCCGCCACCGGCGGTGCTGGGCGAGGTCATCGCGCATCTGGGCACGCTGGACTTCGTCACCGCCAAGGACAACGTGGTCTTCCTCGGCCCGCCGGGAACCGGTAAGACCCATCTGTCCATCGGCTTGGGCATCCGGGCCTGTCAGGCCGGGCACCGGGTCGCTTTCGCCACCGCCGCCCAATGGGTCGCCCGGCTGGCTGAGGCTCATGCCGCCGGCACCCTGCAAGCCGAGCTCGTCAAACTGTCGCGGATCCCGGTGCTGATCGTGGACGAGGTCGGCTACATACCCTTCGAACCCGAGGCGGCCAATCTGTTCTTCCAGCTGGTCTCCAGCCGCTATGAGCGGGCCAGTTTGATCGTGACCAGCAACAAGCCGTTTGGACGCTGGGGAGAGGTGTTCGGCGATGATGTCGTGGCCGCCGCCATGATCGACCGTCTGGTCCACCACGCCGAAGTCATCAGCTTGAAGGGAGACAGCTACCGCCTCAAAAACCGGGACCTCGGCCGCGTGCCGGCGGCCAATCCCAGCAACGACCAGTAACAATCAAGTACACGACAGGGGTCAGCTTTCATCTGCGGATAAGGGGTCACGGTTCGAACGACGTCGACAATCTGGACCCTCTATGCAACCCGAACTTGTGCGAGGTGTTCGGGAAGTTCTGCGTGGGCATTCGATCTGGACCTATGGCTGTGTCGGTGCGACCGCCACCAGGGCAGCGCCCACCACCGTGCCTCCTCGATCCGGTCCTCCTCAACGACCCGCGAGTCCGGCTCCGGTCCATGCGCGGACGGAGACCCCTGCATATCGCGATCGTCTGGTCCCGGGTCCCGCGAGACCTCCAGATCCTCCGCGGCGTTCGACTGCTCCGCCACAGGTGACGAGGCCGTTCCACCGCCGAGGTCAGCCTTCGCTTCGTCAGCAGCGGGGATAGCCGAATCAAAAGCCAAGGCGAGCGCCGCACGCATCTCGCTCGGCCCGGACGCTGTGATGAACGACTCCCTTCCGCGTAGTGCGATCCACCGATAGCGCACCACCAGGAACGCCCAGTCTCGCCATTCCGAGCGGAGGGAGGACAGTTCTTGCTGCGCCCATGCCTCTTGTCCGTACGCGGACACCTGGTCCGCATCTTCGGTCAGGACGCCTCCCGTAGTGGCGCAGGAGGGTCCAGGAACTCTCCGCCCCTGCCCAGCAGGCCGAGGTCTCCCGGCGACTCGTGCCCTCGATCAGGCACGGGCGGGACCTGGCGGCCGGAATCGTCCTGCTCCGTGGTCCGACCACACTGCCCCAGGTAGTCGGCCCGGTCCATCCCTTCCTGCCCGTTCAGGTCGATCTGGGCCCAGACAGCGTGACCGCTGATCGAGTCCCCGCTCACGCCCACCTTGACCGCCAGCGCCGAGACTCCCGGCAACCCATGCCCGGTCTCGTCCAGCTCGCCCTCGGCCGGAGGAACAAGGCGAGGGGCGCCGTACCCTCCCAGGTCGTAGACGACGATCCGGGCTTGGTGACCTGCCCGCCGCACCTCGACCACGAAGTGGCCCCCTGGGTCACCTGAGCAGGTGTGGCGTAGCGCATTGCTGACCAGCTCGGCCGCCACCCACTCGGCGTCATCGGCTCGCTCGGTGTCCAAGAAGGCCTGCCTGACGAAGCGACGCGCCGGTGCGGCCTGGTCTCCGCGACCCGCGAACACCCGCCGCCAGAGCAGCCCACCCTGCACGCGCTCGGATCGGATGCTCGCGATCACCTGTCCCGGCAAAGGGTCCGGGAACGATTCCTCTGCCTGGCCTCGGACCGGTTGCTCAGCCGCGCGGTCGCCGTCTTCGGTGGGCTGTTCGGTTCGCCACCGCTCATTCGGGTCATGATTCACCGATGGTCACCTCCGTGCCGTCCGGCCGTTCCGGGTGACCAGCACGGTCAACCACCTCCCTGCCCGAATCACATCCCCAATGACAACGTGCCGCCGCAACGTCCCGGAAATTAATCTGACCTGCGGAAACGCCATGCTCGATCGCTGTCGATCCCCGGACCACGGCCGTCGACATCCCCGGCGCGGAGCTTGAGCCTCTCGTCGGAGCCGCCCTACCGTGCATCGGCCAACCGGTATGCGAACCGTAGAGGGGACGTGATCTTGTTGTCCGGGAAGGGCTACCAGGCGCTGCTCGACTGCCGCCGCCGAGGTCGGCACCTGCGCCAGCACGGCTTCACCGTCGACCAGATCGCCGTCGTACTCAGCCTTGATCACGCCGTCACCCCGCTGCGTCTCTACCGCTACGCAGCGGGACTCACGGCAGCGGAAGTCGTGGCGGCCTTTACTCGGCACGAGACCGCAGCGCACTTTCTTGAGAAAGCAGATGGGCCCTGGCGTCCTCGCCAAGGCCCCATGGCTAGGACGGTTTCATTTGGCCCCACCTGACGGTTTGAAGTGGGCCCAGTTGCCGATCTTCACGAGTAATCGTGACGGCTTGAAGTGGCCCCACTCTCGGCGCCTTGCTGCCGCGTTCGGAGCTCAAGCTTGTTGTCGTCGGTGATGACGGGTGGCTGGCCACCATGCTTGCCTTTGCGGGCCGCTGCGTCGAGTCCTTCGAGGGTCGACTCGCGGATGTTCTCGCGCTCGGTCTCGGCCATCGCCGCGAAGAAGGCGAGTAGCAGGCGGCCGGGCCCGCTGGGGTCGTACATGCCTGGCAGGGGTTCGGCGAGCATCTCCAGGACCAGGCCGTGAGCGGTGAGTTCGGCGGCGTCGCGGCCCAGGCGCTTCATCTCGTAGACGGTGAAGATGACCCGGCAGTGCGGGGCGTGGGCCTTGATCTGGCGGGCCAGCGCGAGCTCGGCTTCGAACTGTGACGTGCGCATCAGGGCTAGCTGCCTGGCGCGCAGGAACTCCTTGAAGCCCTCATACCGATCCACGTTTCTCCTTTCACCCCCTATGAACGCCGGAGGTGGGAGGACGGTTGGATGGCGGGCTGGCCTGGAGGACAGCGGCGCGGTTCGTCATGGCGAGCGGTCCGGGGCGGGTGGTTGACCTCGTTTCACTCGGCTCGGGCTGCGAGGCTGTCGATGAACAGGTCCAGGAGTCTTCTGGCCCGTGCTCCGGAGTCGTCTGCCCCGGTGGTGGCGAGGAGGGCGCAGATCGCGACGGTCGTGTCCATGGCGTCGAGGTCCTCGCGCATGCTGCCGTCTGCCGCGCCGGCCGCGAGGAATGCGGCGACCACCTCGGCGACACCATCGGAGCCCGGCGAGGCGAACGGGGTCGCGGACTGGCCGGCGGCGCGCAGCGTGTCCATCATCCCGCGAGTGGCGAGCATGAACGAGGCGAACTCCGCCACCCAGGACCGGAACGACGCATGGGCGTTCCGGTCCTGGGTGCGCGAGCGCACGCGCGCGGTGACCTCGTCGAGTTTGCTCTGGTAGACGGCCAGCGCAAGCTCGTCTCGGGTGGGGAAGTGCCGGTAGAGCGTGGCGACGCCGACACCGGCCTCACGGGCGACCTGGTTCATCGAAAGGGTCTCGCCCTCGATGTCGGCACGGGCGAAAGCCTCTCTGGCCGCAGCAACGATCAGCTCACGATTGCGCCTGCGATCGGCCCGCTCGCGGCGGTCCGGATGGGACTCAGTAGACAAGTGGAACGCACTCCTCTTATGCTGAAATGAAACGGAACGCGATCCGTTTCGTCCATCGTAGGTCAGGAGACGTCATGGTCGACAAGACCGTCATCATCACCGGCGGCAACGCCGGTCTGGGATACCAATGCGCGAAGAACGTCGCCCTCAGCGATCCGGGCTACCACGTGGTGCTCGCCTGCCGGAGCCCGGCGCGAGGCGAGGCGGCAGCCAAGGCGCTGCGGGTGGAGACCAACAACTCGAACATCACGGTCATGGAACTGGACCTGGCCTCATTGGCCTCGGTGCGCGCCTTCCACGTCACCTACTCGCACGCGGCCTTGCCGCCACTGCACGGTGTGGTCTGCAACGCCGGCATCAGCGCAGGCGGCACGCCCGGCATGCCACGCACCGCCGACGGCTTCGAGACGATCTTCGCCGTCAACCACCTGGGGCACTTCCTGCTGACCAACCTCCTGCTGAACCAGATGGGCGACAGCGGCCGCATCGTCTTCGTCACCAGCGACCTGCACGACCCGCCGGCCTTCTTCCCCGTGAAGGTGACCTACCGCGACGCGGCAGCGATCGCCGCCGGCCGAGGCCCGGGAATGCAGGCGTACTGCACGTCGAAGCTGTGCAACCTCTACTGCACATACGAGATGGCCAGGCTGCTGGCCGACCAGACCGACCGGCACATCACCGTCAACGCCTTCAACCCCGGCGCCATGCCCGACACCGGATTCGCCGCTCCCACCGGAAACGCCCTGGTGCGCGGCGCGACGCACGTCATCGGCACGATCATGGGCAAGCTCATCGGGAAGCAGAGCACCTCCACGGCATCCGGCGCCGCGCTCGCCAAGCTCATCACCGACCCCGCCCTGACCACCACGACCGGCACCTACATCGACCGAGGAGCGCAGGCGCCGTCCTCTCCCCTCTCGCGCGACCGCGACAACGCCCGGGAACTCTGGCAGGCCAGCATGGACATGACCGGCCTGCGCGAGTCCGACACCATCTTCGCCTGACCGAACGGGGCGATCCGATCCAGGCTGACTCGCCCGCCCGCGGGAGGCGTCTGTGGCGGGTGGGCATGGCGGTCAGGAGGTGGGCAGGCCGCCGACCAGTCGGCATCCGTCGGCCGTCTGGGTGTTGTCAAACTTGTTGAACTGCAGGCTGTCGGAGACATACACGAAGGACTGGCCGGCCGGAGTGATCACCGAGACCTGCGCGGTGGCCGCGCTGGTCGGCGCGATCGCCGAGACGTTGTACTCCGCCCAGTCGGATGACAGGACCGACAGCGCGCTGTCGCTGTTCGAGATCAGCGTGTTCGAGGCATTTACCACACTTTGTGCACCGCCTTGCCCGAATACGACATGCGGTAGGCGAACAGGTAACACACGGTCATGACCCCGGCCAGCCGGACCCATAGCTCCCCGAAATCGACCTCGGCCTCCCGGCCGGGCGGATGATGCTGGGGGATGAATACCTGAGCCGGACCACGCCCTTCTTCGATCCAGATCTCGGGCTTGCGCCGGGCCACGTAGTCACGCACCGCCGAGTAGGACACCTCGCCCATGCCCTGTTCGTCCACCAGTCGGCGATGGATCCGCGTTGAGGTGTGCCGCTGCTTGCGTGGCGCGTCCAGGTCGGCGCGCAACCACTCGTCGATGACTTTCTTGAAGGGCTCCAGCTGTGCCGACCGCCGCTGGGGAGTCCTTCTCGGGGCCAGCTCCGCGCGGGTCAGCGCCTCACGTACCAGGCGCCGGTGCACACCGTACTTACGGGCCAGCGCCCGGACCGACAGGCCCTCACGCCAGGAGTCACGGCGGATCTGCTCGAATAGTTCGGCCTTGGTGAGCGCCACCGCGAACCTCCTTGATGCGGCCTAGCACAAGGAGCGTCGCATCGCGCGAAGAAGGGTGGGGCCACTTCAAGCCGACATCCTGGCCCACCAGATTGACGCCGTGCTCAGGTGGGGCCACTTCAAGCCGTCAAGGTGGAGCCATTTCGAACCGTCATAGCCACCGCCTGCGTCGCCGCGGCAGCGGCCTCGAAGTCGGCGGGACTACGGTAGCCAAGACTGCTGTGCAGACGGCGCAGGTTGTACCAGCTTTCAATGAATTCGAAGATCGCTGTGCGTGCCGCAATACGGCTGGGCCAGCGGTACGCGGTTACAGCACGGTGGCGGTACGGGCACCGGTGACACGGAGAAGGTCGAGCTTTCCCGCGTCGCTGCTTCCGGCCGCTGCCGTGTAGGTGACTATGCGCAGGTCCGCGCCCGGCACAATGAGGACATCGCAGTCGAGCATGATGTCGCCGATCTCCGGATGCTGGATCGTCTTGCGGTCGGTGGTGTGCTGGGTCGGCGTCCCTGTGGCCCAGTGGTGAGCGAATGCGTCGGATACTCCTCGCAGGTCGTGCAGGAGACGATCGAGCTGGCCGTCCGTGGGATAACGGGACACCGCGTCTTTGAGATCGGCGACGATCGACGCCTCGAAGGCGTCCTGCCGTTGAATGCTCGGGGGCACATGTGCGCTGATCATTCCGTCCTGTGGCGGCAGGAGCCCGGCGCTTCGGTACAGCTGGTCGCGCTCGGCCCGGGAGAGCTGAAGGGCTCGGGCGAGGGCGCCGACGACCTGGGCCGAGGGATTCTTCGCGCGTGACTGCTCCAGGCGCAGGACGTAGTCGACCGACAGCCCCGCCAACTGCGCGAGTTCCTCGCGGCGTAGTCCTAGGGCACGGCGGCCTGGCGTCACGGTGAAGCCGGCGTCGGCTGGGGAGAGGCGGTCGCGCCAGCTGCGCAGGAGTGAGCCGAACCCGGAGTGGGAGGCGGTCATGGGTCCATTCTCACCGAACGGCGCCGGACGAGCCTAGGTACTGCTGGTCCTAGCGACGGGCACGGCACTGGTTGACGGTGGCCAGAGCGGTGAAGCTGGTGGCGCGCCCAACCAGGGTGCCCAACAGCTGAGCAGTGAAGGAGCTTCCTGTGCAGCACACCATCGTCATGACAGGCGCGAGCCGCGGGATCGGCCGTATCGCCGCCGAGCGTATCCTGCGCCAGTCGCCGGATGCGCATCTCCTTGTCGTCGCGCGCGGGTCCTCCGGCGCACCGCTTGCCGCAGAGCTCCGGGAGGGTGGGCACGCGGTCTCGCACGTCGAGGCGGACCTCGGCTCGCTCGAAAGCGTCCGGTCGGCCGCCACGGATATCCGGGACCGGCTGGAGCGCGGTGACCTGCCGCCACTGCGCGGCTTCGTGGGCAACGCGGGCATGCAGTTCACGAACGCGCTGACCGAAGGGCCCGACGGGTTGGAGTCCACCTTCACGGTCAACGTGCTCGCCAACCATGTGTTCGTCCGCCTGCTCGAAGACCGTGAGCGGGCCAGTTTGATCGTGACCAGCAACAAGCCGTTTGGACGCTGGGGAGAGGTGTTCGGCGATGATGTCGTGGCCGCCGCCATGATCGACCGTCTGGTCCACCACGCCGAAGTCATCAGCTTGAAGGGAGACAGCTGCCGCCTCAAAAACCGGGGCCTCGGCCGCGTGCCGGCGGCCAATCCCAGCAACGACCAGTAACAATCAAGTACACGACAGGGGTCAGCTTTCATCTGCCGATAAGGAGTCACGGTTCGAACGACGTCGACATGCGGTAGGTCAGTTTGAGCTCACCAACGAGCCGACTCTTCCACTCAATCGACGCCACACGATGAACACGCCCTCCTCTGATCAATCCGAGAAGGCCCAGGAACGTGATCGCGAGACATAGACCAGCGGCAAGCGCCCAGCCCAAAGGGCTACTGACCGCTTGAGCGATCGTAGCCCCCATGGCTCGCTAGACCCGGCCCTCGCAGCCAGCGGATCGCGTCATTGCCCCTCCTCCACGACTCGACGGAAACCCGATTTGGCAGATCAGTCCATGACCAGTTTTCTGACCTGGGAAAGTTTCATGGCCAGGTAATTCACTGATTGCCCTCTCAGGCTACCCAGGGGCCATCCGCTTTGTCCGTCCTTCGACAGGAGCTGAGCGGCCACGAACATGGCGCCTTGACCTTGTTCGACGACCATTGCGGACTCCTCCTCAGCCCAAGTGAACAGGGTTGCCGGGCGGCCACCCCCGGACCGCGGCCTGGAGCGTCGTGCCGAGGGCTCTCACCCGTTCGCGGGTGCTCGCCGAGAGCGTCACCGTCTGGCCGTCTCGGGCTCGGACGTTCGCCGTGACGTCCCGAGTTCCGGTGAGGTCGTCCTTTCTTTCCTACCGGGCGGTGCTCATCCCCAGGTAGGTCCGCAGGTGCCGGGCGGTGAGGGAGTCGCCCTCCGCGACGAGGTCGGCGGGGGTGCCGGTGAAGACGATCCGGCCGCCGTCGTGCCCGGCTCCGGGGCCGAGGTCGACGATCCAGTCGGCGTGGGCCATCACGGCCTGGTGGTGCTCGATGACGACGACCGTGTTGCCGTCGTCGACGATCCGGTCGAGCAGGGCGAGAAGCTGGTCCACGTCCGCCAGGTGCAGGCCGGTGGTCGGCTCGTCCAGCACGTACGTCGTGGCCTTCTCCGCCATCCGGATGGCCAGCTTGAGCCGCTGACGCTCGCCCCCGGACAGGGTGGTGAGCGGCTGGCCCAGGCCGAGGTAGCCCAGGCCCACGTCGGAGAGCCGGTCGAGGACGGCCCGCGCCGCACCGAAGCTCGCCCCCGAACCCGCGCCGGGGCCGGACCCGGGAGCGAAGAATTCGCGGGCCTCGGTCACCGACATGCCGAGCACCTCGCTGATGTCCTTGCCGCGCAGCTTGTGGGTGAGCACCTCGGGCGTGAACCGCCTGCCCTCGCACTGCTCGCACACCGACGCGACCCCGGCCATCATGGCGAGGTCGGTGTAGACCAGGCCGATGCCCTTGCAGTTGGGGCAGGCGCCCTCGGAGTTCGCGCTGAACAGGGCCGCCCGCACCCCGTTGGCCTTGGCGAAGGCGGTGCGGATCGGGTCGAGCAGCCCGGTGTAGGTGGCCGGGTTGCTGCGGCGGGACCCGCGGATCGCGGTCTGGTCGACCACGGCGACGCCCTCCCGGCGGGGGAGCGAGCCGTGGATCAGCGAGCTCTTGCCGGAGCCGGCGACGCCGGTGACGACGGTGAGCACGCCCAGCGGGATGTCGACGCTCACGTCCTTGAGGTTGTGCAGGGTGGCGCCCGTGATCGACAGCTGCCCGAGAGGCCGTCGTACCCGCTCGCGCAGGCGGGCACGGTGGTCCAGGTGGCGGCCCGTCAGGGAGTCCGAGCGCCGGAGCCCGGCCACGTCACCGGTGAAGCACACCCGCCCGCCGGACGAGCCCGCCCCCGGGCCCAGGTCGACCACGTGGTCGGCGATCTCGATCGTCTCCGGCTTGTGCTCGACGACCAGGACCGTGTTGCCCTTGTCGCGCAGGAGCAGCAGCAGGTTGTTCATCCGCTCGATGTCGTGCGGGTGCAGCCCCACCGTGGGCTCGTCGAAGACGTAGGTGACGTCGGTCAGGCTGGAGCCGAGGTGGCGGACCATCTTCACCCGCTGGGCCTCGCCCCCGGACAGGGTGGACGACTCGCGGTCCAGGCTCAGGTAGCCCAGGCCGATCTCGACCAGCGACTCCAGCGTGCCGCGCAGGGTGGCGACGAGCGGCCCCACCGACGGGTCCTCGATGCCCCGGACGAACTCGGCCAGGTCGCTGATCTGCATGGCCGCGCAGTCGGCGATGTTGCGGCCGTCGATCTTCGAGCCCAGCGCGGCGGGGTTGAGCCTGCTGCCGCCGCACGCGCGGCAGCTCGTGAACGTCACGGCCCGGTCCACGAACGCCCGGATGTGGGGCTGCAACGACTCCCGGTCCTTGACGAGATAGAGCCGCCGTACCTTGACCAGCAGCCCCTCGTAGGTGGTGTTCATCGTGCCGATCTTGATTTTGGTCGCGGGCTTGTGGAGGAAGTCCTCCCACTGGGCCGGGGTGTAGTCCCTCAGCTTGGTGTCGGGGTCGAAGAACCCGGAGTTGGCCAGGCCCTGCCAGTACCACGAGTCCACGGTGAAGTTGGGGACGGTGATCGCGCCCTCGTTGAGCGAGAGGTCGACGTCGACGAGCTGGGAGACGTCGACGTCCGACACCCGGCCGAGTCCCTCGCACTCCGGGCACATGCCCTCGGCGCTGTTGAAGCTGAAGGCGCTGGAGGTGCCGACGTGGGGGGTGCCGATCCGGCTGAAGACGATCCGCAGCATCGTCTGCGCGTCGGTCGCCGTGCCGACCGTGGAACGGGAGTTGGCGCCCATCCGCTCCTGGTCGACGACGATCGCCGCGCTCAGGTTGCGCAGGGCGTCGACGTCGGGACGTCCCTGGCTCTGCATGAACGACTGGATGAAGGCCGTGTAGGTCTCGTTGATCAGGCGCTGCGACTCCGCCGCGATGGTGCCGAAGACGAGGGAGGACTTCCCCGACCCGGAGACCCCGGTGAAGACGGTGAGCCGCCGCTTGGGAATGTCCAGCGAGATGTCGGCCAGGTTGTTCTCCCTGGCCCCGCGGACCTCGATCACGTCGTGGCTGTCCGCGGCGGCCCGGCCGTGTCGCGGGCCGCGATCGCGGGCCGGTGTGGCGGGTGGGAACACGAACCTTCTCACTTGATATCCTTAGGCTGTAAAGAGTTGGCTCGGCCAAGTTAGTTTATGTCGTAAGGAGTTGCAAGTGGTCGTCTTCGCCGGACAGGGCGACGCGCGCCGTTCGATGGCGTTGCTGTGGCGTACCACGAGGTCGGGGGAGGGGCGTCCCGGGCCCAAGCCGGGCCTGAGCGTGGACCTGATCGTGGACACGGCCGTCGCCATCGCCGACGCGGAGGGGATGGCCGCGCTCTCCATGCGCGCGGTGGGCGAGCGGCTCGGGCGCACGGCGATGGCCCTCTACACCTACGTCCCCAGCAAGAGCGAGCTGGTCGACCTGATGTACGACCGGGCGCTCGCCGAGCTGTCCACCCGCCACGACCTGACCGGCGGCTGGCGCCCCGCGGTGACCGCCTGGGCGCAGGAGACCTGGGAGTTCTACGTACGGCACCCGTGGGTGCTGCAGGTCTCGCAGGCGCGGCCCGTGCTGGGTCCCAACGAGTACGTCATGATCGAGGAGGCGCTGCGGATCCTCCGCGAGACCGGGCTGAAGGCCGGGACGCTGCGGTACGTCGTCGGGACGCTGTTCTACTTCGTGCGCGGGGCGGCGCAGACGGTCGCCGAGTCGCGGCAGGCCCCGGTGGAGACCGGGGTGTCGGACGAGGAGTGGTGGCACGCCCGCTCGGCCCTGCTGGAGGAGGTCGCGCCCGACTTCGCCGAGCGGTTCCCGACGTTGACCTGGCTCGACGGCGAGGGCGCCTACCAGTCACAGGACGAGACCGTCCCCTACCTGGAACAGGAGGGGAGGGACACCTTCGCCGCCGGGCTCGTCATCCTCCTGGACGGGATCGAGGCGACGGTGAGCCGACGGTGAGTCGACGGTGAGTCGACGGTGAGCAGGGCCGGAGTCCGAAGGCCCCGGTTCGTGAACGGGCGGGAGGGGCCCCGGGTTCCGTCCCGCCGTGCGCGGACGTTTCGCCGGTGAGCCGCCCGGGGCCGGGCCCGGCCCCGACGTGAGCGCGCCTAACAGGACCGCGGCTGGGCAGGAACGTCTCATGAAAAAGTTCTTCAAGGTCGTGGTGGCACGCTGGCTGTCCCGTACGCCGTTCGGGCTGGCGATCCTGGGGGTGGGCTGGTTCCTGGGGCGGCGACGCAGGCAGCGTGAGCAGGAGCAGGAGCCGGCCGGGCGCGGTGGCGGGCGAGGATACGTGACGCGGGGGAGCGGACGCCCGCCCCGCTCCGGCCGGCGCTGAACCCCGCCCGCGGGCGGGTGAGTCGGCTCACGGACGGGAGGGTGAGTCGGCGTTGAACCCCGCCCCCCTCAGGGCGGGAAGGCGAGACGGCGGCGGGGATGGGGGCTGACGGGGACCGGCGGCCGGGGTGTGAGCGGAGTCGCCCGCGGTCCGCGCACGGATCTCGTCCGGGGGCTCACGGCCGGTCCGGGGGCCGGTCTCGCCGTCGCCGTCAGGGTGGACTCCACGGTCGAGGGACACGGACCCGATCGGGTGAGCGCGGTGTCGCCGGTGGCCGGAACAACGACCCGGTCGGTTATTACGTCCAGATGTGAACGGTTTTTATGCTTAACGGGACACCTGGGCATTTTGTCGGGATAGTTTTGCGCTCAAGGATCAGACTTTTATTGACAGTCGGCATAAGTTCGATCTAGCGTCGCGAAACATATACGACACACGTCCCGTTCCGTGTCGGGACGTGTAGTGCCGACCGAAGGGAACCCCGCCATGCCCCCCAGGCGGAGATCGACCCACCCTCGCCGGAGGATCGCGCAGTTCTGCGCCGTGCTCCTGACCTTCACCGGAGCCACCGTGTTCACCGCCGCCGCGCCCGCGCGGGCGGTCGCCGCGATCGACCCGGCCGACTACCAGCGCGTGGAACTGGCCAAGGGCGCCGCAGAGATGGGCGAGCCCATGACCATGGCCGTGCTGCCCGACCGGTCGGTGCTGCACACCGCGCGTGACGGCAACCTGCGCCGTACCAGCGCGGCCGGGGAGACGACAGTCGTCGGCACGCTCCCCGTCTACACCCACGACGAGGAGGGCCTGCAGGGCGTCGCCGCCGACCCCGGGTTCGCCACGAACAGGACGATCTACCTGTACTACGCGCCGAAGCTGAACACCCCCGGCGGTGACGCCCCCGCCACCGGCACCGACTGGACGGCGTGGCAGGGCGTCAACCGGCTGTCGCGCTTCACCGTCAAGGCCGACTGGACGCTCGACACCGCGAGCGAGAGGACGGTGCTGGAGGTGGCGGCCGACCGCGGCATGTGCTGCCACGTCGGCGGCGACATGGACTTCGACGCCCAGGGCAACCTGTACCTGTCCACCGGCGACGACACCAACCCCTTCGACTCGGCCGGCTACTCGCCCATCGACGAGCGCGCCGACCGCAACCCCGTCTACGACGCCCAGCGCACCGCCGGCAACACCAACGACCTGCGCGGCAAGATCCTGCGCGTCAAGGTGAACCCGGCCACTGGTGCCTACACCGTCCCCTCGGGCAACCTCTTCGCGCCCGGCACGGCGGGCACCAGGCCCGAGATCTACGCGATGGGCTTCCGCAACCCGTTCCGGCTCAGCGTCGACAAGGCCACCGGCGTCGTCTACGTCGGCGACTACGGCCCCGACTCGGGCAGCACCGACGCCGCCCGCGGGCCCAGCGGCCAGGTCGAGTTCAACCGGGTGACCGGGCCGGGCAACTACGGCTGGCCGTACTGCACCGGGACCAACACCCTGGCCGAGACCTACGGCGAGTACACCTTCCCCTCGGGTCCCGCGGGCGCGAAGTACGACTGCGCCGCGGGCGGCGCGACCAACAACTCCTTCCGCAACACCGGCCTGGCGAAGCTGCCGCCCGCCAAGCCCGCCTGGATCAGGTACGGCGGCGACGCCGGCTCCCCGCCGGAGTTCGGCGGCGGCTCCGAGTCGCCCATGGGCGGCCCCGTCTACCGCTACGACGCCGCGCTGAACTCCACCGTCAAGTTCCCCCAGGAGCTCGACGGCCACTTCTTCGCCGGTGAGTTCGGCCGCAGGTGGATCAAGGCGATCGAGGTGGGCGCCGACGGCTCACGCGGCGCCATCGCGGGCTTCCCGTGGACCGGCACCCAGGTGATGGACCTCGCCTTCGGCCCCGACGGCGCGCTCTACGTGCTCGACTACGGCTCCGGCTACTTCGGCGGCGACGCCAACTCCGCGCTCTACCGCGTCGAGTACATCAAGGGCGTGAACCGCGCGCCCGTCGCGGCGGCCAAAGCCGACAAGACCTCGGGCAAGAGCCCGCTCACCGTCACCTTCTCCTCGGCGGGTTCCGCCGACCCCGACGGGCAGGCCATCACCTACTCCTGGACCTTCGGCGACGGGACCACCTCCACCGCCGCCAACCCCGTCAAGACGTACACCACCAACGGCAACTACACCGCCACGCTCACCGTGCGCGACACCCTCGGCGCCACCGGCACCGCGAGCGTGCCCATCACGGTCGGCAACACCGCGCCCACGGTGACCATCGAGAGGCCGCGCCAGGGCCAGCTGTTCCAGTGGGGCGACACCGTGCCGTTCACCGTCAAGGTGACCGACCCCGAGGACGGCACCGTCGACTGCTCGAAGGTGAAGATGACCTACGTGCTGGGCCACGACAGCCACGGCCACCAGATCACCTCCAGGAACGGCTGCTCGGGCGACCTGGCCATCCCGGTCGACGGCGAGCACGACGACGCGGCCAACATCTTCGCGGTCTTCGACGCCGAGTACACCGACCAGGGCGGCCTCACCACCCACACCCAGCACATCCTGCAGCCCAGGAAGCGCCAGGCCGAGCACTACGCGACCATGTCCGGCGTCTCGCTCATCACCAAGACGGCCGCGCACGGCGGAAAGACCGTGGGCGACGTCCACAACGGCGACTGGATCACCTTCAAGGGCTACGAGCTGGCCGGGGCCACGAAGATCGACGCCCGGGTCTCCTCGGCGGGGGGCGGCGGCTCCGTCCAGGTCCGCGCGGGCTCGGCGACCGGCACCCTGCTCGGCACGGTGGCCGTGGCACCGACCGGCGGCTGGGAGACCTTCGTGGACGTCTCGGCCCCGCTCGCCGGAGCGCCGGCCGGGCCGACCGACCTCACCCTGGTCTTCACCGGCGGCACGGGCGCGCTGTTCGACGTGGACGACTTCACCCTCACCGGAGGAGGGACCACCGGACCGGTCACCGGAAAGATCACCGGCCCCGGCGGAAAGTGCGTCGACGTCGCGGGCGGCCTGAGCACCGACGGCACCAAGGTGCAGCTGTACGACTGCAACGGCACCGCCGCGCAGAACTGGGCCAGGGAGGGCTCCACCCTCAGGGCGCTCGGCAAGTGCATGGACGTCGCGGGCGGCGTCGCCACCGACGGCACCAGGGTGCAGATCTACACCTGCAACGGCACCGGCGCGCAGAACTGGACGGTGAACGGCTCCACCCTCAGGGCGCTCGGCAAGTGCCTCGACGGCGCCAACGCCGCGCAGCTCGTCATCAGGACCTGTGACGGCAGTGCCGCGCAGAACTGGACACTACCCGGCGGGACGACCCCCGACCCCGATCCCGGGACGGGCGCCGGGGACGTCCTCGTCTTCTCCCGCACCGCGGGCTTCAGGCACGACTCGATCCCCGCGGGCGTCCAGGCCATCAGGGACCTCGGCTTCACCGTCTCCGCCACCGAGGACCCGGCGGCCTTCACCACGGCCAACCTGGCCAGGTACAAGGCCGTCGTCTTCCTCAACACCACCGGCGACGTGCTCGACGCCGGCCAGCAGGCCGCCTTCGAGTCCTACGTCAGGGCGGGCGGCGGCTACGCCGGCATCCACGCGGCGTCCGACACCGAGTACGACTGGCCCTGGTACGGCAACCTGGTCGGCGCCTGGTTCGCCTCCCACCCCGCCGTCCAGCAGGCCACCGTCAAGGTGCAGGACCGGGCCCACCCGTCCACCGCCCACCTCGGCCCCACCTGGAGCCGTACCGACGAGTGGTACGACTTCCGCACCAACGCCCGCACCGGGGCCCGGGTGCTCGCCACGCTGGACGAGTCCACCTACTCGGGCGGCGGCATGGGCGCCGACCACCCCATCGCCTGGTGCAAGGCGTACGACGGGGGACGCTCCTTCTACACCGGCGGCGGGCACACCGCCGCCGCCTTCGCCGAGCCCGCGTTCCGCCAGCATCTGCTGGGCGGGCTCAACTACGCCACCGGAAAGACGAAGGCCGACTGCCGCGCGGAGAACGGCTACACGCCGATCTACGACGGCTCCGTCACCGGCTGGGAGCAGGCCGGGCCCGGGAGCTTCGCCAACGCCGACGCCACGCTGACCTCGCAGGGCGGCATGGGCCTGTTCTGGTACAAGGCGAAGGAGTACCGCTCCTACTCGCTGAAGCTCGACTGGAGGATGGCCGGGGACGACAACTCCGGCGTCTTCATCGGCTTCCCCGCCTCCACCGACCCCAACTCGGCGGTCGCCAACGGCTACGAGATCCAGATCGACGCCACCGACACCGCTGACAAGACCACCGGCTCGGTCTATGGCTTCAAGTCCGCCGACGTGGCGGCGAGGGACGCCGCGCTCAACCCGCCGGGGCAGTGGAACACCTACGAGCTGCTGGTCGAGGGGGAGAGGCTGCAGGTCCTCCTCAACGGCGTGAAGATCAACGACTTCACCAACACCGACCCCGCCCGCTCGCTCCAGCAGGGGTACGTGGGCATCCAGAACCACGGCGCCGGGGACGACGTGTCGTTCCGCAACATCAGGATCAAGGAGCTCGGCGCGACCGGGGGTGACACGACCGTCCAGGCGGAGGCCTGGTCGGAGGCGAACGGCGTGCAGACCTACCCGCACACCCCCGCGCACGGCGGCACCGTGCTCGGCTTCGTCAACCCCGGCGACTGGGCCGCCTACGACGGGGTGAACCTGACCGGCGTCACCGGCTTCAGGGCGAGGGTCGCCTCGCCCACCCCGGCCGGCGGCTTCCAGATCCGCACCGGCTCGCCCACCGGACCGCTGCTCGGCGGTGTCACCGTGCCGGCGACCGCCGGGTGGGAGACGTACGCCGACGTCTCGACCGCGCTCACCGGCGTCCCCTCCGGTACCGCCAGGTTGTACCTGGTGTTCACCGGCTCGGACTTCGACGTGGACGACTTCACCCTGGTCCGCACGCAGTAGGACGTCCGTCCGTACGCCGTGGGACACCCGTCCCTCCTCCCGCATCCTGCACGGGAGGAGGGGCGGGAACGACGAGACGGCCCGGTCATCCGACCGGGCCCTCTCGTCGTTTTCGTGTTCCCGTGTTCCCGTGTTCTTCGAGCTCCCTGTGTTCCCTGTGTTCCCTGTGTTCCGTGTGGCGCCCTTTGTTCCCCGTGCCGCTCCGGATCTCCCATGTGTCCTGGAACCGCCGGGGGAGAGGGGCCGGCCAAACTCAGCCGAGATCGGCCGAGCTCAGCTGAACATCGCCTCCATGGTCTCGTGCGACTGCTCCTTCTTGGCGTCGGACTCGCTGCCCCAGCAGGTGTTGAGGATGATCCGGGTGCGGTCCTCGGAGAGCGGGACCGTGCGGTGCAGCGTCGTGTCGGAACGCAGGAAGTAGATGTCGCCCGTCTCATGGGCGTAGGTGCTGATCTGCTGCTTGATGAGGTGGTCGTGGACCCGGGGGTCGTCCTTCACCCAGTTGGTGTGGGGGACGCACTGGAGCATGCCGCCGTACTCGCTGCTCGGCGCCTCCATGATCCAGATGAGGGTGAAGCTGAAGTCACCCCAGTGCCAGCCGTGGGTGTCACCCTGCTTCTCCTGGCGGATGATGACGTACTTCTCCTCGTCCCAGGGGCAGTTGACGACCGGCTCGTTGGCCAGCTGCCCGAGGAAGCCCTTGAGAGCGGTGGAGTCGTAGAGCTCCGGGATCAGGGAGCTGTCCTGGGCGATGGACTGCTGGCTGACCGTGCTCATCTTCCTCGGAGAGTTGCTGGTCTCCTTGAGGTTGATGTCGATCCGGCGCGCGTGCAGGTCGAGCAGCCGGTTCACCTCGTCCGAGACGAGATCCTTCACCTCGCCGGAGACCACGTCCCGCAGCTTGACGTAACCGTTCCTGCGGAAATCATGCGACAATTTGCGGATTTCCCAGGGGTCCTGAAAGGTCTTTTCGAGATGCTCCGCGATCCGGTCGTCGAGTGAGAGCGTCCCGAGGCCGGTCTCGTAGTTGGGAGTAGGCATGCGGTTTCTCCTCCGTGGTTATCGAGTCCGTGGTTATCGGGGTTTCCAGAACCGTAACACGCGAGTGGCGGACGCAAATGGCGCGCGTTGTTCGTCCCGTCCCCCTGTGAAACCATGAGCGGATTCCATCCGATCGGCTTCAGTAATTACTCAGACTACGCAGGGACGAGCGTCATGAACACCAAAGTCACATTCGTCGAGCTGTCTGCATTCGAGGCCATCCTGCCCCTCGCCTCCGGTTACATGCAGGCCTACGCGCAGCACGACCCGGAGGTGGGACCGCGATGTGAGTTCGAGATCTACTCCGCCCCGGTGTCCGCCGACCGGGAGGAAGTGATCGAAGAACTCCTCGGCAAACGCAGCGACGTCTACGCCATCAGTTGCTACATCTGGAACATCGGGTTCGCGCGCGCCGTGCTGGACGCGCTGCACGAGCGGCTCCCGCAGGCCCAGTTCATCCTCGGCGGCCCGCAGGTCATGCTGCACGCCCACGAGTACGTCGCCCCCGAGAGGGAGAACGTCGTCGTCTGCAACGGCGAGGGCGAGAAGACGATGGTGCAGTACCTGCGCCAGATCCTCAGCGACACCCCCGACTTCGCGGACGTCCCCGGGGTCAGCTTCTGGCGCTCGGGAGAGCTCGTCACCACCGAGGCCGCCGAGCGGGTGCGCGACCTCATGGAGGTGCCCTCGCCCTTCACCTCCGGCGTCTTCGAGGAGGGCAAGTACACCACGGCCATCCTGGAGACCAACCGCGGATGCCCCTTCAGCTGCGGTTTCTGCTTCTGGGGCGCGGCGACTAACGACAAGGTGCACAAGTTCGAGGACCAGCGGGTCCGCGACGACATCACCTGGATCAGCAAGAACAACTTCGTGTCGATCTTCATCGCCGACGCCAACTGGGGCATGGCCCCGCGCGACGTGGAGCTCACCCGCCACCTGGTGGAGTGCAGCGAGGAGAACGGCTACCCGGTGATGGTCTCGATGGCCGCGGCCAAGAACAAGCCCGACCGGATGGCCGAGATCACCGAGATCCTGGTGCAGGGCGGCCTGCTGACCAGCCAGCCCATCTCCCTGCAGTCGATGAGCTCCAGGACCCTCGAACTGGTCGACCGCTCGAACATCAAGCCCGCGACCTACACCGAGCTGCAGAGGACGCTCAGGGAGAAGCGCATCAGTTCCTACATCGAGCTGATCTGGCCGCTTCCCGGAGAAACCCTGGACTCGTACAAGGAAGGGGTCGCGGAATTGTGCCGGCTGCGCGCCGACACCCTGATCGTCTATCCGCAGCTCCTTCTTCACAACACCTCGATCTACGCCAAGCGCGACCTTCTCGGCGTGCAGGTCGAACGCGTTCCCAGTGATGTCACCGAGGCCGATGTCGTGGTCGGCACCAACTGGGTCAGCCGCGAGGAGTGCGAGCGCGGCACGTGGTTCTACTACGCCGTCCACTCGCTCTACAACCTGCGCGGCCTGTATTATCTCGCCAATTACCTGGACAGGTCGGGAACCCGGAGGTTCGAGGACTTCTTCACCGACGCCGCGACGTATTTCGAGAGCCGTACCGACACCGAGGTCGCGACTTTCTTCCGCGATTCGGTGGAGAAACTCTGGAACTACGACTTCCACAATTTCGGGATGGTCGCGCACATCGTCCTGCATTCGCACCGCGAGGAGTTCGACGGGCTGCTGATCGACTTCGCCCGCACCCAGTCCTGGTGGGAGGACGCCGAGGCACGGGCCGCGTTCGAGCTCGACCTGCTGGCCAGACCCTACATCTACCTGGCCAAGCCGAAGCCGCCCCGCTACGACTTCGCCGAGCTGCGCGTCGAGTCGCGCCCGGGGGCGCGGGGGAAGACGACCTCGGTCGTGGACATGCCCGCCGACCTGGCCGCCCTGCTCATCGACCTCGACGTGACCGGCCTGGAGGCGGGCCAGGAGAACCTCACCCGCCTGGAGCTCGACCACCCGCGCGGGCGCAAGCTGCCGTTCATGCCGGAGCGCAGCCTGGAGCACAACGCCTCCTACTGCCAAGGCATGGTGCTGCGGCTGCGGGAGTACCTCCCCACCTGGCGGCCGGAGTCCGAGTCCGCCGCGCTGCCGGGCCGGCGCTGAGCCACCCGTCCGGCCCGCCCGCGAGGAACGGCCGGGGGCGCCCATCCGCCGCTCGCCCCGGACAACCCGCCCCGCCCGCCGGGGCGAGTCCCGGGGCGCACCCCGGAGGCACACCGGGGCCGCGCATGACGAGGGCCCGTGAGGATGATCCTCACGGGCCCTCGTCATGCGGCATCCCGCCCGGCGGGATGCCCCGCCGCCCCTGAGCAGGGGCTCAGGGGCGCCCAGGCGCGCTCGGCGCGCTCAGACCTTCGCTCCCGCCTTGGCCTCGGCCTTGGCGATGGCGGCGTCCACCGCCTCGGCGAAGTCGGCGAGCACCGGGTTCTCGAACAGCACCCGGATCGGCACGTTCACCGTGAACGTCTCCCGCACCTGGGTGATCACCTGCGCGGCCACCAGGGAGTGGCCGCCGATCTCCAGGAAGTCGTCCTCGCGGGCGATCCGCTTGAGCTTCAGCACCTCCGCCCAGATGGCGGCGATCGTCTGCTCCGTCTCGGTCTGCGGCGCGTCGAAGTCGTCGTCGCCGTCCCCGTTCCCGCCGCCGTCCAGGCCGGGCTCGGGCAGCGCCTGGCGGTCCACCTTGCCCGAGGAGGTCAGCGGCATCGCGTCCAGCGTCACGTACGAGGAGGGCAGCATGTACGCGGGCAGCGACCCCTGCAGGAACCGGTGCAGCTCGCCGGTGAGGCCGCTGCGGTCGGCGATGATCCTGGAGGCGTCGTCCAGCACGACGTAGGCGACGAGCCGGTCGTCGCGCACGACGACCACCGCCTCGCGCACCCCCGGGTAGCGGGTGATCGCGGCCTCGATCTCGGCCGGCTCCACCCGGAAACCGCGGATCTTCACCTGGTGGTCCACCCGGCCCACGTACTGCAGCCGGCCGTCCGGCAGGTAGCGGACCAGGTCACCGGTCCGGTACAGGCGCGCGCCGGGAGGGCCGTACGGGTCGGGCATGAACGACTGCGCGGTCAGGCCCGGCTTGCCCCGGTAGCCGTGGGCGAGGCCGGTGCCGCCGACGTACAGCTCGCCGGGCACGCCCGCGGGGAGCGGGTTGAGCCAGCGGTCCATCACGTAGGTCCTGAAGTTGGCCAGCGGCCGGCCGATCGGCGGCGCGTACGCGGCGGCGGGGTCGCAGGCCCCCATCGTGGCGCACACGGTCGTCTCCGTCGGCCCGTAGGCGTTGACGAAGGTACGGCCGGGCCCCCAGGTCCGCACCAGCCCGGTCGGGCACTGCTCGCCCGCGACGACCATGAGCCTGACCGTGCCCAGCTCGTCACCCTTGAGCGTGCTGAGGAACGTCGGCGGGAACGTGGCCGCGGTCACCCCCTGGTCGCTGATGGCCTTCGCCGTCTCCTGCGGGGTCATCGCCGCCGGGTCCAGCACGCACAGCGCCGACCCGTTCAGCAGCGCCATCGTGATCTCCCAGATCGACGCGTCGAAGCTGAGCGAGGCGAACAGCGCCACCCGGTCGTCGGGCGTCAGGGAGAACTCCCGCGACAGGGCGGAGGCGAGGTTGCTGACGCCGCGGTGCGGCACCTCCACGCCCTTGGGCCGGCCGGTCGAGCCCGAGGTGTAGATGACGTAGGCGGGCGCGTCGGGCGCGGGCGTCACGCCGGGCCTCGTGCCCGGCTCCTCCGCCTCGATCGTGCGCCACTCGGCGTCCAGCTCGATCGTGCGCACCCGGTCGTCGCGCACCAGGCCCGCGTGCTCGGCCCCGGTGAGGACGAGCCGGGTCCCGCTGTCGTCGAGGATGTAGCCCAGCCGGTCGGGCGGCAGCGCCGGATCCAGCGGCAGGTAGACGCCGCCGGACTTGACGATGCCCAGGAAGGCGACGAGCGCCTCGGCCGAACGGCCGGTCATCGAGCCGACGACGTGGCCGGGCCGCACCCCGTCGCGGATCAGCCGGTGGGCCACCCGGTTGGCACGCTCGTCCAGCTCCCGGTAGGTCAGCCGCCGCTCGCCGGCGAGCACCGCGAGCGCGTCCGGGGCGGCGTCGGCGCGCGCCTCGAACAGGGCCCCGACGCCGGCCTCCTCGTCGAAGGGGGTCTCGGTGCGGTTCCACTCCTCGACCACCAGCCGCAGCTGCTCCGCGTCCAGCAGGGACAGCGACGAGATGGGCCGGGAGGGGTCGCGCACGGCGTCGGACAGCAGGGTGACGTACTGCTCGGCCCTGGTCCTGGCGCCCGGCGCGTCGAACAGGTCGAGCCCGTAGCGGATCTCCCCGTCGAGCGAGCCCGGCACCAGGACCAGCGCGATGTCGGAGGCGAGCGGGAAGCGGCCGGCCACCAGCTCCGAGGTCCGCACGCCCGGCAGCCGCAGCGCGCTCCAGGCCGGGGCCGTCTGGGCGAACTCCGCCTGGTAGAGCGGCTGCACGCCGCTGGAGGCGTCCAGCTCCAGCTCCTCGGCGAGCCGGTGCGCCGGGTAGGAGCCGTGCGCGGCCGCCTCGTCCAGCGCGTCGCGCACCTGGGCGACGACGGAGGCGAACGAGGGATCGCCCTCGCAGCCGATCCGGATCGGGAACACGGGAGCGCGCCCCCCGGCCGGCACGGGTACGCCGACCACGACCTCGTCCTGGCCCGACCAGCGGCACAGCGCGACCGCCCACGCGGCCAGCGTGACGGCCTCGGTGTCGGCGCCGGTCTCCGGCGCGGTCTCGGCCCGGCCCGACCAGCGGGACAGCGTCATCGCCCGTGCCGCCTGGGTCGCTTCGGCCGTCTGGGCCGTCTGGCCGGGGAGTCCCACCTCGCGCGCGACGGCCTCGACCCGCGCGGCCGTCTCCGGCGGGACGGTGAAGGTCACCCGGGCTCCGGTGAAGCCGGGCACGGCGGGACGGCCCCGGTCGGTGGGCAGGTCGAGGGCGGGGGGCGTGCCGTCGAGCCGGTCCCGCCAGTAGGCGAGGTCGGCGGCGTCCCCGTCACTCCCGTTCCCGGTGGAGGCGGTGGAAGTGGGGGAGGCGGTGGAAGTGGGGGAGGCGGGGGAGGCGGCCGGGGAGCCGCCGTGGCCGTTCGCGGAGGCGCCGCCGGAGGTGCGGCCGTTGTGAGCCTGGCTGTTCAGGGCCTGGCCGTTGGAGACCTGGCCGTTCGGGGGCTGGCCGTTGGAGGTGGCGGGGGAGGGGCGGCCGTCGGAGGCCGCGAGCGCGGCGCCCGGCGCGTCGAACGCGTCCTCGTACGCCTGGGAGATCTCCTCCGCGAGGCCCGTCAGGACGTGCTCGTCGGCGACGAGCCGGTGCGCGGTCACGAGGAGCGCGTGGTCGTCGTCGGCGAGCCGCGCCAGGGCGACCCGGACCGGCGGGCCGGACGCGAGGTCGAGGCCCCGGTTGGCCTGCTCGGAGACGAGCCGCGCCAGCGCCTCCTCGCGGCGGCTCGCGTCGTGCCTGCTCAGCTCCACCGGCGCGGGGACGGTGACGGGCCGAGGCGTCGCGCCGGAGTCGCCGGGCAACGCCGGCCGCAGGTCCTCACGCGCGTCCAGCACGTGTTCCAGCGCGGCGGCCAGGGCCTTCTCGTCCAGGGGGCCGCGCAGCCGCGCCGCGAGCGTGACCTGGTCGGTGTGGTCACCGGCGGTTTTCGCCCGGTAGGACCTCCACCGGCTCTCCTGTGTCGGCGACAGCGAAGTCTTACTGTCCGGCATGGGGTGCTCCAATCAGTGCCCGGCGTGGTCGAGTTCGAGGTGGACGGGGACGCGGTCGACGCCCCACATGAGGTTCGAGCGCAGCCGCTTGACCGGCCCGGTGAGCTCCATGCGGGCCACCCGGCCGGTCAGTTCCTCCAGCAGCACGCGCAGCTCGAACCTGGCCAGCGCCGCGCCGATGCACAGGTGCTTGCCGAGGCCGAACGTGAGGTGCTTGTTGGGGGTGCGCCCGACGTCGAAGCGGCGCGCGTCGGGGAAGGCGTCCTCGTCGCGGTTGACGGCCGGGTGCCACACGCTGACCCGTTCACCGGCCCGGATGGTCTGGTCCCCGATCCGCGTGTCGCGCAGCGCGGTGCGCATGACGTTGAGGCTGGGGGCGGTCCAGCGCAGCACCTCCTCCACGGCGGTCGGGATGAGCGAGGGGTCCTCGCGCAGCCGCCGCCACTCGTCGGGGTTCTCCACCAGGGCGATGACGGCCCCCGCCGAGGCGTGCCTGGTCGTCTCGTTGCCCCCGGTGATGAGGCCGTTGATGTTGAGCAGGATCTCCTCGTCGGTGAGGGGCGTCCCGTCGATCTGGCCGCGGATCAGCACGCTGATCACGTCGTCGCCGAGGTTCCCGCGCCGCTCGGCGAGCAGGTCGGCGTAGTAGGCGAAGATGTTGGCGTTCGCCTCGGCCTTCTCCGCGTCGGAGATGACGTCGTCGGAGGTGGCGGAGCCGAACGCGGTGCGCGTCCACTGGATCATCAGGTCCCAGTCGGCGCGGGGCACGCCCAGCAGCTCGCAGATGACCGAGAGCGGGAGCCTGCCCGCCACCGTGTCGACGAAGTCGAAGGAGTCCTTCTGGGCGTTCTCCTCCAGCATCCCGCCGACCGTCTCGCGCATCGCGCCCTCCAGGCGGCGGACCACCCGGGGGGTGAGCGCGGGGTTCATCACGTCGCGCAGCTGGCTGTGGCGGCCGTCGGTGACGATCAGCATCTTGCCGGCGGCGGCGCGGGCGGCGGACTCGGTCTGCCCGACCTGCATGCCCCGCTCGGAGGTGAAATTCGTCTTGTCGAGATAGACGGCGACGCCGTCCGCGTATTTGGTGAAAGCCCAGAAACTCGGCCCCTCCGATCTCTTGTTCCAGAACATCGGCTGGTGCTCCTGCAGGTAATGCAGGACGCCGAGGCCGGAGTCGGCGGCCGTGTAGATGTCCGGATCCGCCAGATCCAGCTCGTTGAGATTCACGGTCGTGTCAACTGTCATGGGGAATTCCTCCGTGCGTACACGTCGAAGATGTCGGTGTCCTTCAACAGGGGGTCCTGGCCGATGTCGACCTGGAATCCACGACCGGTGAGATCGTCGCGCACGGACGCGAGCCTGCCGTCGATGTCGTGGACCTGCATGACGATTTGGTCGACCGCCTCCCAGTCGCCGGGAGCGATTCCGTCCAGGACATCGCATTCGGCTTTCTCGACGTTGATTTTCAGCAGTCCGATGCGGTCCACGCCCTCGGTGGCCATCACCTCGGAGATCGTCCGCACCTGGCACTCCTGCTTCTCCGTGACGTGCCTTCCCTCGGCCATGTCGGTCACGTCCTCGGGGGCGAAACCGCTGTTGGCGAGGAACGTCCTGGTCACCTCGGCGTCGTGGTCGACGTCGGTGTACATCCCCGACATCGCGGTGGTCTCCGGGTAGACGGTGAGAACCGCCGTCCCCGGGGTATGGGAGAGCGCGCAGTCGAACGCCTTGGCGTTCAGGCCGTGGGCGGACAGATTCGCGCACAGCGCGTCGTAAAGCGGCCTGGCGGGCTCGAAGGCGAGAATGCGCGTGCCCGGACATTCCCAATGAAACGCCAGGGCCGCGATTCCGATGTTAGCCCCCACATCGAACACCGTCATTCCCGGCTCAAGGCGCACGTCATGTCTGAAGTAGCTTCTGTCGCCCACGATACTGCGATACTGCAGGCTGGTCTCGGCGGGATTGAGCTGAAATACCACATGGCCGTCGGGGAGCGTCATCTGACGGACCCGCTGATTGTTTTCCAGTGTGTCTCTCGTATGATTTCGCATATCATCACCCTTAACAAAAACCTTATTCCAGTCAACCAGAGGTGAAACCCGACAAGGACGGAATGATCTTATGGACACTCAGAGAGCGGAAGTCAGGGCGCCGGAGGAAAAGCCGCCCTCTCTCTGGCGGAACCCCGACTTCAACCGGCTCTGGGCCGGTCAGTCGATCTCGGTCCTCGGCTCCGAGCTGACCACCCTGGCCCTCCCGCTGACCGCGATCCTCATGCTGCAGGCGAGCTCCTTCGAGGTCGGCCTGCTCAACACCATGCGCACGATCGCCGCGCTTCTGCTGACGCTGATCGCCGGCGTGCTCATCGACCGCTACCGTCGCAGGCCGCTGATGGTCGGTTCCGACATCGGGCGTGCCGTGGTCGTGGCCCTCATCCCGATCGCGGCCTTCGCCGGCTTCATGGACATGTGGGTGCTCTACGTGGTCGCGGTGGTGGTCGGCGGCCTCTCGGTGGTCTTCGAGATCGCCTACGCCGCCTACATGCCGACCCTGCTGAGCGAGGAGCAGCTGGTCGCCGGCAACAGCCGGATGGCGGCGACCGAGTCGGTGGGCGCCATCGCGGGCTCCAGCGCCGGAGGCGTGCTCATCGACCTGTTCCGGCCGGCGTACGTGATGCTCGGAGACGCGATCTCCTTCCTCGTCTCCGCCTTCGCGCTGTCGCGCATCCGCCACGTCGAGCCGCCCGTCGAGCGCCGCAGCAGCGAGGGCCGCGGCGCGGTCGCGGCGATGCTCCACGACATCAAGCACGGCCTGAGGGTCACCTACCGCAACGACTACGCCCGGCCGCTGATCCTCAACTCCGCCGGGGCGAACTTCGGGTCGATGATGATCCTGACCCTGTTCATCCTGTACGCGGCCAGGGAGCTCGGCATGTCGGGCACCTGGATCGGCTTCATCTACGCCGTGGGCAGCATCGGCGGTGTCGTCGGGGCCGTCTTCGCGAGCAAGCTGTTCGAGAAGGTCGGCTACGGACGCGGCATCATGACCGCCCTGATCGCGTTCCGGGTGCTGTGCTTCACGCCGTTCGTGGCCGGTCCGCAGTGGCTGCAGATCACCCTGTTCTCGATCATCTGGTTCGTCACGGTGTTCGGCGTGGTGGCCGGCAACATCGGCCAGCTCACGCTCTTCCAGTACGTGATCCCCAACCACCTGCGGGGCCGGGTCATCGGCGCGAGCCGCGCGGTCTACCTCGGCATCCTGCCGCTGGCCGCGATGCTGGCCGGGGTGCTGGGCGAGCTGATCGGCGTCAAGCCCGCCATCTACGTCGGCTCCGCGTTCCTGCTGCCCTGGATCATCCTGCTGTTCCTGTCGCCGGTGCCGAACCTGCGCAGGCTGGAGGACGCCGAGCTCCTGCGGGACGACCCGGAGCCCGCCGAGGCCGATGGACCCGGCGGGCGCGCGGACGGCAAGGATGCCTGAGAACATCTGAGATCAACCGGCTCAGCCCGGGACACGCGCGGACATGCTCCGCGATATCTCGTCCAGCAGGGCGGCGGGCGCCTGGAGGTAACTCCAGTGCCCGCCGTCCAGCACGGTGTAGCGGGCCTCGCCGTAGGACTCCCAGCCGCCCATCTGCTCCGGGGGGATCTGCGTGTCGCCCGCCCAGCCGATCGCGGTGATGGGGCACGGCAGCTCCACCGGGTCGGTCTTGTCGAAGCGGCCGTAGGCGGCCACGTCGGCGCGCATGACGTCCGCGGCCATGTCCACCAGCTCGGGCAGCGGCTCCGCGCCGCGCGCCCGCATGAGGTCCGACACCAGCGCGCCCACCTGCTCCTCGTCGAGCTTGAGGATGCTCGGCCACGAGGCCCGGTGCGGCGGGACCATCGACGAGGCGAACAGGTGGGCGGGCAGCGGCCCGCCGCGCTCCATGAGCAGCAGCGTCGCCTCGTAGCCGATGAAGACCGTGCCGCAGTGGCTGATGAAGCCGAACGGCCGGTCCAGGTAGGGCTCCAGGCCCTCCAGCATCTCGGCGGCGACGGCCGCGTAACTCTCGAACAACGGCTCGCGCAGCCGGTTCTCCCTGCCGGGCAGCTGCACGGGGCACAGCTCGATCCCGTCCACCTCGGCCGGCCACCCGTGGTACATCGACGCCCCCGACCCCGGGTACGGCAGGCACCACAGCCTGGCCCGCGCCTCGGGGTCGGGGGTGCGCAGCAGCCACGTGGGGCGGCTCCTCCTTCGCTTCCTCTCGGTCATGTCGTCCTTCCTTCCGCCCTGATGTTCCGGATGAGGGTCTCTGGGGTCGGCGCCCGCAGGAAGTCGCGCAGCCGGATCCGCACGCCGTAGCGGCTGCCGATCCGATCGACGAGGCGGGTGGCCGACAGGGAGTCGCCGCCGGAGCGGATGAAGTGGTCGCCCAGCGCGCCGCGCGCCCCGAGCTCCTGCTCCCACAGCTCCAGCACTCCCGCGGTCACGGGGTCGTCGCCCTCCGCGTCCTCCGCGCGCCCGCCGTCGCCCCGGGGATCGCCCCACGAGGGCGGGGGCAGCGCGCGGCGGTCCACCTTGTTGCTGGAGTTCAGCGGCAGCCGCTCCATCGGGGTCCAGACGGTCGGCACCATCGGACCGGGCAGCCGGGCCGCGGCGAAGGCGCGCAGCTCCCCGCTCTCGTTCGCGAAGCCGTTCGCGAAGCCGTTTCCGCTGCTGTGGGCGACGCCGTTTCCGGTGCCGTCCGTGACGCCGTCCGGGGTGCTTTCCGTGACGTCTTCCGGGATGCCTTCCGCGGTGACGGCGTAGACGACGTAGGCGCACAGCCTCAGGTCGCCGCCGGGGCCCGGCACGCCCGTCACCACGCACTCGCGCACCGCGGGGTGCCGCAGGAGCACCGCCTCCACCTCCGCGGGCTCCACCCGGTGGCCACGGATCTTGACCTGCTGGTCGACGCGGCCGTGGTGCTCCAGCCGCCCGTCCGGCCGCTCCCGTACGAGGTCGCCGGTCCGGTAGACGCGGCCGCCCCCGCCCGAGGGGTCGGGCAGGAAACGTTCGGCGGTGCGGGCCGGTTCGCCCAGGTAGCCCCGGGCCAGCTCGGGCCCGGACACGAACAGCTCGCCGACCTCGCCCGCCGCGACCGGCTCCAGCCCGGAGGTGAGGACGGGGACGCCGACGCCGGGCCAGGCACGCCCGATCGGGGGCCGGGTGCGCCTGGCGGTCTCGTCGGCCGTGACCGAGGTGCAGCGGTCTTCCAGCGGGACCAGGCAGCTCGTCACGCCGTTGGCCTCCGCGGAGCCGTACTCCACCGCGACCTCGAACGGCAGGCCGGGCGAGGGCCACACGCGCACCGCGTCGCTGCCGACCGTCATGAGCCGCAGCGCCGTCTCCGCCGGCCACGGCAGGCCGTACAGCAGTTCGGCGAGCGGCATGTTCACGTACGCGCGGGTGATGCCGGAGGCGACCATCCAGTCGCGCAGCTCCGGCGGCGAGCCCGCGGTCGCCGCGTCGGCGACGTGCACGCTCGCGCCGGAGCAGAGGTACGGCCACAGCTCCACCACCGAGACCGACGAGGCCGGTGGGGCCAGCCAGCTGGAGCGGTCCGCGGGGGTGATGCGGTACGCCTCGGCGTGGGTGGCGACGCGGTGGGCGATCGCCCGGTGGGTCACCCCGACGAGCTTGGGCCGTCCCGTCGACCCGGAGGTGTGCACCGCGTACGCGAGCTGGTCCCCGTGCACGGCGACGCCGGGTCCCTCGGCGGAGGGTTCGGCGCCGAGGGCGTCGAGGGGACCGTCGATCACCACGGGAGCGCCGTCGAGGACGGCGGCGACCCGGTCCTCGGGCCAGCCGGGGTCGAGCAGCACCGCCGCGCCGCCCGCCTTGCAGACGGCGAGCAGCGCGACGAGCAGGTCGGGAGAGCGGTCCAGCCGCAGGGGGACCAGGGTCTCGGGGCCGACGCCGCGTCGCAGGAGCGAGCGGGCGAGGCCGTTGGCACGAGCGTCGAGGTCCCGATATGTGAACAGGACGGCCCCGGAAACCAGGGCCGTCCTGTCCGGTACCTCGGACGCCTTTCTCTCGAACAGCGTGTGGACGGTGTCCACCTGTCCTCCGTTCCTCACCCGGCCTTGGCGTCGTGGATCCCACGGGCGGGGATCTCGCCGGTGGCGACCTGGTTGAGGATGAGCCGCGCCCACTCCTCCACGCTGCGGTTCATCCGGCGGGCCGCGTCACGCCACGACTGTTCCTGGTCGACCGGTACGTCGATGTGGATGACGGCCTTCTCCTTGGCGGCCTCCGCGGCACGGCCGGAGGCCGACAGGGCGGCGGTGCGGTGTGCCTTGATCTGGCTGCGGAGCCGGTTTCTGGACCAGTTGAAGCGCTCGGCGCGGTCGAGCCAGAGCATCTGCTCGTGTTCGGGAAGCGCGGCCACTTCGGCGTGGTGCTGAAGGCTGAGCTTATCCCGCCGGCGGGATACCGGGAATCGCCGCGCGACCCAGGCGTAATTGCGGAGGGTCTGGATATCGAGGGAGCTCTCCTCGACCGCTCTCTTGTAACGGTCGGTGTATTCGGTTTCGCCGTAGACCAGCCAGTCGCCGAGCCACCAGGCGGAGGAGTCGGCGATGAGGGAGATCTGGTGGCCGATCCGCCGCCAGGTGTCGAAGGGGAGACTCGACGGGAGCTGGAGCCCGGTTCGCCGCGGCTTGGCAGACGCGTCCAGGGCCAGCTTGGAGCCCTGGGAAGGGGTACGGCGCGGGGCCGGGACGGGGGGCCTCTCATCACTGGACGGCGGGGCTTGGCGGTTCGCCTCTCGGTTGGGGGAGAGCACCTGCATGCGACTGTTCCTCCGGATTTCTGTGCACTTGGAGTGAGTCAGGCCGATCCCTTACCCGCCGTTTCGGAAAGCGCACTTTCGATCATGGGTAATTTTCGTTTGTTCTTCCTGAGGTACAACGGAAAGACGGGGTCGAGCCGTTGACCTGCTGAGTCTCCAATCAGCTTGGCAATTTTTTTTGCTCTGTGATATACGCGCCGGTTCGGAATTCAACCTCTCGGAAATGGAATCGATCCATGACGTATCCAAGGTTTCGGTCCGCGAATAAGCGCACGTTGTGTCGTTCTCTGGTCGCTTACGGTCTCGCTGTCGTGCTGCCCTCCGTGCTGGCGCTGCTGATGCTGGCGCTCGACCCGGGGACGGCCACCGGTCCCGTCCCGGTGCCCTCGGTGGAGCCGGGACGGCAGGAGGCGGTGCCCGCCACGCCCCTGCTGCTGTTGTCGATCACGGTGGTCGTCGCGCTGGCACATCTCGGCGGGGCCGTCCTGCGCGGGCTGGGCCAGCCCCGCGTGATCGGGGAGATGGCCGCGGGCATCGTGCTCGGCCCCTCGCTGCTCGGCGCCGTGTGGCCCGAGGCCTATGGCGCGCTGTTCCCCAGCGCGGTCATGCCGTACCTGAACCTGCTGGCCCAGTTCGGGCTCGCCTTCTTCATGTTCCTGGTCGGGCTGGAGCTGCGCGGCGACCTGCTGCGCGGGCGGGGCAGGATCGCGGTGCTCTGCGGCCAGGCGAGCGTGGCGATCCCGTTCGCGCTCGGGGTCGCGCTGGCCCTGCTGATCTACACGCCGCTGGCGACCGCGTCCGTCGAGTTCCCGGTCTTCGCGCTGTTCGTCGGCGCCGCGCTGAGCGTCACCGCGTTCCCCGTGCTCGCCAGGATCCTGCTGGAACGCGGGCTCTTCCACACCCCGACCGGGGCGCTCACCGTCACCTGCGCCGCCATCGCCGACGTGACCGCGTGGCTGCTGCTCGCCGTGGCGGTCACCATGGCCAAGGGCTCCTCACCCGCCGAGGCGCTGCGCACGCTCGGCCTGACCGTCGCCTTCGCCGCCGTCATGGTCGGGGTGGTACGGCCGCTGCTGACCCGGCTGCTGCGCCGGGGGCTCTCGCAGGAGGCGACGCTGCCCATCGTCATCGTCGGGCTGCTCGTCTCCGGGCTGCTGACCGAGCTGATCGGCATCCACCTGATCTTCGGCGCGTTCCTGTTCGGCGCCCTGTTCCCGCGTGACGGCGACGTGCGGCTGCGGCGGGTCCGCGAGCGCACCCAGGACTTCACCACCTCCTTCCTGCTGCCGCCCTTCTTCGCCTTCGTCGGGCTCAACACCCAGATCGGGCTGCTCAGCCAGGACCTGACCATGTGGAGCTGGTGCCTGCTGATCCTCGTCGTCGCCGTGGCGGGCAAGGTCGGCGGGGTGCTGGTCATCGCCAGGCCGATGGGCGTGCCGGGGCGGGAGGCCGTGCGGCTCGGGGTGCTGATGAACTGCCGGGGGGTGACCGAGCTGGTCATCCTGAGCATCGGCCTCAGCCTCGGCATCATCACCCAGGTGCTGTTCACGATGCTGGTGATCGTCGCGCTGGTCTCCACGGCCGCGACCGCGCCCCTGCTGGGGTTGCTGGACCGGTGGGACGCGCGGCGCGACGGGGAGGCGCGGGACGGGCTGCCCGGCGAGCCGGGAAAGCCCGAGGGGGCGGGGGCGGTGCGCCGATCCGCCTGAGCGGGGAAACGGGGAACCGGGTTCCCGGAGGACGGGGCCGGGGTTCCCGGAAGCACACGGGTCAGGAGGCGCGGGGCAGCGCCTGGGGCGCGGCGCCCAGCTCGCGCAGCTTGGCGCGGACCTCGGCGGGGCTCTCCCCGGCGACGGTGAGCCGGGAGGTGGCGAACACCTCGCCGTCGGCGTCGGTGATCGGGTCGCCGCTGTAGGGGACCTCGCCGCTGAAGCGGGCCGCGCAGAGATGGTCGCGCAGCTCGGGCCGGGCGTGCAGGGAGAAGATCGGCAGCCGGGTCGCCATCGCGGCCAGCCGCATGGTGCCCGACACCCGGGGGTTGATCTCCAGCAGGTGCACTTCGCCGCTGCGGGTCAGCAGGAACTCCACCTCCAGGTAGCCGTGCGCCTCGGCCAGGTCGGCGAGCCGCTTGCCGACGGCCCGCAGCTTGCGCTCCCAGGCGCCGCCGAGCGCCGGGCTGGGGCACAGCCGCAGCCGCTGCCACGGCGGGACCAGGTCCGGTGAGGTCGCCCCCTTCCAGACCGGTGGGAACGTCGCCGTGCCGTGCTCGTCGCGGTAGATCAGCACCGAGTACTCGATCCCGTCGACGTACAGCTCGCTCATCTCGTTGGGGGCGAGGTGGCACTCGCCCGCGCGGGCCAGCCGGGTGCCGACGCTCTGCGTGCCGTGCCGGTCCTTGATGACCACGGGGGTGTCGGGACCGGCTGCGGGAAGCGGTTCGCCGGCCCGCGCCCACGGCGGCGAGACCAGGCGGTAGCGGTCGAAGAACTCCTTCATCAGGATCTTGTCGCTGCCCAGCGAGGCGCACAGCCGCGACTGGCACTCGGCCTGGTGGCCGAGCTCGCGGAGCCGGAAGGCCAGCAGCTGGTCGCGGCCGAGCGTCGTGTGGCTGGAGTGGAAGATCACCGTCGCGCGCGGCGTCCGGCCGATCGCGTCGAGCAGCGGGGACACGTCGACGTGGTGGTCCTCGCCGGTGAAGACGATCCGGTCCTGTGGGCCGAGGTCGACGAAATGGCCGAACCAGCTCTCCAGGCTGGTGGGGGCGACGGCGTGGATGACGGGAGACATTTGTCGGCTCATATGGATTACTCCGGAATCGACGCTGAGAACGCTGAGAACGTTGGAGGCGCTGAGAGCGCCGGAAACGCTGGAAACAGGAACGACGTTACGCGGTGCGCGCCATCGAGAAGGCGTCGTCGAACGCCTCGACATACGCGTCGACCAGCGGCGAGCCGGCCTCCCAGAGGAAATTCACCGGCAATTTCATCCACCGGGCGAACAATTCCGCGGAACGCGGGAACGGCCGGTCGTTCACCGCCGCCGCGGCCCGTACGGCGGCGGCGACCTGGGGTGACCAGTCGGGCGCGGTGCCCTGGAAGAGCGGGAAGACGTGCAGCGGCCTGGTGGCCGGGCCGCGCACCTTCAGGCCGCGCGCCTGACCGGCCGCGACCAGCCCGTCCCGGCTGAACGGGCACTCCGGCGTCACCTCGACGACCCCGTCGTACCAGGCTCCCATCGTGACGCCCTCGGCGACGGGGGAGGGGCGCACGCCCGGCAGCTCGCCGAGCCCAGCGGACAGGGCGGACATGTTGGCCACCCTGCGCTCCACCAGCTCGTCCAGGCGGTCGAGGTGGCTCTGGGCGAGCACGGCGCCCGGTGTGGAGATGCGGAAGTTGCCGCCGAGACCGGTCAGCAGGAACGGCTTGTAGCGGACGGCGTCGATGGTGAGGTCGGTGCGGTGCCGGAAGTTGGTCAGCAGGCAGGCACGGGCGAAGACGTCCTCGGAGTCGGTGAGGAGCATGCCGCCCATGCCCCCGGAGACGAGCTTCCTGCCGCCCACGCTGAAGATCGAGATGTCGCCCATGGAGCCCACCGGCCGGCCGCGGAAGGTGGAGCCGTGGGCGTGCGAGCAGTCCTCGACCAGGGCGAGCCCGCGCCGGTCGGCCACCGCGCGCAGGGCGTCCATGTCGCAGCTGTGGCCCCACAGGTGGGTGACGACGATCGCGACCGTACGGGGGGTGACCAGCGCCTCCACGTCCGCCGCGGCGACGTTCCCGGTGGCGTCGCCCGCGTCGCAGAGCACCGGCACCGCGCCCAGCAGGAACAGCGGCGAGGCGGTGCTGAAGAACGTGAGGTCCGGGACGATCACCTCGTCGCCGGGCCCGATGCCCAGCGCGAAGTAGGCGGCGAGCAGCCCGGCGGTGCCGGAGGTGAGCGCCAGGGCGTGGGCGCGGCCGTGCCGCTCGGCGAACGACCGTTCCAGCTCGGCCAGCTCGGGGCCGTAGTCGTAGTCGAACGTGCGCCCCAGCGTCACCAGCTCGGCGACCCTGGCCGCCACGCCCTCGTCGTAGACCGGCCATTCGAGCGGGTGCGGCGGGCCCGGGGGCTCGATCCCCGTCCCGGAAGGGACCGTGGGACCGGTCTCCCGCGTGCCCGCGCGGCCGGGTGCCGCCGGGCTCACGAGCCCGCCCCCTTGCGGGCGACGAGCCTGGTCACCGCGTGGGTGTGCGGCTCCTCGTGGCCCTTGTGCGTGTGCGTGGAGTCGGCGTCGGTGGCGCTCAGCACGGTCCATCCGGCGTACCTGGCGAGGTACCAGTCGTGGGGCAGCAGGACCGGCATCCGCATCTCGCCGGCGGGAGGCAGGTAGGCGTGGCCGCGGTTGAACATCAGCAGGGCGTTCACCCCTCCCGGCCTGGTCGCGGCCTGGAGTCCGGCGATGACGTCGGCGACCTGTTCCTCGTCCTCCAGCCAGTGCAGGACGCTGCACGCCAGCACCCCGTCGAACGAGGCGGGCTCCAGCGCGGCGGTGCGCGCGTCGCCCTGCCGCCACTCGATCCCCCCGGCGTCGCCCCACGCCCGCGCGCCGTTCTCCAGCGCGGCGGCCGACATGTCCATCGCCAGCACACGCGCGCCCCGCTGGGCGAGGCGCACCGCGTTGCGTCCCTCGCCGCATCCCACGTCCAGGACGACGGGCGCGTCCGCGCCGGCCGGGGTGGGGGGCGGGCCGACCTCCGTGGGTGCTCCGGGCAGGGAGAGGGCGTCTCCCAGGACGTCGGAGATCCGGTCGGGCCTGCGCCCCCACAGGCAGGCGGTCCTGGTGTAGCGGGCGTCGCAACCACCGTCGTCGTCGTAGCCGTTCGGTTCTGTTTGAGGTCCCATCTGGCGGAGGCTAGGCGGGGCCTTGATCATCGTCAACGGGGGTGGACGGCCGCCCGGGGCGCCGCGTGCCGCGGGGCCTGTGCGGGTACGAGCTTCAACTTGTCGCGTCCGGGACTCACCGGGGTGGGGTACTCGCCGGTGATGCAGCCCTCGCACAACCCCTCGCCCGCCATGCTCCCGACCGTGTGGCGCATGCCCGCCACCGACAGGTACGCCAGGCTCGTCGCGCCGATGATCCGGCACACCTCCCCGGCCTCGCGGCCGGTCGCCACCAGCTCGCCGGTGTCGACGATGTCCACCCCGTAGTGGCAGGGCGCGATCAGCGCCGGCGCGGCGATCCGCACGTGCACCTCGCTCGCCCCCGACTCGCGCAGCAGCGTGACGATGCGCCGCATGGTGGACCCGCGCACGATCGAGTCGTCGACCACCACGACCCTCGCCCCGTCCACCGGCGAGCCGATGGAGAACTTGCGCCGCAGCTTGCGCTCGCGCCGCCGCTGGTCGGGCTCGATGAACGTCCTGCCCACCTGCTCGTCGCGGACCAGCGCCCCGGCGAGCGGAAGGCCCGCCGCCCGCGCGTACCCCCGGGCCGCGGGCACGCCGGAGGCGGGGACGGCCACCACCAGGTCGGCGTCCGCCGGGGACTCCAGCGCGAGCCGCTCGCCGAACGCCACCCGCGTCGCGCCGGTCCTGGCGCCGTCGATCCTGGAGTCCTGCCTGGTCAGGTAGAGGTGCTCGAACACGCAGAAGCTGCGCGGAGCGGGGGCGGCGACGCGGTGCGTCCCGACCAGGCGGCCGTCGCGCAGGACCAGCAGCTCGCCCGGCTCCACCTCCCGCTGCTGCGGGCAGCCGAGCGCGTCGAGCGTGCAGGTCTCCGAGGCGACGACCGCCCTGGCCCCGGTGCCCTCGGCGCCCTCGGCGAACCCCACGACCAGGGGGCGCAGGCCGTGCGGGTCCCTGAAGGCCACGAGCCGGTCGCCGACGGCGCACACCACCGAGTACGCGCCGCGCAGCACCCGCACGGCCCGCGCGACCGCCGCCACGATCGGGTCGGCGTCCCGGGTGTCCGGGGTACCCGAGGTGTCCTGAGCGTCCGGGGCGTCCAGGGCGTCGGCGAGGAGGGCGAGGATGACCTCGGAGTCGCTGGTCGAGCGGAACCCGTAGCCCTCACGGCCGAGGCGGGCGCGCAGCTCGGCGGCGTTGGTGAGGTCCCCGTTGTGCGCCAGCGCGATGCGCCGCGCCTCGTGGACGAAGGGCTGGGAGTTCTCCAGCAGCGTGGCGCCCGTCGTCGAGTACCGGGTGTGGGCGACCGCGAGCCTCCCGGCGGGCCAGCCGTCGCGGCCGTCGCGGGCCGAGTCACCGCAGTCCGAGCGCGAGGCGAATCCCAGCGACCGCCTCACCTCCACGCCGTCCGGCCCGGCCACCGCGATGCCCCACGACTCCTGGCCGCGGTGCTGCAGGGTGACGAGCCCGTCGAAGGCCGGCTGCCCGGCGGTCCCGTCCAGAACAGATACGCCGGCTATTCCACACATAGCTCCCCTTAAACACCTTAACATTTCGCGGAAAGTACGTTAAATCGCTTCTGCTTGACCATGGCATTGTTTGATTGCAACGTCGGGTTGAATCACGAATGAGGCAAAGGAGAGCCGAATGGCCGAGGCAGTGGAGACCGCCGAGTACACCGTGGTGCTCAATCACGAGGAGCAGTACTCCATATGGTGGGCCGACCGTGACATTCCCGAGGGCTGGCGGAGCACCGGCCACAGTGGCACCCGCGAGGAGTGCCTCGCCCACATCGAGGAGGTGTGGACGGACATGCGCCCGCTGAGCCTGCGCCGCTGGATGGACGACGGCGAGCGATCCTGACCCGCGGCCCCGCCGAAGAACGGTCCCCGATCCCGACCCGCGGGCCCGCCGGAGAACGGCCCCCGAGGACGGTCCCCTAAGGAGGAGCCGATGGACACGATCCAGGAGCACGACGCGCGCCTGGTCGTCGAGGAATGGAACCGCACCGAGCTGGCCGACGAGCCGGCGACCGTCGTCGAACGGTTCGCCGCCCAGGTCGCGAGGTCCCCCGACGCCACGGCACTGACGGACGAGGAGGGCACGACCCTCACCTACGACGAGGTACGCCGCGCCGCCAACCGCCTGGCCGGGCACCTGCTCGGTCTCGGCCTGCGCCGCGAGGACCGCTGCGCCATCTACCAGCGCCGCTCGGCGAACACGGTCGTCTCCATGTTCGGGACGCTGGCCGCCGGGGGCGCGTACGTGCCGGTCGACGAGGGCAACCCGCCCGAGCGGGTCGAGGCGATCCTGCGCGACGCCGGAACCGCCGTGGTGCTCGCCGACTCCACCACCGAGGCCGAGGTGCCGCCCGGCCCGTGGTGCGTGGTGAACGTCGACGACCACCCCGGGAGCGACGAGAGCGACCCCGGCGTGCCGCTGCACCCGGCCAACCTCGCCTACGTCATGTACACCTCGGGCAGCACGGGGGCGCCCAAGGGCGTCCTCATCGAGCACCGCGCGGTCACCGCGTTCGTCCGGGGCGCCCAGCACCTGTACGGGCTCTCGCCGCGGGACCGCTTCGTGCAGTTCTCCTCGATCGCCTTCGACGTCTCCACCTTCGACGCCTTCGGAGCGCTGCTGTCGGGAGCCGCCCTGCACGTCGCCTCCGCCGAGACCCGCACCTCGTCGACGCGCTTCCGCGACCTGCTGCGCGAGCGCCGCATCTCCGTCTACATGGGCACCCCCGGCGTGCTGAGACTGCTGGAGCCCGGCGACTTCCCCGACCTGCGGGTCGTCGCCGTCGGCGGCGAGAGCTACTCGGGCGAGTTCACCACCCGCTGGGCGGCCGGGCGCCGGTTCGTCAACAGCTACGGGCCCACCGAGACCACCGTCGGCGTCATCACCCAGGAGTGCGAGGGGCACTGGGACACCTCGCCGCCCATCGGCCGCGCCATGCCCAACCACCGGGCGTACGCGCTGGACGAGGCGATGCGCCCCGTGCCGATCGGCACGGTCGGCGAGCTGTACGTCGGCGGCCCCGGCCTCGGACGCGGCTACCTGGGACGTCCCGGCACGAGCGCGGCCTCCTTCGTCCCCGACCCGTTCGCCACCACGCCCGGCGAGCGGCTCTACCGCACCGGCGACCTGGTGCGCTGGACCCCCGAGGGCGAGCTGGTCTTCTCCGGGCGGGCCGACCGCCAGGTCAAGATCCGTGGCGTCCGCGTGGAACTGGAGGAGATCGAGGCGACCCTCTGCAGGCACCCCGACATCACGCACGCCGTGGTCGAGGCGGAGGCGCGCGACGACGGCGACGCCCGCCTGATCGCCTACGTCGTCTCCACCGCCGAGGAGCCGCCCGGCGTGAGCGAGCTGCGCGAGACCGCGGCCCGGTGGCTGACGGCGCCGCTGGTGCCCAACGAGTTCGTCCACGTGCCGGAGATCCCGCTCACCTCGACCGGCAAGGTCGACCGCGACGCCCTGGCCGAGGCCAGGGGGGAGGCCAGGGGGGAGGGTACCGGCACGGCCACCGGGACCGACGACGGCGAGTGGACGCCGACCAGGCGCCGGGTGGCCGAGGAGATCGTGAAACCGCTGCTCGGCGTCGACTCCCTCGGCCCGCACGACCACTTCTTCGAGCTGGGCGGCACCAGCATCCAGGTCATCCAGCTCCTCGGCAGGGTACGCACGATCTTCGGCATCGAGGTGCCGGTCGTCGAGTTCTTCGACCGGCCCACCATCGCCGGGGTCGCCGACGCCGTCGACTCCGAGGTCCGCTCCGACATCAAGGACATCGTCCGCGAGGGCTGGGACGACATCGCCGACCGCTACGCCGCCTTCCAGTCGGAGTTCTCCGACGGCCCCCGCATGGCCTGGACCGACCACCTGCTCGGCATGCTGCCCGGCGAGGGCGCGGCCGTGCTGGAGCTGGGCGTCGGCGGCGGCCACGAGTCGTCGCGCCGCCTGGCCGAGGCGCACGACCTCACCGCCGTGGACATCTCCGCCGAGCAGCTCAAGCTCGCCGAGAAGACCCTGCCGGGCGCGACGCTCGTCCAGGCCGACATGGCCGAGGCGGAGTTCCCCGAGGCCTCCTTCGACGCCGTCGTGTCCATCTACACCCTCACCCACCTGCCGAGGGAGGAGCTGCCCGGCCTGCTGGGGGGCATCACCCGCTGGCTGAAGCCGGGCGGCCTGCTGCTCGCCACCCTCATGACCGAGGACATCCCCGGGGCGGTGGAGGAGTGGTTCGGCTCGACGATGTTCTTCTCCGGCTTCCCCACCGAGGAGAACCTGCGCCTGCTGCGCGAGAAGGGCCTGGTCCCCGAGCGCGAGGAGGTCGTGGCACAGCGGACACCGCTCGGGGAGTCGCGCTTCCTGTGGGTGATCGCGAGAAAGACGGAGGGACCGTCGTGACCGGTCTGCCCGTCCGCACCGCACCGCTGTCCTACCTCCAGGAGCAGCTCTGGTTCGTCGAACAGGACGATCCGGGCAACGGCTCGTACAACGAGCTGAAGGTGCTCGTCCTGGACGGCACGCTCGACGCCGCCAGGCTCGGGCGGGCGCTGGAACGGGTGGTGGCGCGGCACGACGTGCTGCGCACCACCTTCGTCTACCAGGGCGCGGAACCGGTGCAGGCGGTCTGGGACCGGGGCCCTGTGCTGCGCGAGGCGGCCGTCGGCGGCGAGCAGGCGCTCATGGAGTACGCCCGCGAGGTCGCCGAGGCCCCCTACGACCTCGCCTCGGGACCGCTGCTGCGCGCCTCGCTCGTCACGCTCGGCGCCGACCGGCAGGCGCTCGTGCTCGGGGTCCACCACATCATCAGCGACGGGTTCTCGATGAACCTGCTGCTGGACGAGCTGGACGCCGCCTACCGGGGCGAACTCCCCGGCGGGTCCCGGAGCGGGTCCTCCGGTGAGATCCGGAGTGGACCGGCCGGTGAGTCACCGGCCGGGGCGCCGGACGAGGCACCGGGGGAGCGGCCCGCCCAGTACGGCGACTTCGCCCGCTGGCAGCGCGAGCAGTTCGCCGGGGGACGGCTCGCCGCCGACGTCGACCACTGGCGGCGCGAGCTCGACGGCGCGCCCACCGTGCTGGAACTGCCCGCCGACCGGCTCCGGCCGCGCCGCCGGGCCAGCGCGGGCAGGCGCGAGCGCTTCCCGCTCGACCCCGCCCTGACCGGCCCGCTCGGCGAGGTCGCCGAGCGGGTCGGCGGCACCGTCTTCACCGTGCTGCTGGCCGCCTTCGCCGCCACCCTCTACCGCTACACGGGGCGCGGCGACATGGTGCTCGGCACCGGCGCCCCCGGCCGCCCCGGGCGTGAGTTCGACGGCGCGCTCGGCTTCTTCGCCAACATCGTGCCCGTACGGCTGCGCCCGGCGGGCGAGCTCCCCTTCACCGACCTGGCCGACGCGGTCAGCGAGGCCGCCTTCGACGCCTTCGACCACCAGTACGTGCCCTTCGAGAAGCTCGTGGAGTTCCTGCAGCCCGAACGCGACGCCGGGCACACCCCGCTCGTGCAGGTCGTCTTCACCATGTGGGACGCCGGGGCGGCCGAGCGCTCCATCGGCGGCGTGCCCGCCGCCGAGGTCGAGGTGACGCGCGGCCGGTCCCGCTTCGACGTCGCGGTCGAGGCCGTGCGCCGGGGCGACCGGGTCGACCTCTTCGTCGAGTACGACGACGCCCTCTTCGACGAGGCGACGATCGCCCGCGTGATGCGCCACTACGACCGGGTGCTGCGGGCGGTCGCCGACGACCCCGCCCAGACCCTGGCGGACATCCCGATGATCGCCCCGGAGGAGTGGGTCACCCTCACCCAGGGCGACGTGACCGTGCTCGACCACGACGGCAACGTGCTGCCCGCCGGGGCCGTCGGCCAGCTGGTCCGCCGCTCCGGCGCCGAGAAGGGGGCCGGTCCCACCGGCCGCCTCGCCATCCGCAGGCCCGACGGGCGGGTGGTCGAGCGCGGGCGCGAGGACCGGCTGGTCGGTATCGGCCCGTTCCAGGTGCAGCTGGAGGACGTCGAGGAGGTCCTGCGCGCCCATCCCGCCGTACGGGACGCCGCCGTCGTCGCGGTCGAGGGCGGCGCGGGCCGCGAGCTGGTCGCCTACACCGTCGCCGGGTCGTCCCCCGACGCGCTGCGCGCCACCCTCGTCGAGCGGCTGCCGCAGTACATGGTGCCCGCCGTCATCGTGCCGGTGGACCGCATCCCGCGTACCGAGGACGGCCGCGTCGAGACCGGCCGGCTGCCCGACGCGGGCGAGCGCGGCGAGCGGACCGAGCTGCCCGCGCTGGAGGCGGCGCTCTGCGTCATCTGGGCGCGCGTGATGAACCTCGACGAGGTGGACCCCGACGACGACTTCTTCGCCCTGGGCGGCCACTCGATGCTGGCGGCCCGGCTGGTGCGCGAGATCGCCTCCGTGCTCGCCGTGCGCGTACCGCTGATGGCCCTGTTCGAGAACTGCACCCCCGCCGACCTGGCCGACTACATGGCGGCCAAGCACCCCGCGCTGGAGCACACGCTCGGCGACGCGGGCCGCGCCGGTCGCACGGGCCGCGCGGGCCGTACGGCCCCCGAGGGGAGGATCGAGCGGGACGGCGAGGAGCCCGACACCAGCGCGCTGTCCACCGCGCAGCTGCAGATCTGGATCAACGAGCAGCTCGCGGGCGGCGACGCCCGCGACTTCATCGCCGCCGTCACCTACCGGGTGCGCGGCCCGCTCGACGTGGAGGCCCTGCGCGGCGCGTTCGACGCGCTGGTCGCGCGGCACGAGAACCTGCGCGCCCGGGTGGCGCTCGTCGGCGACGTGCCGGTGCTGCGCTTCGACCCCGGCGTGCGCGTCGAGCTGCCCGTCGAGGACCTCACCGGCCTGCCCGAGGAGGAACGGGCGGAGGAGGCGGCCCGCCGCACCGCCCGCGACGCCGACACCGGCTTCGACCTGTCCACCGCGCCGCTCGTACGGGCCACCCTCTACCGGCTCGGCGAGGACGACCACGTCCTCGCGCTCGTCCAGCACCACCTGGTCACCGACGGCGTGTCCGTCGGGCTGCTCGTGGGCGAGCTGGGCCGCCTGTACTCCGAGCGGGACGCCGCGCCCGCCGCGCCGCACCTGCGCTTCGCCGACTACGTGGCCTGGGAGCAGGCCTGGCTCGGCGGGCCCGAGGCGGCGGCGTCGGAGCGGTTCTGGCGCGAGCGGCTGCGCGAGGCGCCCGAGCTGGTCCTGCCCAGGACGCGCGACGGGCGGCGCGAGGGCCGCGACACCGAGATGATCGCCCACCGCCTGCCGCACGCGGAGTCGCGGCGGCTGCTGGAGCTGGCCCGGCAGAGCAGGGCGACGCCCTACATGCTGGTGACGGCCGCGTTCGCGGCGATGCTGGCGCAGTGGAGCGGCCAGGACGACGTGGTGATCGGCACCACCGCCGACAACCGGCCGTTGCCCGGCCTGGAGGGAGTGGTCGGCTGCTTCGTCAACATGGTGGCGCTGCGCGTCGACTGCGGCGGCGACCCCACCTTCGCCGAGCTGACCGGGCGGGTCCGCAGGACCGTGCTGGAGGCGTACGCCCACCAGGGCACCCCGTTCAACGAGGTGGTGCGGGCGTTGAGGATCCACCCGGATCCGCGCAGGATGCCGCTGTTCCAGGTGACCTCCGACTGGGCCGGGGACGGGCCCGCGATCCCGGAACTGGCCGGGTGCGAGGTCGGGTTCGACTACGTGCACACCAGGGCCAACCGCTACGAGCTGGAGATGTACGCCGGGATGGCGGGGGAGCTGGTCGTGCTCGACCTGGAGTACGCCGTCGAGCTGTGGGACCGAAAAGAGGTCGAGGAACGCCTGTCCCGGGTGGCGGCGCTGCTCACCCGGGCCGTGGTGGAGCCGGAGACCAGGATCTCGGAACTGCTCTCCTGAGCGGGCGCACGTCGTGGGGCGGCCTCCTGGCGGGGGGAGGCCGCCCCACCGGGTCCCCTGGCGGGGTCCGGCGGATGCCCGGCGGGTGGGTGGCCGGAGGCGGCCCGGCGGGGGCGCTTCCCGCCGATCCGCCGCCCGCCGTGCTTCGTGGCCTTGTGAACCATGCGCCTGCCGGGTTCCCGGACGCTCGCTCAGTGGCAGTGCGGTCGAGGGTGGTCGTCGGACGAGGTGCCGAGGTCGTCGTCGCGTCCGGCCTCGATCCGCGACCACTGGGCGGTCGGGCGGCCGTCCGTTCGGAACTGGCCACCTCGGGAATCCCAACGCTGCGGCCAGCCCTCCGGCGAGTCCTCCCAGAACTCCTGCCTGCCGTGGACGGTCAGATCCAGCAGCCCGTACGACGGTGCCATCAGCTCGTTGCCGCGGCCGGTGGTCCAGTAGGTCTCGTAGACCTTGTCGCCGTCCCGGAGATAGGCGACCAGGATGCCGAAGTGCCGGTCCGCGACCAACCGGTCCACGGAGTCCCGCGGCACCGAGTACCAGGGAACCGTCCAGCCCATGAAGTCGCGGTAGCGCGAGCTCTCCTCGTACGGTCCCTGGCAGAAGGTCGCGTAGCCGACGTCCCGCGAGTGCAGGTAGGACAGCTCGTTGATGTGGGTCGTGGAGAAGGTGCAGCCCTCGCACTGTTCCGCCGCGGGCCTGCCGGTGTGCCACATCTGGAAGTAGGCGATCAGCTGGGACCGGCCGCCGAAGACGTCGATCAACGGCACCGGGCCGTCGGCCCCGGTCAGCGGGGTCAGCGGATCGACCTCGACCATCGGCAGCCGGCGGCGTTCGGCGGCCAGCGCGTCCCCGGCCCTGGTGTGGGCCTTCTCCTTGACCCGGAGTTCGTCGATCCTCGCCTGCCAGGTCCGCCGATCGGCGACCTGCGGAAGGGGGTGCCCGGTTGCTGAGGTCTCTGCCATGCGACCTGTCTAGCGCAGGCGGACAGCGCGGAACAACACCTTCGGCCGATCATGATCGGACATCCTGCGGCTTCCAGCGGTCCACCCGCGACTCCTGGCGCCGCGCCGGACGGCGTTCGCCCGGCGAGGACTGTGTGATACCTTCGGCGTCGCCGTGCGGCAGTACGACTGGAGGAGGTGAGACCGATCAACGCTGTGATGACAGATCGGGGCTCCCTTCCGCGCATGGTCTAGGGAGCGCCCGTACCAGGCATTCCCGAAAGGCTTCGGAACGCTATGCGCTTCAGCTTGACCTCCGAGACGTCGACCGACGGCCTCACCGAACAGTCCTTCACCCTCGGCGAGATCACCGGTGTGCTTTTCACGCCGCGAGGCGCCACCGGCCCCCGCCCGCTGATCCTGATGGGACACGGCGGCGGCCAGCACAAGAAGGCTCCCGGCGTCCTGGCCGGTGCGCACCGGTTCGCCGCCGAGGGGGGCTTCGCCGTCGCCGCGATCGATGCCCCCAACCACGGCGACCGGCCGAAGGACGAACGGTTCGTCCGGTTCGCGGGTGACATGCGGGCCCGCATGGCCGCCGGTGAGGATCCGGCCGGGCTCGTCGCGGCCATGCACGACCTGCTGGCCGGGCGGGCCGTCGCCGACTGGCAGGCCGTTCTGACCGCGGTCCAGGAGCTCGGCCACGTGGGTTCCGGCCCGGCCGGCTACTGGGGGGTGTCGATGGGTTGCGGGATCGGTGTGCCGCTGCTCGCCGCCGACTCCCGGATCCGCGCCGCGGTGCTGGGCCTGCTCGGCGTGCGGGGGCTGGCCGCACCCGCCGCCCGGGTCACCGTGCCGGTGCGGTTCCTGCTCCAGTGGGACGACACGCGGGTGCCCAGGGACCAGGCCCTGGCGCTGTTCGACGCCCTGGGCTCCGCCGACAAGACGCTGCACGCCAATCCCGGCGACCACGGGGGAGTCCCCGCGTTCGAGACCGACGACGCGCTGCGGTTCTTCGCCCGGCACCTCGGACAGGGCCACGTCTCCTGACCGGCGTCTCCTGACCGCCGTTTCGTGACCGGCGCTCCATGACCGGCGACGCCGGGGCCGGGGGCCGTTCCCGGCCGGCGCGTTCGCGAGGGCGCGGAGCCGGTGCCGCCGTCGTGATGGAGGCAGGGGTGGGTGCCGGTTCGGCCGCCAGGGCGACGAACGACGTCGGCCGGGCTCCCGCCGGCTCCTCCTCCTGCGGGCCGACCCCGGCAGCCCCTCCGAGGAATCCCTCGCCTTCCTGAGCGGCCTCGACACGAGCTCGTGAGGCCCGCGTGGCCTTGACGGGGATCGTCGCCGTCGGCCGTGGAAAGTACTTGACGGTACGGAAAGGAGAAAGTACTTTCCATGCAGGAAAGTAAAGGAGCGGGCATGGACATCACCCCCGAAGAGGCCGCGCGGACGCTGGCCCAGGTTCACGAGACGCAGCGCAGGGTCCTGCGCGCCGCGCCGCCGATGTTCCCCGCCTGGTATCCGGTGGCGGTCTGGACCTTCGTCACCGGCATACAGTTCGTCACCGAGATCCCGCCCACCTGGTGGCTCCTGATCGCCGTGCCGGCCCTGGCGGCCGGTCTCGTCCTCGCCGTCCTCAAGTTCGTGAGAGACGTCAAGAACGCGAAGCTGCGCCCGCACTCCTCGGTGGTGGACCCGTGGGCATGGGTCGGCTTCACCGGCTGGATGGTCGTCACCAGCCTCGCGTCCGTTCCGCTGGTGTTGTGGTTCGTGGAGCTGGGCACGGCCTACCCGCGCACCCTCATGGGCGTGATCATGACCGCGATCGTGGCGATCACCTCACCCCTGCTGGCCCGGTGGATGTCCGGGCGGACCGCGAGGCGGGCGGAAAGGGCGAAGCGATGACGCCGCGGCTCGACCCGGCGATCCACGCGCCGACCCGGCTGCAGATCGTCTCGCTGCTGGCCGCCGCCGACGAGGCCGAGTTCGCCTTCGTCCGCGACAACCTGGGCGTGAGCGACTCGGTGCTGTCCAAGCACGCGAGCGCCCTGGAGGCGGCCGGCTACGTGAAGATCCGCAAGGGACACGTCGGCAAGCGCCCGAGGACGTGGTTCAGCCTCACCCACGAGGGACGTGCGGCCTACACCGGCCACGTCGCCGCGCTCCAGGCCATCGTCGCCCGCTCCGGCCTCTCGGTCCTCCCCGGCTGAGCCGGAACCTTCCCTGCCGTTCCGGTGACCGGCCCCGGGGCCGGTGAACGTTCCGCCTACCTCGGTCGCCGCGAGCGTACGGCGTCCAGGAAGGCGCGTACCGCGCGCAGGTAAGCGTCGGCGGCGTCGCGGCGGACGCTGTGCCCGGCGCCGGGCACGCGGACCGCCGTCACGGTGCCGGCCGCCGCCTTCCGGAACGCGTCCGCGTCGGCGTCGGTGACCATCCCGCCGCGGTCGGCGTCGCCGTACACGAGCAGCGTGTCGCAGCGCACGTCCGCTGCCAGGTCGTGGAGGGGGTCGAGAAGGGTGACGTCCCGTTCGCAGTAGCGCGGGTCGATCTGCCCCTTGCTGAGGGCCCACGGCGGCAGCTCCGCCTCGCTCCAGGCGGGTTCGTGCTCGCGGGCGTGCGCGACGCGCCCGGCGAGGTCCAGGGAACGCAGGCCGGCGAGCCAGGCCGGGACCCCGCGCGGACGGCCGCCCATCCCGTACGGCGGCGGGTCCTCCAGGACCAGCGCGGCCACCAGATCCGGCCGGGTGGCCGCCAGCGCGACGGCGGTGAGCGCGCCCATGGAGTGCCCGATGACGACGACCGGCTCGCTGACGCCGAGGTCGTCGAGGACGAGCGCCTGGTCGGCGGCGTGCTGCCGTGGCCCGACCGGCCCCTCGGGAAGGCCGGAGTCGCCGTGCCCGCGGGCGTCGGTGGCGACGATGCAGCCGTAACCGGCCAGCGCGGGGACGACCGGCTCCCAGCAGGCGGCGGAGTCGGTGAACCCGTGCAGGAGCAGAAGCGCGGGAGGGACGCCGGTGTCGCCGGCGTGCCCGTGGTGGCGCCACGCGATGTGCGCGGTGCGCCGGTCGCTCACCGCCGGATGGGTCATTTGGTGGCTCCAGAGACGAGACCGCTGTAGATGAACCGCTGCAGGGCCAGGAAGACGATCAGGCTCGGCAGGATGACGAGCGCGGCGCCCGCGGAGATGACCTCCCAGTGCGCCCCGTACGGCCCCTTGAACCGGAACAGCGACGTCGAGATCGTACCGAGTCCCTCGGAGGGCATGTACAGGAAGGGGATGTAGAAGTCGTTGTAGATGGCGACGCCCTTGACGATGACCACGGTGGCGATCGCCGGGCGCAGCAGCGGCATGATGACGCGCCAGTAGATGGTGAGCGACGTCGCGCCGTCCAGTCTGGCCGCCTCGTCCAGGGACATCGGGATCGACCGGATGAACTGCAGGAAGATGTAGATGGAGACGATGTCGGTCCCCATGTAGAGGAGGACGGGGGCCCAGTGCGTGTCCATCACCCCCAGGTCGTTCACGACCTGGTAGGTGGCGACCTGCGTCGTCACGCCCGGCACGAGGGCGGCGACCAGGAAGAGGGCCATCACGACCCTCTTGAACCGGAACTGGAAACGGTCGACCGCGTAGGCGGTCATCGAGCCGACGAAGACCGTTCCGAGAAGCGAGAAGAACAGGATGAAGGCGGTGTTCCACAGCGCCTGCGGCATCTGACCGTCGGTGAAGGCGATGCGGTAGTTGTCCAGGTTGAACCAGTCGCCGGGCGCGGTGAGCGGGTTCTCGCTGGCGGCCATCTCCTCGGCGGTCCGCAGCGAGGTGAGGAGGATCGCCGCCAGCGGCACGACCACCACCGCGCAGGCCAGGACCAGTGACAGGTACATGAGAAGGCGCGCCGCCGCCCCGCGTACGGGAGCGTCACGGCGACCGCCGCGCGGGGGAGCGCCACGGCGCGCGGAGGCGTCACGGCGACCGCCGCGCACGGTCACGGCTCCGGCGGGGCCGGTCATCGTCCTCACGACTGTTCCACCCTCTCGTCGGGGACCAGCAGACGCTGGAGCCAGGTCACCAGCAGGACGATCGCCAGGAGCACGACCGCGGCCGCTGACGCGAGGCCGACCTTGTTGAAGTTGAAGGCGAGCTTGATCGTCTGGATGACGAACGTCTCGCTGTTGTTGGAACCGCCGGTCATGATGAAGGGGATCTCGAAGACCGACAGGGCGCCGGAGATCGCCAGGATGGCGCTCAGGCTGATGATGGGCTTGATGCTGGGCGCGATGACGAACCTGAACTGCTGCCACCGGCTCGCGCCGTCGAGCGAGGCCGCCTCGTACAGCTGCGGTGGGATCGACTGGATGGCGCCGACGAACAGCACCAGGTTCAGGCCCATGAAGCGCCACACCGAGACGCCGGCCAGCGAGGTGTTGACCAGGTCGGGATCACCGAGCCACAGGCGCGGTTCGACCCCGAACGCGCCCAGCACGGTGTCCAGGGTGCCGCCGGGCTGGAAGAAGTAGAGGAAGACGAAGCCGATGGCCACGCCGTTGACGAGGTAGGGGAAGAAGAGGATCCCCTTGAAAAGGTTCCGCAGCCGCAGGTCGAAGCTGAGGACGGTGGCGAAGTACAGCGCCACGACCATCTGGACCGCGGAGCCCGCCAGATAGAACAGGCTGACGGTGAGGACCTGGAAGAACCGGGGCCTGGTGAACAGGTCGACGTAGTTGTCGATCCCCACGAAGTTCCTGACCGGGCTGAGGCCGTCCCAGTCGGTGAGGCTGTAGACGAACATGTCCACGACGGGGACGTACGTGAACAGCACCAGCAGCGCCAGGGGGGCCAGCAGGTACGGCCAGGGGGTGTACCACCGCCGCGAACCGGCCGCGCGCGGCGTCCGGGCGGATGGCCGGCGCCGGTGACGAGGGGGCACGACCTGCGGTTCCTGGTGCGGGACGCCAGGCCCCGCGACACGGAATGCGGACATCTGTTCCTTCTCTCGGAGAGGCTCCGCGTGCTCTCGAGGAGGCTCCGCGTGTCGAGCCGTTGCCGCCTCTCGTCGTTCGGCGGGGGCGTGCGCGAGGGGAGTCGCCGTCTCTCCTCGCGCGCGCGAGCAAGCGAGCCGGGGGTGGGGGCGGGGGCGGGGCGTCGCGGGCGCGGGCGCGGGCGCGGGGGCGTTCGCCTGGGTGACGGCCGCCCTGTTGGGTGAAGGCCACTCGGTGGGGTGAAGGCCACCCGGTTGGAGGACGGTCCCCCGGTTGGGGAACGGCGGCCCCCGCGCCCGGCGGTGTCAGCCGATCGCCGCCTGGGCGTCGGCCCACTTCCTGTTGAGGTCCGCGAAGACGCCGGCGAGGTCGCCCTCGGCCGCCCCGCGGGCGACGTCGACGATGCGCTGGCGGTAGTCCTGGGCGTTCAGGCCGACCTCCGATGCCTTGTCGATATCGTTGACCAGGGCGTTCTTCGCGAAGTCCATGTGGACGAACCTCACCTTGGCCTCCTGGAAGGGCTGCAGGCTCGCCGGCAGCGGCGAACCCTTGACCGACGAGATCGACAGGGCCTTCTGCGCGTCCCCGGACGAGTTGACGAACCACTCGATCCAGGCGCGGGCCGCTTCCTTGGCCTGGCTGTGGACGTTGACCGCGTACTGGTAGTCGGGCCGGACCACGCTGCAGAAGGTGCCGTCGACCTGGGTGGGGAACGGCATGAAGCCGATGTCGTCGGGGTCGCCGCCGGCCTTCCGCGCGGCCTCCTTCATCTGCACCACGGCCCAGGAGCCGAGCCACATCGTCGCCACCTTGCCGGTGCCGATCAGGTTCTTGGAGTTCTCCCAGTTGGTGGTGTTCGGGTCCTCCTCGGAGAGCTTGTTCCTGACGATGTCGTGCAGCAGCGTGTCGACGACGTTCAGGTCCTGGCCGGGGGCCCAGGGCTCCTTGGTCTCGGCGAGCCTGTCGTTGGCGGCCGGGTCACAGCTCGGCGAACCGAGCGCGTTGCCCCAGTTGGTCAGCGGCCATCCGTCGTGGTAGTTGGTGTAGTACGGCGTCGCGTCCGTCTTCTCCTTGATCGCCTTCAACGCGCCGACGAACTCCTGGGGCGTCTTCGGCCAGCCGGTGACCCCGGCCCGCTCCCACACGGCCTTGTTGTAGACGAAGCCGTTGGCGGTGCCGATGTTGGCGATGCCGTAGACCTGGCCGCCGACCGTGGCCCGGTCGGTGAAGTCGTACTTCCCGGACAGCTCCGAGGCCGGGCCGAGGGGGGAGAAGAACGACGGGTACTGGTTGAGCGGCACCGAGTTGGGGATCAGCAGGACGTCCCCGTAGTTCTCGCTGTTCATGCGGATCTTCACGTCGCCCTCGTAGTCGGTGAGTCCCTGGAACTTCACCGTCACGTTGGGATAGACCTTGTTGAACTCCGCGGCGTACCTCTTCGTCGTGCCGTCCTGTACCTGGTCGGTACGGTTCGTCAGCACCGTGATCGTGCCGGTCACCTTGGCCGGGTCGTTCGGAACGGCGGCCACGCCCGCCTTCTCGCCGTCGCCTCCCCCGCCACAGGCGGTGAGGCCGACCGCCAGGGCGAACCCGGCCGCTGCCACGCGTGTTCCTCGCACGTCGTACCACTTCCTCGATGTGAGCTGCGGCGCCGCGCTGCGTCGGCGCGGCGACGGGGTACCTCGTCGCGGCCTGGCGGCTGATGGCTGCTTAACCTAGACGCAACATTTCGCGATGTCTATAGAACGGTCTAGTGTTACTTATGCGTGATCAGACGGGGTGTCGAGGTGGCCATCACTAAAATTTGACTCAACAACAGGTGGCTGACTCACTGACAACAGGTGACAGGTGTGCCGTTTGTTGGTCATTCTCTGACAATGCTCCTTTAGTTGGGCGAGTATCGTAATGACCGGACGAACATCTTCAGTTCGGTCGAATTCGGCTTCGGCGCGACGCGGGCGGACATCTCCCGTTGACCGTGGCCGTCCGCCCGGCACCTCGGCCGCGCATCCGAGCCGGTCGGCGGTGCTTGTGCGCCGGTTCCGCAGTGGTTCTGTGGTGGCTCCGCAGTGGGGCGGCGGTGGGGCGGCGGTGGGGCGGCGGTGGGACGGCGGTGGGACGGAGCTCGGTGGCGTGACGTCGGCCTTCCCCGGCCACGTCTGACTCGTTCATCAATCGTTGTAGTACGGTATGGGGATGTCGGGGGAGGTGGGAATGGCCTGCTCATGCTGCCCGCGGGGCAGGGTGCTCGCGTCGGCGCCGGGCGGCTCCGGCCCGCTCGATCCGCCCGTCGACACGCCGATCCGAGCCCTCCGGCCCTTCGGCGCCCGCTGTGAGCGAGCCGTCCGTCCGGGCGGGGGCCGCTCGTGACGCGACGGCCGGGCCGGACGCGCTCCCCGCGGCTAGGGTCGGACAGGTGGACCGTTACAGAAGGGGGATGTGCCAGGTGAGGCAGATGGGCGCGACGGACAAGGGACGCAAGGCGACGATCAAGGATGTCGCGGCGCGGGCGGGCGTGTCCCCCTCGGCCGTGTCGATCGCGTTGCACGACAAGCCCGGAGTGTCCGCCTCGACCAAGGAGCGCATCCTCCAGGCCGCCAGCGAGCTCGGCTGGAGGCCGAACCAGGCGGCGGCCTCGCTGTCCGGGCACAACGTGCACACCGTGGGCCTGGCGATCGCCCGTCCGGCCCGGATGCTGGGGCTGGAACCGTTCTACATGGAGTTCATCTCCGGCATCGAGAGCGTCCTGGGCCGCCGTTCGTGCTCGCTCCTGCTGCGGCTGATCGAGGCCGACGAGGAGATCCAGGTGCACCGGGAGTGGTGGCAGGGCGGGCGCGTCAACGGCAGCATCCTGGTCGACCTGCGGGTGGACGACCCGCGCATCCCCGCCCTGGCCGAGATCGGCCTGCCGGCCGTCGTGGTGGGACACCCGAGCCTCGCGGGTCCGTTCGCGTCCGTGTGGACCGACGACGCCGCCGCGATCGTGGAGGCGGTGCGCTATCTCGCCGCCCTGGGACACCGCCGCATCGACCGGGTCAGCGGCCCGGCCGAGCTCGGGCACAGCGTCATCCGCACCGACGCCTTCACCGCGGTGACGCGGGAGATGGGCCTGGAGGCCCGCACCGCCGTGGCGGACTTCTCCGCCGACCAGGGCAGCCGCGCGTGCCGCAACCTCCTGCTCGCCCCCGACCGGCCCACCGCGATCATCTTCGACAACGACATCATGGCCGTGGCCGCGCTCGGTGTCGCCGGCGAGTTCGGGCTGTCGGTGCCCGAGGACCTCTCGCTGCTGGCCTGGGACGACTCCCAGCTGTGCCAGCTCACCCGGCCGACCCTCTCGGCCATGCAGCACGACGTGTTCTCCTTCGGGGCCGAGGTCACGCACGCCCTCTTCGACGTCATCAACGGGGAGGAGCGCGTCTCCCACCCCGCCCAGTCCCCGAGCCTGATCCCGAGGGCGTCGACCGCTCCGCCGCGCCGCTGACGGCGGCACCCCGGCACCCCGGCCCGGTGGGGAGGACCCGCCGGGCTGCTCCCGTGCCCGCGCGGACGTGAGTCGAAAATTTCAGCTCCGCGACTAAACGCAATAGCGAAAAGGATGAACGCGAGCCCCCCGGGCCGCGTGCCGGGGCATGGCCGTGCCGCCGGGCACGGAGGGCGGCGGCGGCGTGAGCCGGGCGTCATGGCCGCGACCCTCCGCCGGGCTCTCTTCCCGGCGATCGGGATATGCCTCCTGAGCAGGCTTTTCGCCGCCCCTCTGCCTGGTGGCCCCGTACCGCCCCAGGTGCGGACGGCCTTGGGGAGGGGGCCGGTGATCCGGGAGGCCCATCCGGGCGGAGTTACTAAAACGGTCTAGACAGGGGACGGGTGAATGGTTACGTTGATCCGAGAAACGTCCTGGTTGGTGAAACACCGGCCTTTCTGTCGTTATATGTCCTTTGTTGAGCGAGGAGCATCGGTTGAAGCAGAGCACGCCCCTCACCTCGGGGTGGACCCTCCGTCTGGCCGAGGGGACGGCTCCCGAAGCCCTCGGCCGCCTCCGGCGGGAGGCGGTGCCCGCCGAGGTTCCCGGCTGTGTCCACGTGGACCTGCTGGCCGCGGGGCTGATCGACGACCCGTACCTGGACCGCAACGAGCTCGACGTCGCCTGGGTCGGCCGGGCCGACTGGCGCTACGAGACCGAGCTGCCCGCCACACCCGGGGGTTTCGAGCGCACCGACCTGGTCTTCGAAGGGCTCGACACGGTCGCGACCGTCGTGCTGGACGGCGCCGAGCTGGGCACCACCCGGAACATGCACCGCTCGTACCGGTTCGACGTGACCGGCCTGGGCGACGGCGGTGACAGTGGTGGTCGTGACAGCGGCGGTGACGGCGACGGCGGTGACCACGGTGGCCGTGACGGCGGTGGCGGCGGTGGTCGTGACGGCGGCGGCAGCCGGGTCCTGTCGGTCCTTTTCACGTCGGTCTACACCGAGGCGGAGAAGGTGCGCGAAATCGTGGGCGCCCGGCCCAACGCCTATCCCGAGCCCTTCAACTACGTTCGCAAGATGGCGAGCAGCTTCGGCTGGGACTGGGGCCCCACCCTGGTCACCGCCGGGATCTGGCGGCCGGTCCGGCTGGAGAGCTGGAGCACCGCGCGGCTGGCGGGCGTGCGGCCGCTGGTGACGGTCGCGGACGCGAACGGCAGGGTCGAGGCCCACGTCGACCTGGAACGGACCGCCACCGGCGCGGCCAGGGGACTGGCCGTCACCGTCGAGGTGGCGGGCCGTGCGGCACGGGCGGAGATCGAGCCCGGCCAGGTCCACGCGGTCGTCGTCCTGGAGGTGCCCGACCCGGAGCGGTGGTGGCCGCGCGGGTACGGGGACCAGCGGCTGTACGCCTGCCGCGTCACCCTGGCCGACGCGGGAACGGGCGCGGAACTCGACCGCTGGGAGCGGCGGATCGGGTTCCGCGCGGTCGCCCTCGAATACGCCCCCGACGAGCACGGCACCTCCTTCGTGCTCGTCGTCAACGGTGAGCCGGTGTTCGCCCGGGGCGTCAACTGGATCCCCGACGACGCCCTTCCCGCACGTGTCACCCCCGAGCGATACCGGCACCGCCTCACCCAGGCCAGGGACGCGGGGGTGAACCTGGTCAGGGTGTGGGGTGGCGGGATCTACGAGGACCGCGCCTTCTACGAGGCCTGCGACGAGCTGGGCCTGCTGGTCTGGCAGGACTTCCTGTTCGCCTGCGCCGCCTACCCCGAGGAGCGGCCGCTGCGCGGCGAGGTCGAGGCCGAGGCCCGTGAGAACGTCGTGCGCCTGGCCCCGCACCCCAGCCTGGTGCTGTGGAACGGCAACAACGAGAACCTGTGGGGCTTCCGCGACTGGCGGTGGGAGGAGGAGCTGGCCGGTGACAGCTGGGGCGAGGGCTACTACCTCGGCCTGCTGCCCCGGGTGGTCGCCGAGCTCGACCCCACCCGTCCCTACAGCGCGGGCAGCCCGTGGTCGGGCTCGTGGGACCACCACCCCAACGACCCGGCGCACGGGCCGTCCCACTTCTGGGAGGTGTGGAACCGCCGTGACTACACCGACTACCTGAACGACGTGCCCCGCTTCGCCGCAGAGTTCGGCTGGCAGGCGCCACCGGCGTACGCCACCCTGCGCGACGCCGTCACCGACGAGCCGCTCGGCCCGCGCTCACCCGGAATGCTCCACCACCAGAAGGCCGAGGACGGCAACGGCAAGCTCGATCGGGGACTGGCCCACCACTTCGGCGCTCCGGCGACCTTCGACGACTGGCACTACCTCACCCAGGTGAACCAGGCCCGCGCCGTCGCCACCGGCGTCGCCCACTGGCGGTCGTACTGGCCGATCTGCGCCGGGACGGTCGTGTGGCAGCTCAACGACTGCTGGCCGGTCACCTCGTGGGCCGCGATCGACGGCGCGGGCCGTCCCAAGCCGCTCTACCACGAGCTGCTCCGGCTGTACGCCGACAGGCTGGTGAGTTTCCAGGTCCGGGACGGGGAACGGGTGCTGGTCGTCGACAACCAGTCCGCCGGGCAGTGGGACGGGTTCGCGGGCGCGCGGAGGATGTCGGCCGACGGGACCGTCCTGGCGGAGGAGACCCTGCCGTTCACCGTGCCACCGCGATCGGTGGCGGCGCTGCCGCTCTCGGCCGAGGTGGTCACGTTCGAGGACGGGTACCGGGAACTGCTCGTCGCCGACGTCGAGGGGTTGCGGGACGTCGTCCTGGGCTGCGAGGACCGCGACTTCGCCTACCCGGCGGCCGATCTGGCGATCGAGGTCGAGCCGCGCGCCGGCGGGTTCGACCTGGTGATCACCGCGCACGCGTTCGTCCGTGACCTGCTCTTCCAGGCCGACCGGGTCGCCCCGGGGGCGAGGGCCGACCGGGGCCTGGTCACCCTGCTCCCGGGGGAGAGGTGCGTCGTCGGCGTGACCGGGGCCGGCGCCTCCGAGGTGGACCTCACGTCGGTACGGGCGGCGTTGTTCACGGTCAACGCCGCGCAGGCGCCCGCCCAGGCACCCGCGTGGGAGGTCGCACGCGGGGGCGCGCGAGTCGTCGAAGAGGCCGCCCGGCCGTGACGGCGGGTTCCGGCCGGGCCGGTCGTGACGACCTGGTCCCGGCCGGGCCCGGTGACCGTTCTCCACGGTGACCGTTCCTCAGGTCTCCGCGACCGCCGTTCCTCGGAGCGTCCGGTCCCCGTGACCCTCGTTCTCCACGGTCACCGCGGACGGCGAGAGGGGCGGGCGCTCCGGATCCGGTGGGCGGTCACCACCTCACCACGACGGCCCCGGCGGGCCGTCCCTCAGTCCTCGGGGGACACGTCAGACAAGAGGAGAAGAAAGTGCGTCTCACCTCACCGCGGCGTCCCGACGGCCCGTCCGGCCGTCCGCGCGCCGCCGCTCACCACCCTGCGGGCAGGACACGTCGCCGGGTCCGGGCCGGAGTGGCCGCCTTCCTGATGACACTGGGCCTGGGAGTCGTTGCACCCCCGCAGGCCCAGGCGTTTCCCGCGTCGTCCAGGCAGGCCGTCATCGACTACCTGACCTCCATCACCGGCAGGAACGTCGTCTCCGGGCAGCACAACAAGGAGCCGGCCAGCAGCCCCGGCCAGTACACCCAGCAGGTAAAGGACGTCACCGGTCAGTACCCGGGCCTGTGGGGCGGAGACCTGATGTTCCGCCCCGAAGACGTCGCCAACCGCCAGCGCGTGATCGATCAGGCCAAGACCGAATGGGCCAACGGCTCCCTCGTCGCCCTCACCTGGCACGTCTGCACGCCGACCGGGGGCAGCACCTGCCAGTTCGACGGCGGCGTGAAGACGCAGATCTCCGCCGACCAGTTCAACCAGATCGTCACCAACGGCAGCGCGCTGAACAACGCCTGGAAGCGGCGCCTGGACGAGGTCGTACCCTATCTGCAGCAGCTGAAGGACGCCGGGGTCCCGGCCCTGTTCCGCCCGCTGCACGAGATGAACGAGTCCTGGAACTGGTGGGGCAACCGTCCCGGCTCCAACGGCGGCGCCCGCCTCTACCAGATCACCCGCGACTACCTGGTCGGCAAGGGACTCACCAATCTGATCTGGGTGTGGAACGTCCAGGACAACCCCGCCGGTAACTGGGCCGCCTACTATCCCGGCTCCCAGTATGTCGACGTCGTCTCGCTGGACGTTTGGTACAAGAGCCACCCCAGCCAGAGCGACTACCAGCAGATCCAGAACATCGCCGGTTCCAAGCCGATCGCGCTGGCGGAGATGGGGAAGATGCCCAACGCCGCCCTGCTCGACGGCCAGACGCGCTGGAGCTACTTCATGCTTTGGTCGGAGCAGCTGCGTGGTGACAACAGCAACACCGAGATCCAGAACGCCTACTACCACCCGCGCGTCCTGAACCAGGGCGAGTTCGCCGTCTCCGGCGGCGGCACGCCGGCGCGGACGGGCCCGATCAGGGGTGTGGGCGGCAAGTGCGTGGACGTCGCGGCGGCGAGTTCGGCCAACGGCACGGCGGTCCAGCTGTGGGACTGCAACGGCTCCACCGCCCAGAGCTGGACGGTCGGCACCGACGGGACGGTTCGCGTACTGGGCAAGTGCATGGACGTCACCGGCGCCGGCACCGCCAACGGCACGGTGATCCAGCTGTGGGACTGCAACGGCTCCGCCGCCCAGCAGTGGCAGGCCAACTCGGCCTCCCAGCTGCGCAACCCCCTGTCCGGCCGTTGCCTCGACGCGCCCGGCGGGGCCGTCACCAACGGCAACCGGCTGCAGATCTGGGACTGCAACGCGAACGCCTGGCAGAAGTGGACCCTCCCCGCCTGACGTTCGGGTACGAGCCGGGTTCACGGCCGGGTACGAGCCCGTGTCCACAGCCGGTTACGAACCCGGGAGCCGGTTACGAACCCGGCTCCACGGCCGGGTGCGAGCCCGGTTCACGGCCGTATCTGATTCCGGTCCGATCGTGACGTTCGGGCCGGCCCACGCGGGCCGGTCCGAACGTCCTCGGCCGGAGGGCCCGGCGACGTCGAGACCTCCGGACCAGGAAGAGGGCGGGCCGGAGAGCGTGCCCGTACGGGGAACGGTCCGGTCACCCGCCGGTCCCGCCGGGTGCGGGCGCCTGGTTCCGCAGGAGCACGTTGCCCGAGATCCTGGACTCGCACAGCTTCTCCGCCTCCGGGGTGCCGGCCACGATGGTGAAGCCGGTCGGCGCCAGCCGCAGCTCCATCACCGCGGCCCGCTCGGCGACGGACAGCCCGGCGTAGCGCGCGAGCAGCTCCTCGTCGTCGAACAGGTCGGCGTCCGACAGGAACACCGGGGAGACGGGGTGGCGGCGGCCCAGGTCCAGGATCTTGCCGCCGCCGTCCCAGTTGACGCCGTTCAGCGCGACCCAGCCGATCCCGTCGAGACCCTCGAACAGGCGGGCCGCGTCGCCGAAGCGGTGGGTGCGCATGACCGGGTGCAGGTAGGCGTCGGCGTCCAGCACGTCCTGGTCGCGCGGGTCGGCGCCGGGCGCGGTGCCCGTGCCGTAGCGGCCCGCGGACCGGCCGAAACCCAGCCGGTGTACCACCGACAGGCCCTCCTCGCCGGTGTCGCCGCCCGACAGCAGCCGCACCAGCTCGCGGTCGATCAGCCGCTGGTGCTCGCCGAAGCTGTGGAACAGCCACAGGTACATCAGCCCGCCGGGCGAGAGCCGCTCGGCCAGCCAGGCCAGGCCCGCGCGGGGGTCGTCGAGGCAGTGCAGCACGCCGGTCATCACGATCAGGTCGTAGGGGCCCTCGAAGCCGTCCCCGCCGATGGCGCCGCGTACCAGCTCCACGTTGGTGAGCCCGTTGCGCTCGCGCAGCTCCTCGGCCACGTCGAGCGACGACTGCGACAGGTCCATGCCGGTGAAGTGCGCCCGGGGGTACTGCGAGGCGAGCCCGAGCAGCTGGTGCCCGGTGCCGCACCCGGCGTCCAGCACCCGCTTGCCCGCGAGGGTCTTGTCCCTGGCGACCATGCCGATGCCGAGCGCCAGGTCCAGGATCAGGTCGTCGCCGACGGTGAGCGACGGGCACGGGTAACGCTCGTACAGCTCCCTGACCTGCTCGACGGCGCTCATGGGGTGTCGATCTCCTCGTACGGGATCTCCTCGACCCGGCGGGCGAAGACCCAGTGGTGTCCCTCCAGGTCCTCGCAGGTGTAGTTGCGGTCGCCGTAGAAGCGCGTGTCCGGCTTGTCGCGGATCACCGCCCCGGCGGCCTTCGCGCGCTCGTAGTGCTCGTCCACGTCGTCCACGAACACGTACAGGCTCTGGCGCAGCTCGCCCTCGCCCTGCGGCTCGTGCTTGCGGCCGTCGCCCGTCCCGGCGAGCTGCACGACACCCTCGCCGAACGACAGCTCGGCGTGGACGACGGACCCGTCGTCGTCGTTCAGCACCTTGCGCTTTTCGAATCCGTACGCCTCGATGAGCCATTCGATGGCTTTCTCGACGTCGGAGTAGAAGATGACGGGGGTGATTCTCGGCATTCCGTCGGGTGGGGTGAGCAATTTCCTCATCTCCTTCGATCGGTGACCATGGAAACGTAACGGGACGCTACCCCGCATCCCGCCGGCGAGACGTCCCGGCGTTCACGGGTTCGGTGTTCTGCTCGGAGATCCGGCGCTCAAACTTCGGGCGCTCGGCAGGGGCGGGCCGCCGTCCGGTTCCAGGTTCGGCGGGGCGGGCCACCGTCCGACTCCAGGTGTTCGGGCGGGCCGTCCGGCCTCAGGTGTTCGGCAGGCGCAGGCCGCCGTCCAGGCGGACGACCGCCGCGTTGAGATAGCCCAGCTCGCACACGGCGCGCACCGCCCGCGCGAACTCCTCCGGCGTTCCCGGCCGGGGCGGGAAGACGATCTGCCGTTCCAGCGGGCGCCGGAACTCCGGCGGGATCGCCGCGAGCAGCGGGGTGTCGAACAAACCCGGTGACAGCGCGCACACCCGCACGCCGACCGAGGCCAGGTCGCGGGCGGCCGGCAGGGTGAGCGCCGCGACCGCGCCCTTGGAGGCGGCGTAGGCGACCTGGCCCGCCTGGCCGTCCTCGGCGGCGGCCGAGGAGGTGTTGACGACCACGCCGCGCTCGCCGTCCTCCAGCGGCTCGGTCGCGGCCATCGCGGCGGCGGCGAGGCGCATCACGTTGAAGGTGCCGACCACGTTGACCGCGAGCGCCCGCTCGAAGGTCTCCACGTCGTGCGGCCTGCCGTCGAGGCCGACCGTGCGGGCGGCGGGCGCGATCCCCGCGCAGCTCACCGCCACGCGCAGCGGCCCCGCGGCCCCGGCGGCCACCTCCACGGCGCGCTCGACGGACCCCGCGTCGGTCACGTCGGTCTCCACGAACGTGCCGCCCACCTCGTCGGCCACCCGGCCTCCCCGGCCGGCGTCCAGGTCGGCCACGACCACGTGCGCGCCGGCCTTGGCGAGCTCGCGCGCGGTGGCGGCGCCCAGCCCCCCGCCGGCCCCCGAGACCAGCGCCGTCACACCCTGCAGCTCCATATCCGTTTCGCCGCCTTTTCGCAATAGGGGACAAATGCTCTCGCTTATCCAGACATATCCTGACGCAAAATTCTGCATTCACGCTGCACCCCACAGACGTGAGGACACCATTCACATGACGATTGCCAACAGCGCGGACAATGTGCACGACCTGATCGCCCGCCGCCGGCGCGAACGAGATCGCATCCCGCGACATCCCGTGCCGGCTTCGGGGGTGCCGGTCTCCTCGACTCAGGAGCGCATCTGGTTCGGCGAGATGTTCAATCCGGGTTTCGGGTTCTACCACGTGCCCGCCACCCTGCGGCTGCGCGGTCCCCTCGACGCCGACGCCCTCGACCGGGCGCTGTGCGAGGTGATCAGGCGGCACGAGATCCTGCGCTCCACCGTCGAGGAGGTCGACGGCATGCCCGTGCAGCGCGTCGGCGACGCGCCCGCGAGCGTGCTGCGCTCCGTCGACCTGAGCGATGAGGCCGACCTGGGCGACGAGGCCGATCCCGATGTCGAGGCGGAGGCCGCGCGGATGGCCGCCGACGACATCCTGGCCCCGTTCGACCTGCGCCACGGGCCGCTCTGGCGGGCCCTGCTGCTCCGGCTGGGACCCGACGACCACGTGCTCGTGCTCACCTTCCACCACATCGTCTTCGACGACCCGTCCTTCGGCATCGTCGGACGCGAGATCGAGACCCTCTACACCGCCGCCGGCGGGCCCGCGAGCCTGCCCGACCTGGACCTGCAGTACACCGACTTCTCCGTCTGGCAGCGCGAGCGGCTGCGCACCGAGGACGTGCGCTCGCGCCTGGTCGACTACTGGCGGCGGACCCTGGACGGCGTTCCCCGCCTGCTCGACCTGCCCTCCGACCGGCCCCGGCCGCCGCACCGGCGCCGCGCGGGCCGCTTCCACCGCTCCCGGCTGTCCGGCGACGTCGTCGCCGCCGTGCGCGCGGTGGCGCGCGACGAGGGCACCACCCCGTTCACCGTGCTGCTGGCCGCCTACGGCGTGCTGCTGTCGCGCTACGCGGGCCAGGCCGACATCGTCACCGCCGTACCCGCCGCCGGGCGCATCCGGCCCGAGCTCGAAGCGCTCGTCGGGTGCTTCATCAACATCATCTGCCTCCGCCTCGACCTGCGCGGCGAGCCCACCTTCCGCGAGCTGCTGCGCCGGGTGCGCCACGCCTCCGTCGAGGGACACGACCACGAGGAGATGCCCTTCGAGGAGCTGGTGCGCGAGCTGCACCCGCAGCGGCCGCAGAGCCACACGCCGCTGTTCCAGGCCGGGCTCGGGGTGCGCGACAACGACGGGGTCTTCCTGAACCTGCCGGGCGTGCGGGCCTCGGAGTTCGTCCCCGACGTCGAGGTCTCGCACTTCGACCTGATGGTGGACTTCAGCGTCGACGGCGACGGCATGGCGGGCCTGTGGGGCTACAACGACGACCTGTTCGACCCCGGAACCGTCGAGGTCCTCGCCGAGCAGTTCGCGCTCCTGGTCGCCAAGGCCTGCGCCGACCCGGACCGGCCGGTCGGCGACCTCTCCCTTCCCCCGGCCCCCCGGCTTCCCGAGCCGGAGACCGGCGACGCAGAGAGAGCGGACGCCGTCCTGGCCGAGCGGGTGCGGCTCACCCCGGACTCGCCCGCCGTCACCACTCACGGGTCCTCCACGGGTACGTCCTCCGGGGGCGCCTCCTCCGCCGTCACGCTGACGTACGCCGAGCTCGACGCGCGTGCCGAGACCCTCGTGCCCGCCGTGCGCAGGGGAGCCGAGCCACCGTCCGCCGACAGCCCCGACCCCGCCGTCTGGCGGTACGCCCGCCTCAAGGCGGACCTCCTCGACGGCCGTACGGCGAGCGTGGCCGCCGCGCCGATCGCCGGCCTGGCCTCGCGGATCGGCCTGGGGGCCGCCGACACCGTGCTCACCTTCGCCCCGCCCGCGTCCGGCGCGTTCACCGACGCCATGCTGCTGGCACTCCTGCACGGCGCGCACCTGGTGACCGCGCCCCCCGAGGCCGCCCGCGACGCCGGACGGCTGAGGGAGCTGGTCGCGGACGCCACCGTCGTGCACGCCCCGCCCGCCGCGTGGCGGCTGCTGCTCCAGGACGGCCTGCCCGCCGACCGGCCGTTCACCGCGCTCTGCGACGCGGCCGCCACCCCGCCCGGTCTCGCGAGGGAGCTGGCCGCGGCCGTTCCCACCTGGACCCTGTACGGGGAGCGCTGGGCCGCGGCCTGCCGGGTCGACCCGCTCGCCGAACCCCGCAGGGGCGTCCTCCTCGGCGAACCCCTGGCCGGTACGCCGATCGAGGTCGTCGACCGGGCCGGGCGCCCCGGCGCCACCGGCGTGCCCGGCGAGATCCACGTCCACGGCACCGCCACCGGTGACCGAGGCCGTACCCTGCCCGACGGCTCGACGGAGCTGCTCGGCCGCTTCGACCGGATGTTCACCGTCGGCGGGTTCAGGGTGGACACCGACGAGCTGGCCCGCTCCCTGGCCGGCCGCCCCGGCGTGGCCGAGGCCGCCGTGGACGTGCGCCACGACCGGCTCGCCGCGTACGTGGTGGGGGAGGGGATCGACACCAAGGAGCTCACCGCCCACCTGCCCGAGTACCAGGTGCCCGGCTCCGTCACCGTCCTCGACTCCCTGCCCAGGACCGCCGAGGGCCGCGTCGCCCACGAGGAGCTGCCCAGCCCCGACGCCCCCGCCGACGAGGGCGGGCACGTGCCGGTCCAGGGCGGCACCGAGGAGGCCGTCGCCGGGATCTGGCGCGAGCTGCTCGGCGTGGAGGAGATCGGCGCCTCCGACGGCTTCCTCGACCTCGGCGGCCACTCGCTCACCCTGGCCAGGCTGAGCCTGCGCTACGAGGTGGCGTTCGGCGTCGAGGTGGAACTGCCCGACCTGCTGCGGCACGCCACCGTCCGCGAGCAGGCGGCGCTCGTCGACGAACGCCGCGCGCAAGCCGGCCTCACAGGAGAGGAGGCGGCGTCATGACCTCGGTAGCCGCCAGGCCGTCACCGGAGACGATCGAGGGACCGCCCAGGACACGGCTGGAGTCGCTGACCGGCCTGCGGTGGTTCGCCGCGTTCGGCGTGTTCTTCAGCCACGTCGCGATCCTGCTGCCCCTGCCCTACCTCAACGAGCTGTTCGTCCTCGGCACGGCCGGGGTGACGTTCTTCTTCGTCCTGTCCGGCTACGTCCTCACCTGGACGTTCTTCGACAGGGACACCGCGCCGAAGTTCTACTGGCGCCGCTTCGCCAGGATCTGGCCGTCGCTGCTCATCACCACCGTCGCGGCGGTCGCGCTGCTCGTCGGCGGCCAGCTCTGGCCCACCGAGGGCGGCACGTCGCTGGTGTGGTGGACGGTCGCCACGCTGCTCATGGTGCAGGCGTGGTTCCCGGCGTCGTTCCAGGGCGACACCGTGCCGCACACCGTCTCCTGGTCGCTGTCGTGCGAGGCGTTCTTCTACGCGGTCTTCCCGTTCGTGGTGCGCCCGATCGTGCGGCGTACCCTGCGGCAGATGGTTCTGATCGCCGCGGTGCTCATCGCGATCAGCATCGGCACGCGCGTGTGGCTCTGGCTGGCCAATCCGCAGCTCACCGCGGAGAACTGGTTCAGCTCGGACCTGTACTACTTCGCCACCCACTCGCCGATCTCCCGGGTCAGCGAGTTCGTGCTGGGCATCGTGATCGCCGCCGCGGTGCGCCGGGGCTGGCGCAGCCCGATCGGGCTGCGCACGGCGACCGCGATCACGGTCGGCTACTTCGCGCTGCTGTGGGCGTGGTCCTGGTCCGGCGTGTGGCAGACCGCGCTGGCCGAGACCGCCAACCGGGGCAGCATCGTGGTGTTCGCGCTGCTCATCGCGGCGGCGGCGACCAACGACCTGGCCGGTCGGCGCAGTCTGCTGAGCTCCCGCCCGCTGGTGGCGCTCGGCCAGTGGTCCTACGCCTTCTACCTGATCCACTTCCTGGTGCTCTTCCCCATCGCCAAGCACGCGTTCGGGCGGCAGTCGCTCTACGACTTCCCGCAGCCCACCTGGGCGCACCTGCCGTACGCGCTCGCCGGCCTGGTCGTCAGCGTGCTGCTGTCGTGGGGGCTGTACCGGCTGTACGAGTACCCGATCGAGAAGAGGCTGCGGGCCCTGCTGCGCCGCGAGCCCAAGGCCGCCACCCCGGCACCGGGCGCGGAACCCTCCATGTGACACGAGGGGGCGCACCGCGTCCCGCGTCTCCGGAGTACCCGGTGGAGACGCCTCCGGGACCCCGAAGACGCCTCCGGGACCCCGAAGACGCCTCCGGAGTCCCGGAGGCGTCTTCGGGGTCCCCGCGGAGGGTGGAGTGGATGCCCGCGGCCGGAGCCGTCCGCGGGTCACGCCGGGACGCCGACGCGGTGAGGAGCCTCCTCGCGGCGGGGCAGGAGCGGGACGGCGGCGAGCACGACCACGAGCATGGCGACGGCGAACCAGAAGACGCCGTGGAAGCCGGTGATCACGGGAACGGCCACCCAGACGAGGTAGACCGCGAACCCGCTCCACGGGCCCAGAGAGCCGCTGTCGCGGCCGGACACGACCAGCGAGCCGGCCGCCGCACAACGCCACCCGCTCGGCCATGCCGCTGAGTCCGAACCCCGGCACGCCGGCCTCTCTCGCCAGGCCGTCGTCGATCACCTCGACCTCCACCGCGGACGGCTCGTACGCCAGCCGCACGTCGGCCCTGGCGCTGACGGCGTGCTTGCGCGTGTTGGTCAGCGCCTCCTGGACGATCCGATAGACGGCGTGGTCAACGGCGGCGGGCAGCTCGACGGGCTCGCCGGTCACCGACAGGCCGGCGGGCAGTCCCGACGACCTGGCCTCCTCGATCAGTGCGGGCAGCCGCCCCGCGTTCACCCCCGTCGCGGCGTCCGGTCCTTCGTTGCCGTCCGCCCTGAGCACGTCGAGCAGGTGACGCATCTCCGACATCGCCTGGCGGGCCGTCCGCTCGGCGCTCCCCAGGGCGTTCCTGGCGACGTCCTGTTCGGGGGGGGGCGTGGCCCGCGCGCCGCCGACCAGGGCGTTGATCACGGTGATGTGGTGGGCGACCACGTCGTGCAGTTCCCCGGCGATACGCCGTCGCTCGGCGCGCACGGCGGCGCCGGCGGCCTCCTGCCTGCCGCGCTCGTTGAGCTCGGTCCTGAGCCGGACGAACTGGCCGATGCCCACGGGCACGAAGACGGCGAACAGGGACGCCAGCCAGCCGCCCGTCGCGGGAAGGGACATCTCCATGTCGATCGCGTAGACGACGAAGACCGTCACCGAGGTGATCAGTGTCGGGCGGCCGGTGGTGTAGCGGCCCAGGCTGTAGTACGCGACGAACGAGGGCAGGCCGAGGAAGGACAGCGACTGCGTCATGATGCCCACCACGCTCAGCGCGGCCACCAGCACGGTGGTGAGGATCGGCCGGCCACGCCTCATGAGCAGGCACAGGGAACTCGCCAGATGGAGCCCTGCGGCCATCATCACCCGTGTGTCGACCGGGACGGTCACGGAGGCCGTGCTCAGGAGCACGGAGACCACGCCCAGGAGCACCGGGGCGGAGAGCACGATCACCAGCGTCGTGTCGAAGACCCGGGGGCGTCTGAGGAAACGCGCGATCTTCATGGGGGTTCGTGCCACACGCACGCCTAAACCTTAGGCCAGGTCGCCTCGCCGTGAGCCCGGACGACGACGCGGTATCCGTGCCGGCTCTCGCCCAGGTGGGCCATCATCCTCCGCGGCGCGGGCCGGTGTCGTCGAACCCCGGCCCGGACACCCGCCGGAACGGTTCCTCCCGCACGCCGAGGAGGTCGGCGAGCCCGGCGCCCGGCTCGCGGCGTACCGGAACGGGCGGTTCGTGGCCGGCCCGTGGGCAGGGGAGGGGGCCGCGTCCGCGCGGGGGCCGGCCTACCCGAGTTCGCGCAGGGCCGAGGCGAGGCCCGCGGCGGTGGGGCGTTCCCAGAGCAGCCGGGCCGCGACCGGTCTGCGCAGGCCGCCGCGCAGGCGGCCGAGCAGCGTCACCGCGAGCCGGGAGTCGCCTCCCGACTCGAAGAAGGCGTCGTGCGGGCCCATCCCCGGCTCGTCCAGCACCCGCCGGAAGGCCTCCAGCACCTCCAGCTCCAGCCGGTCGCGCGGCTCGTCCGACCGGCTCCCCGCGCGGGCGGCCGAGGTGGCCAGCCGTCGTCGGTCGATCTTGCCCGCGGTGGTCAGCGGCAGCTCGTCCAGCACGTGCACGGTCCCCGGCACCATGTAGCCGGGCAGCCGCCCGGCCGTCCACGCCCTGGCGTCCTTCGCCGTCACCGGAGCGGGAGCGGGAGTGGGGGTGGGTTCAGGACCGGAGGCGGAGGCCGGGGTGGGTTCCGGGGAGGGGGCGCGCGAGGGTGTGGAGGGGGCCGAAGCGGAGGTGGAGGTGGATTCCGGGGTGGCGGTGGTGGCTATGTAGGCCACCAGCTGCTCGTCCTCCAGCGCCACCGCCGCGTCGTCCACGCCGGGACAGGCCCGCAGCGTCTGCTCGATCTCGCCCAGCTCGATCCGGTAGCCGCGATGCTTGACCTGGTGGTCCACCCGGCCGATGAAGTCGAGGCGGCCGTCGGGGCGCTGCCGCACCAGGTCACCGGTCCGGTAGAGCCGACCGCCGGACACCCGGGACGGCCCGCCCGGCGTCGAAGGCGAAGGCCCGCCCGACCCCGAGGAGGATGACCCGTTCGACGTCGGTAGGAATGACCCGTCCGGCCTCGAAGGGGATGGTCCGCTCGCCGTCGAAGGGGGAGGCCCGTCCGGTGCCGAGGGCGACGGCGTGCCCGGTGTCATGGGCGGTGGTCCGGCGAGGGGGACGAACCGCTCGGCGGTCAGCGCGGGCCGCCGGTGGTAGCCGCGTGCCACGCCCGCGCCGCCGACGTGCAGCTCGCCGGGCACCCCCCACGGCGCGACGCGCCCGGCGACGTCCAGCACCAGCGCGTACGCCCCCGCCATGGGCAGTCCGATCGGAGGTACGCCCTCTCCGGCCGAGCAGTCGGCGAGGGTCGCGATGACGGTCGCCTCGGTCGGCCCGTAGGCGTTGACCATGCGCCGGCCGGTACCCCAGCGCTCGACCAGCTCGGGGGTGCACGCCTCGCCGCCGGTCACCAGCACCCGCAGGCCGGGCAGCGGGTCGTCGCCGGGCAGTGTCGCGATCACCGAGGGGGGCAGCAGCACGGCGTTCACCTCGCGCTCCGACAGGCACCTGCTCAGCGCCCGGCCGACGAGGATGTTCCCGGCCTCCGGCACGCACAGGGTGCCGCCGGAGACCAGCGTGGTGAACACCTCCCACACCCAGGCGTCGAAGGTCGGCGGCGCGAACTGCAGCAGCCGCACCCCGGGCCCGATGCCCAGCTCGGGGGCGAGGGCCATGACCAGGTTGCACGCGCCGGAGTGCTCCAGCAGCACCCCCTTGGGCAGGCCGGTCGAGCCCGACGTGTAGATCATGTACGCGAGGTCGCGCGGCCCGGCCCGGCCGGGCTCGGCGGTCCTGGCGGGGTCGCGCCGGTCGAGGTCGAGACGGCGCCCCCCGCCCTGCGGCAGGCCGTCCAGGATCTCCCCGGTGCTCACCAGGACGGTCGCCGCCGCGTCGGACAGCAGGTACTCCAGCCTGGGGGCCGGTTGCGACGGGTCGAGCGCCAGGAAGGCGCCGCCCGCGTACAGCACTCCGGCCACGACCGTGACCAGACGGGCCGAGCGCGGCAGGCAGATCGCGACCACACCGCCGGGGCCGACCCCCTCGGCGGCGAGCCATCCGGCCAGCTCCCTGGCGCGTTCGTCCAGCTCGCGATAGGTGAGCCGTCCGTCGTCCCCGTCCACGGCCGTCGCGTCCGGGGTGCGCCCGGCCTGGGCGGCGATGAGCGCGGCCAGGGTGGACTCCGGGGAGTCCAGGTCCACCGCCGCGGGCGGGCCCGCGATCGGGCCCGAGCGGTCGTCGAGCGGCAGGTCGAGCACCGGCCGCCCGGGGGAACGGGCCATCTCGCCGAGCAGCCGGGTCAGGCGGGCGGCCATCAGCTCGATCGTGGCGTGGTCGAAGACATCGGTGGCGTAGGTCAGGGTCGCCGGGAACCGGTCGCCTTCCCGGTCACCTTCCCCGGCCCCGTCTCCGTCGCCTTCCCCGTTCCAGGTCCCGGTCCCGTTCTCGCTTCGGGTCGGGGTCCGGGCTCCGTCGCCCTCCCCGGTCCCGGTCTCAGTCCCGGTCCCGGTCCCGGTCCCGGCGACGGTCCCGGCCGGTGTGTCCGCGGTGAGGCGCAGGTCCAGGTCGCAGGCCGTCCGCCGGGCCGCGGGCTCCCGGTCGCCGAGCGGTTCGAGGCGCAGGCCCGCCGCCTCGTGCGCGGCGGGACGGGGGACGACGCCGTACGCCACGTCGAACAGCGCGCCCCGGCTGGGGTCGCGGGGCGGGGCGACGGCGGTGGCCAGGTCCTGCAGCGGCAGCCGATGCCGCCAGGCGTCGTCCGCGGTCCGGTCCAGGCGGGCGGCGAACGTGGTGAGGTCCGGGTCGCCGGACAGGTCCACGGGCAGGGGGACGAGGTCGTCCAGCGGCCCCGCCGTCCCGGCGAACTCGTTCGGCTCCCCGCCGAGCAGCCCCGAGACACGGCCGGGGGCGTGCACGCCGACCGTGAAGCGCTCCTGGCCCGAGCAGCGCGCCAGCAGGACGGCGAACGCCGCCAGCACCGCCTGGGCGGGGACGCCCAGCTCGGGCGGTACGGTCACCTCGAAGTGGTGCGCCCCGCCCGCGCCGGAGCGGCGCCCGGGGCGGGGCCGGTCGGTGGCCACCTCCAGCGGCGGCACGTCCCGCAACGCCTCGCGCCAGAACTCCCGCCTGTCCCCGTCCGCCACCTCGGGGCCGGTGCCCGGGGCCGAGGCGGGTACGCGGGGTGTGCCGGGCAGGTGGGGGGAGCCGTCCTCGGCCCGGGCCCGGTACAGCTCGGCCAGGTCGGCGGCGAGCACGGCGACCGAGCCCCCGTCCGCGACGCACGGGTGCATGCGCAGCACCAGCACGTGCTCCTCGGGGCCGAGCTCCAGCAGGGAGACGCGGGCGAGCGGCCCCGTCACCGGATCGAACGGCCGGCTCTCCACCTCGGCCAGCGCCGGGCCGAGCCTGTCCGGTTCGACCGGCACCGCGCGCGGCGCGGGCAGCGCCCCGGCCGACACCACCGGGCGGGGGCCGTCCCCCCGGGTGGGCAGGGCCCAGCGCAGCACCTCGTGCCGCTCGGCCAGGTCGCCGAGCGCCGAGCCCAGCGCCTTGTCGTCGAGGGGGCCGGTCAGCCGCAGCCGCAGGGAGATCCCGTCCGGTACGGCGTCGCCGCGGATCCGGTGTTCCAGCCAGGCCCGTTCCTGGGCGGGCGAGAAGAGTCTCACTGGTTGCCTCCGGGCAGGTTCAGGCGGAGCCACTCCAGCTCCTGCTCGATCATGCTCTGGAAGTTCGCGGGGGAGATCATCGAGTACGGCATGTGCGCCTCGCCCCAGTAGCTGACCAGCCGCACCTTCTTGGCCTGCCTGGCCAGCGCGGTGTACATCTCCTCCGAGCCGGTGTGGGTCAGGTAGTCACGTTCGCCGTGCAGCATGAGCACCGGCGTCTTGATCTTGCCCGCGTGCAGGAGCGGGCTGTTGCGCACGTACTTCTGCGGGTCCTCCCACGGGGGCTTGCCCAGCCCGAACTCGAACGCCGGGTCCTCGATGTAGGCGGGCGCGAACCACTCCTGGGCGCGCGGCGTGTAGCGGAAGCGGGAGTCGAACACGCCGTAGCTGCTGATCACGTCGGAGAAGCCGGAGATCGCGATCGCCGCCTTGAAGCGGTCGGTCTGCGTGACGAGGCTGTGCACGTTGTAGGAGCCGAAGGAGTGTCCCAGCACCGCCAGCCGCTTCGGGTCGGCCACGCCCTCGTCGATCGCGGCGTCCACCGCGTTCATGATCGGCTTGGTGGGCCACGTCATCGGCTCGGCCGCGGCCTTCCCCTCGGGGCGGGGGATCGAGGGGACGAGCACGGCGTAGCCGCGGGCCGCGAGGAACTGCAGGGTGAGGTAGCTCGGGTTGTTCACCTTGAACTCCGGCACGTCCTCCAGCGTGGAGACGATCCGGGTGCCGTACACGTTGACCACGAGCGGGTGGCGCTGCCCGTCGCGGTGGCCCGGCGGCAGCAGCAGCGCGCCGGTGAGCTTCTCCCCGTTCGCGCCCTTGTAGGTGATGAGCTCGCGCTTCGGGGGGGTCACCTGGGCGAGGTGGCCGTTCAGCGAGAGCCGCTGGGTGTGGCGGCCCGCGTGGGAGGTCCACAGCGCGGTGCCCTGGTCGCCGCCCGCGCCGAAGACCGCGGTGCGGTTCGCGGGGGAGTACCCGGCGACGCCCGCCTCGGGGTGGGGAAGGGGGAGCGGGGTCAGCACGGGAGAGGCGCCGGGGGCCAGCTCGTACAGGCCGCCCTTGGCGTCGCGTGCCAGCACCAGGGGGAAGTCGCGGTCGAGGCGGGGGTTGGCCGGTTCGGCGCCGCCCCGGTCGGTGGGCCGCACGCCGTTGCGCCGCACGCCGTCGTCCAGCGGCCAGGCCAGCTCCGCCAGCGGGGCGGCGCCGGTCGCCTTCAGGTCGCGCGCCTGCCCGGTGCGCGGGTCGATCAGCCAGGCGCGCCCGTCGGCCACGCCCAGCACGCCGCCGGGCACCGGCACCAGCTCCAGCGGCGGGACCTTGAACCGCGAGGTCAGGTCGCGCGGCGCGGCGGCCGGGTCGGCGGGGTCGAACGCCCACCAGTCCTGGCGGGCCATCGGGTTCGCGGCGTCGGCGACCTTTAATCCGCGGACCAGCGGGGTGCCCGCGCCCCACAGCAGGCCGGTGGCCACCAGCCGGTCGGCGGCGAGCGGCGCGGCCTTCCCCCCGGTGGCGGGGACGAGGTAGGCGGTGAACGGGTCGGGCGTCTCGGGGGTGGCCTTGCCGACGATCAGCAGCCGGGAGCCGTCGGCGGCCCAGCGGGGCTGCACGGTGACCGAGGGGCTCGGCACGTCGTCGATCACGCGCGGCTGCCCGCCGGAGGCGGAGGCGATCGCCAGCTGGGTGCGCCGTTCCATGATGCGCTTGAGCTGCCCGTCGACCGCCGGGGTGGGGCCGAGGTCGTCCACCCGGGCGATGTTCCGCCCGGTCGGGTCGGCCACCAGGTTGCCCGCCGTGTAGGTGCGGGCCGGGCCCGCAGAGGTGAGCTTCCCGGTGACGGCGTCGACGACGACGATCTCCTCGTCCAGCTTGTCCTGGCCCTGGGTCATGGAGCTGTCGAGGACGGAGGCGGTGGTCTCCTTGCCCTTCTCGACCTTGGCCCACGACTTCGGGGCGACGCGCTGGGCCTCCAGCCACTGCCCGTACTCCAGCGTCCACCGGCCGGCGTTCACCATCGGGGCTATCACCCGCCGCGCGTCCAGCCACTGGATCAGGTAGCCCGAGGCGTTCGTCATCGTCTGCACCCCGCGCGGGGTCAGCTTGCGGGTCTCGCCCGTCTCGCGGTCCCACACGTGCAGGAACACGTCGTCGCCGCCCCGGGTGGAGGCGAAGGCCAGCATGCGCCCGTCGGGCGACCACACCGGGTTGTAGTGGCCGGTGCCGTCCTTCGCGCCGTGCGTCACGTCGCGTGCCGGTCCCTCGCCGTCGGCTATCCAGATGTCCGCGCGCTCGTTTCCGTCGACGAATGATGCGCCATATCTGCTCGACTCGCTCGGCCCGCGTTTCACGACCGCCGCCACCGCTTTACCGTCGGGGGACGGGACGACCTGACCGAGTTTCCTCGTGGTCATGAAGTCCTGCATCGTGAACGGCCGCGCGGCCCCCGCGGCGGCTGGTCGTTCCGCCACCGGGGAAGCCGGTGGCGAAGCGCCTCCCACCAGGGCGGCGGCCGTGAGCAACGACAGGACGAGCTTGACACGTAGCACCATGGGAGGACGATAACCATGTCGCCGGAAACGCGGAAAAACGCTCGAACGGGTCTCCGGTGGGCGGCCTATAATCCCGCCCTCGCCTTAATCTGGCGGCCGCGGGTCAATCAGGGTCGCCCGCCGGTAATCGACCTCGTCCCACCGCCAATCGGGCCTGCCCCTAATGCAGGCCTTCGCCAATCAGGCCCCCGCCAATCGGGTCATCCCGCTAATCGGGTCATCCCGCCGGCGAGATGACTTCTGCCGGAAAATTCTCCGAGGAATGGGAAGTTCCTAAATGACTGATGTCGATCTGGCCGATGCCGATCTGCACGTCGGCGACAGACCCCACGAGGTCTTCCGCCACCTGCGAGACAACGACCCGCTCTACTGGAACCCCGACGGCAAGGAGCCCGGCTTCTGGTCGGTCACCCGGTACGAGGACTGCGTGAACGTCCAGAAGGACCCCCGGACGTTCAGTTCCAACCAGACCAACACCCTCGGCCCGCACCGCAACACCGGTGACCAGGGCTCCGGAAAGATGATCAACACGACGGACCCGCCCCGGCACACCGAGCTGCGCAAGCTGGTCAACAAGTGCTTCACCCCCCGGGCGATCGCCGCCCTGGAGCCGTACCTGCGCTCGGTCGTGAGGGACGTGTTCGCCGACGCGCTGGAGCAGGGGGAGTGCGACTTCGCCACCGTCGTGGCGGCCCTGCCCGTCGCGGGCATCTCCGCGCTGCTGGACGTGCCGCGCCAGGACTGGGACCTGATGCTCAGGCTCACCTCCACGGCGTTCGGCTCGCACGACAGCGAGTACCAGATGACCTCCGACGTGCGCGCCAACGCCGCCCAGGCGCACGGCCAGCTCCTGCTGTACTGCCAGGGCCTGGTGGAGAAGCGCCGCAAGTCGCCCGGCGACGACATCGTGAGCCTGCTCGCCCGCTCCCAGGACGCGGGGGTGCTGAGCGAGGAGGAGTGCCTGCTCTTCTTCGACGTGCTGATGCTCGGCGGCAACGAGACCACCCGGCACGCCGCAGTCGGCGGGCTGCTCGCCTTCATGGAGCACCCCGACCAGTGGGACCGGCTGCGCAAGGAACCCGAGCTGGTGCCCAACGCGGTGGGCGAGCTGCTGCGCTGGACCTCGCCCAGCCGGCACGTGCTGCGCCGCGCCGCCCGCGAGACCGAGCTGCACGGCAAGACCATCCACGCGGGCCAGGACGTCGTCATCTGGCACACCTCCGCCAACCGCGACGAGCGCGTGTTCGACTCCCCCGAGGTGTTCGACGTCGGGCGGCCGCGCAGCTCCCGCAGCGGGCACGTCGCGTTCGGCTCCGGGCCGCACTTCTGCCTGGGAGCCGCCCTCGCCGAGCTGGAGCTCACCGTCTTCCTGGACGAGCTCGCGAACTCGGTGTCGGGGGCGGAGCTGCTCGGGCCGCCCGACTATCTGCGCTCTCCCGTCATCAACGGCGTCAAGCACGTCCAGGTTCGGCTCCATCCCATGGGGTAGAAGCGTCGACCATGAACTCACTCACCTGGGATCAGGTCCACGCGCGGCGGCTGGCCCGCCACCATCTCGTGAAACCCGTCTCCGGCGACCTGCGCAAACCCGTGCGCGACGTGTGCGGGGTGCAGTCGCAGGTCGCCGCAGCGGCCGAGCTGGCCATCGGGTCACGGGTGAAGGACGCCACGCAGGAGCAGGTGCGCGCCGAGCTGTACGACAAGAAGCGCCTCGTCAAGACGTACAGTCTGCGCGGCACCCTGCACGTGCACGCCGCCGACGAGCTGGCGCTGTGGATGGCGGCCATGCGCTGGAAGCCCTACTGGCGCGCCAAGGACAGCTGGCACGCCCACCACGGGCTCACCGCCAAGCAGGGCGAGGCGTTCGTCGACGCGGTCCGCGAGGCGCTGGACGGTGAGTGCCTCACCCGCGAGGAGCTGGCCAGGGAGGTCTCCGGGCACGTCGGCGCGTGGGCCAAGGACAAGCTCGCCTCCAACTGGGGCGAGCTGCTGCGTCCCGTCGCCTACCTCGGGGTGCTCTGCTTCGGGCCGGTGCGGGGCGCCAAGGTCACCTACGTCAGGCCCGACCGGTGGGCGGGGCTGAAGACCGAGGTCAAGGACCAGCCCGACCCCGAGGAGTCGGCGATGGAGATCGTGCGCCGCTACCTGCGCGCGTACGGTCCCGCCACCCACCAGGACCTGGCCCGCTGGTTCGCGCTCAGGCCGCCCGAGGCGCGCGAGGCGCTGGAGTCGCTCGGCGACGAGATCGCCCAGGTCGAGGTCGAGGGGCGCAAGGCGTACGTCCTCGCCGCCGACGAGGGGCGCTGGCCGTCGGATCCGAGCTGCGTGCGGCTGCTGCCGCAGTACGAGGCGTACGTCCTCGGCAGCGGCCCCAAGGAGGTCGTCGTGCCCAAGGACACCGCCGCCCGCGTCTTCGAGCACGGCCGGGGCAGGTACGAGGGCGCGGTCGCCCACCAGATCATGCTGGTCGACGGGGTCGTCTCCGGGATGTGGGAGCGCAGGGAGAGGGGCGGCAAGGTCGAGATCAAGCTGGAGTCGTTCGTCAAGCTCGACTCGGGCCAGACCAAGGAGCTGGAGAAGGAGGTCGAGCGCGTCGGCCGTTTCTACGGCGCCGAGGCCACCCTGTCCACGGGCAAGCTCGTCGGCAAGAAGCGCTGAGTCCCTTCCGGGGCGCCCGTTGACCGTCGGCCCGCTCGGTTCCTTCCGGGGCGTCCGCTGACCGTCGGCCCGGCGGGCACGTTCGGACGGGGGGAGCCCGTCCGGGACCCCCGCCCGTCGGTGAGCGCCGAGCCGGCCGGACTCTCCGCCGGGACCGGTCCCCGCCCGGCTCGGGCTCGTCCGTCCGGCCGTGACCCCCGCCCCCTCACCGGCAGGTGCCGAGGTCTCCCCGTATCGCGCGCAGCACCGCCCGGCGCTGGGTGTGGATGAAGAAGTGCCCGCCGGGCAGCAGCCGCAGACGGAACGCCGACTCCGTCTGCGCGCTCCACGCGCCCAGCCCGGCCGCCGTCGTGGTCGGGTCCCCGTTCCCGCCGAACACCGAGATCGGGCAGGCCAGCGGCGGCTCGTCCTGGTGGACGTACGACTCCGCCGCGTTCAGGTCGGCCCGCAGCACCGGCATGATGAGGCTCATCAGCTCCGCGTTGCCGATCACCTCCGGCGGGATGCCGTCGAGCCGGTGCAGCACCCGCATCAGGTCCTCGTCGCCGAGCTGCCCGAGGCGCGGCACGCCGTCGCGGACCTGGGGGGCGTTCCAGCCCGACACGAACAGCCGCCCGGGGCCCGGCAGTCCGCGCGAGCGCAGCCGCCGCGTCACCGTGAACGACACCAGCGCGCCCATGCTGTGCCCGAACAGCGCGAACGGCAGCGGGTCCAGGCGCGAGAGCCCGTCGACCACCGGATCGACGATCGTCGACAGCTTGTGCCTGGGCTTCTCCGAGATGCGGGTCTCCCTGCCCGGCGAGCGCACCGCCCACAGCTCAACGTCGCCGGGGAGCAGGTCGGCCCAGCCGCGGAACGTCGTGGCGCCGCCTCCCGCGTTGGGCACGCAGACCAGCCGCGCGCGGGGTCGTTCCGGCCGGTGCAGCGGCACCAGCCAGCTCGCGGGATGAAACGCCGAGGTCATGGAGGCGGGGGAGGTCATGGATGCGGTGGAGACAGTCATAGCGGAACCGCCAGGGATCGTGCGGAGTCCCGGGTCCGCTCACAGGCGGAGACCAGGTCCGCCAGGGACTCGGGAGGGAACATGTGCGCCGCGTCGCCCGGCCGGTACATCCTCTCGGGCTTCACGCACGACTCGATGAGCAGACCGTCCGCGCCGTACGCCGCGGCCGCCAGCGAGGCCGGAGCCACCAGCGAGGCCGAGCCGGTGCTGTGGCTGGGGTCGAAGACCACCGGCAGGTCGGTACGGGCGCGCAGCGCGGCGATCACGCAGAAACCGGGCTGGGGCGGCGTCCCCGAGGCGCCCGCGCAGAGCACCACGGCGGCGTTGCCCCGGGTGAGGACGAACTCCGCCGCCCGCAGCCAGTCGTCGACGCTCGCCCGCGGCCCCCGCATCAGCAGCACCGGCCTGGGCTGCGCGCCCAGCTCGGCGAGGAGCGGCCGGTTGTCCAGCTGCCGGCCGTCCACCTGCAGGCAGTCGGCCACCTCGGCGACCGCCCCCACCTCGCGCGGGTCGCACACCTCGGTGATCACCGGGATGGCCGCCGCCCGCCGGACCTCCGCGAGCGTCTCCAGGCCCCGCACGCCCTTGCCGGGGAAGTGGTAGGGGCTGCTGCGCGTCTTGGACAGCCCGGCCCGCAGGGCGTGCGCCCCCTGCGCCTTGACCGCGAGGGCCGTCTCGACCGCGTCCTCGGCCGACTCCAGCGCGCACGGTCCGGCCGCCCACCACAGCCGGGGTCCTCCGACCGTCCCGCCGTCGACCGCCTGCCCGGGGGGCCGGGGAGTCGCCGGTGGACCGGGGCGCCGGAGTCCGGGCCGCGAGGGGGGGCCGATCGTCACCTCGCGCGGTGCCACGCCGCTCTCCCGCCGTACCAGCCAGTGGCCGTCGGGGGTCGGGCGGCGGGCCAGCACGGCGGGTGAGGCGGGTACGCGGGCGAGGGACTCGTCGCCGCTCACCACGACGAAGACCCTCCCGGCCAGGCTGACCGGCCAGGCGGTGACGTCCTCGTGCGCCGCGGCCAGCGCCGCCACCTCCGCGGCGACCTCGGCGGGGGTGCCGGGCCGGAGCTCGATCAGCACGCCGGGACCTCCGCGCCGATCTCCTCCCGCCAGGCCGCGATGCTCGCGCCCAGCGCGGCGACGTCGGGCCCGTGCCGCAGCACCCCGGTCGTGACCGGCAGGACGGCCCGGCCCGGCGCCTCGGCGGCGACGGCGACGAGGTCGCGGGTCTCGCGCCCGGCCCTGCCGAGGCCCGGCAGTTCCACGACCGCCGACGGCATGCGGGCCACCAGGTCGAGGGCCTCCTCGCGGGCGGCCCCGACCACGGCCGCGGCCGCCACGCCGTGCTCGTCGTTCCACTCCCGCACCTCGTCGGCGGTGCGCTGCGCGACGGTGCGCGATCCGGTCACGGCGCCCTGCACCCCGCCGGCCGCGTGGTTGGAGGTGCGTACGAGCACCATGACCAGCGTCCCGCTGTCACGGGCCCGGCGCAGCAGCGGGTCGAGGGCGGCGAAGCCCATGAACGGGTTCGCCGTCACCGCGTCCCCGCCCAGCACGCTGCCGGGGCCCAGGTAGAGGTCGGCGTAGGAGTCCATGGTGTCGTCGGCGTCGCACACCTTCGCGTCCAGCACGGCGAGCGAGCCCCGTTCGTGCACGCCGTCGACGACCTCGCGCAGCAGGGCCGTGCCCGCGGCGCCGAAGCGGGTGAAGAACGGCACCTGGATCCGGTAGACGGACACCCGCTCGCCCGCGGCCTCCAGCACCACCGCGCACATCCGCCGGGCCCCGTCCAGGTCGTCGTCCATCCTCCACGCCTCCAGCCACTTGGGGGAGGGGGCGATCCCCAGGCAGAGGGCGGAACGGGTCGTGAGCAGGTCGGTCCATATCGGTACGGCAGCCATGGACCCATTGCACACGCTCGCGCCGGGGACCGCCTCGCGCCCGCTCGCCGCCAGGGCTCCGTCGGCTAAAATCTCCGCCTCGCGTCGCCACCTTGTTGATCTACAACGTAAAGGCACTCGGCCGGCGCAAGAAAGAGAGAGCACGGTCGCGGGCGGCCTCGCCCCCCTCTCATGGGGCGCAGCGTGCTCCGTTCCTGGGCGGGGTGAGGTCGACGAGGTAGCGGGTGACGGTGTCGTCGACGCAGGAGGAGGCGCCGGTGGCGTAGACGGTGTGCCCGTCGGCGTCGTAGGTCAGCAGCACGGCTGAGGGCATGTTCCGGGCGACCTCCCTGGCCCAGCGGTACGGTGTGCGCGCGTCCCGGGTGTGGCTGACCAGCACGATGGGCCCGGCGCCCCTGGCGCGGGCGGGGGTGGGCGCGACCGCGGGTGAGGGCAGGAAGGCGCAGGTCAGGTTGGTGCCCTCAAAGAGGCGGTCGACGCGGCGGATCTGCGCGGCGAGCCGTTCGTAGTCCCTCAGGTCCCTGGAGTGGGGCCGGTCGAGGCAGTTGACCACGCTCGTCACCTCGTCGACGGGCAGGGAGACCGAGGGGGCGCTGAGCTGGACCCGCAGGTCCGCGAGCGGGGTCCCGTCACCGTCGGCCGCCGCTCCCAGCGCGGTGGACAGCTCCCGCCAGGAGGAGGGGTTGATCAGGGTGCCGCCGATCACCGCTCGCACGGTGTCGGCGTCGAGGTCGTACCTGCCCCCGCGCAGCGGCCTGGTCCTCGCCCGCGCGATCACCTTGTCGATGGCGGCGAGGACGCCCTTCGCGCTGGTGGCCGGGCAGGCCATCCGGGGGTCGCGGGCGCACGCGCGGGCGAAGGAGTGCAGCGCCGCGGTGTGGGCCCTGGCGCCGTGCAGGGAGTCGGTCTCCCAGTCCAGGTGCGCGGTGTCGATGCCGTCGAGCACCATGGCGCGGACGCGGCGCGGGAAGCGGTCGGCGTAGCGCTGGCCGATGTTCGTGCCGTAGGAGTAGCCGAGGAAGCTGATCGTGTCCTGGCGCAGCGCCGCGCGCAGCAGTTCCAGGTCGGTGACGACGTTGGCGGTGCCGACGTGGGGCAGGACGTCCTTGCCGGTGCCGCGGGCGCAGGCCTGGGCGACGAGCCGGTAGTACGGTGCGACCTCGCCGACCAGCGGCAGGTCGGCGCGTGGTTTCCCGACGGGCTTGTCGCCCGCGCGCAGGCCGCAGTCGATGGCGGGCTTGCTGCCGCCCACCCCGCGCGGGTCGAAGGCGACGACGTCGAAGCGCTCGCGGAGCGGCGCGGGCCAGCTCTCGTGGAAGGTGCGGACCATCCAGGTGCCGGACTGGCCGGGTCCTCCGGCCGCGGCGACGAGCGTGCCGATCCGCTGGTCGGGCTTGCTCGCGGGGGCCTTGAGCAGGGGGAGGGTGAAGGTCCTGCCGTTGCCCGGGTCGGCGTAGTCGACGGGCACCGTGAGGGTCGCGCATCTGAACAGGCCGCACCGTCTCCACTTCGGCGCCTTCTTGATGAAACGTTCCAAACGGGCGTCGGACGCCGGATCGGGTGCCGCGGCGGGAGCCTTGGCGCCGGGCGCGTTCGCCGTGCCGTGTGCCGTACCGTTCGCCCTGCCATCGGCCGCGTCGTTCTTCATGTCGTGCGCCGCGTTGTTCTTTACGCCGTTCGTCATGCCGTTCGCCGTGTCGTTCTTCGGTACGTCGGCCGAGGCGGGGCCGGTCCCGAGGCCCGCGACGGCCGCCGCGGTGACCAGTGCCAGCACGGCCCCGGCCCATCGACGCCGGGCACCGCCGGTCCTCGCCGGTCTCATCGGCTTCGCGCCGTTCATGTTCTCTCCTTTGGGTCGGTCCTGATCGGTCCTGATCGGTCCGCCCCACCTGCGGGTGGAGTCGAGGATCACCGGATGGCAGGAAAGAACTTCGGAGAAGAAAATGAAGATCCTTCCGCTTCTATCTACATTTGTAGGTATTTCGAGTTGCAGGCCGCTTTCGTAGCGCTTGACAGGTGGTGCGCGGCGGAGGCGGAGGTGTTCTCTGACGATCCGCCGAGGCAGGGGGAGCCTCGTGGTTCCGGTGGGACGCCGGATCAGCGGGCATGACTTCGCGGGAACGACGACGAGATCGAACTGTCAGGCGTCTCGACGGACGCGCGGCAGCGGGCACCGGACGCCTTCCTCGGCCGTGGAGTAACGGTTGGCCCCGCCGTCGCGGATCGGGCGGCGGGCGAACCTGCCGGCGCTTTTCCCGCCGTGCCGACGGCCGCGGCGGCAGCGGCGGCAGCGGGCGTGGCGAGGCCGGTGCCGCCGGGAACGGCCGCGAGCGCGGCGACGCCCGTGCCGCTCGGCACGACCGCGAGTTTCGCGGTCCTGGGCCGGGACGCCGTCACGAACACCGGGACCACGGTCATCACCGGGGACCTCGGGGTGTGGCCGGGCCGGCGGCGGGCGGCAAGGCCGGCACCCGGACCACGGTCGGCTGCGTTCGTCGTCCCCAGCCGGTGCGCGGGGGACGAAACGGTGCCCGAGACGTCCGCGGGCCGGCGGGGGAACCCCGGTCAGGAACGGGGTTCCCTGGGTCCGCGGTAGGGGAGTGTCCGGCTGTAGACGAGGTTGGTGGTGGTGCTGCCCAGCTGGGCCAGCTCGTTGACGAGTTCTTCGAGGTGGCCCATGGAGGTCGCGGCCACCTTCAGCATGTAGCAGTCGTCGCCGGTGGTCCGCAGGCACTCCAGGATCTCCGGGCGCTCGTCGAGCAGCCGGTGCAGCGGCTCGTGCCTGCTGCCCGGATACTTCAGGCGGACGACGGCGAGCACGGGGAAGCCGGCCTTCTCCAGGTCGACGCTCGCGTGGTACCCGGTGATGACGCCCGCCGCCTCCAGCCGCCTGACCCGCTCGGTCGTGGCGGAGGCGCTGAGGTTCACCCGCCGCCCCAGCTCGGTGATCGGGATGCGGCCGTCCCGCTGGACCTCGACCAGGATCAACCAGTCGGTCGCGTCGAGATTCTCGGTCATCTGGCGAAGATACCGGCATATCAACGGCGTACGGCCTCGTACGCCGTGATGAGTCCCTTCCGGTCGCCGGTGATCGATGGATAGCCTGAAGTGGTGAGAATAGGAGTCAACGTCCCGAACTTTGGGCCCGGCACCGACCCCGGGGTGCTGCGCGGCTGGGCGCGAACGGTGGAGGGGCTGGGCTTCGATCTGCTCATGGTCTCCGACCACGTCGTGATCACCCCCGACGTCGCCGAGCAGTACCCGGCGCCGTTCTACGAGCCCTTCACCACCCTCGCCTGGCTGGCCGGGATCACCGACGGGATCAGGATCGGCACCACGGTGCTCATCGTGCCCTACCGCCATCCGCTGCTCGTCGCCCGGATGGCCGCCAACCTCGACCGGCTCAGCGGCGGGCGGCTCGTCCTCGGCGTGGGCGTCGGCTGGGCGCGGCAGGAGTTCGAGGCGCTCGGGGTCCCGTTCGAGCGGCGCGGGGCACTGACCGACGACCATCTGCGGGTGATGCGCGCAGCCTGGGACGACGAGGACGACTACCGGGCCGGGCGGATCCCGGTCTGGGTCGGCGGCAACAGCGACGCCGGCCTGCGCCGGGCGGTGCGTCTCGGCGAGGCGTGGCACCCGCTGCGCCTCACCCTCGGCCGGATGCGCGAGGCGCTGGACCGGCTGAAGGTCATCGCGGACGAGGAGGGCCGGCCGGTGCCCGGCTTCGCGCCCCGCATCGCCCTGCGGCTCACCGCGTCCCCGGTCACCGCCCCCGGGCGGCTCGCCGGTGAGGGCACGATCGACCAGGTCGCCGACGACCTCGAACGGCTGCGCCTGCTCGGCGCCGACACCGTCGTGCTCGACCCGTTCGACGGCGACCCGGAGGAGACGCGCCACCCGGAGGTGGCCTGGCAGGCGCTCGCGACCGTGGCCGCCCGCTGGGATCTGCGCACCCGTCAACCACGAACAGGACAGTCATGACGAACGACGACGAGAAGTATCTCCGCAGGGCCATCGAGCTCGCCGCCGGGGCGCGGGCGGCCGGAGAGGCCCCGTTCGGGTCGCTGCTGGTGGGCCAGGACGGCACCGTCCTGGCCGAGGACCACAACACGGTCCTCGGCGACCGCGACATCAGCGCCCATCCCGAGCTGAAGCTGGCCAGGTGGGCGGCCCGCGAGCTCGACCCCGGCACCGCGGCGGCCACGACCATGTACACCAGCTGCCAGCCCTGCCCCATGTGCGCGGGCGCGATCGAACGGTCCGGCCTCGGCCGCGTGGTGTTCGCGCTCTCCAACGAACAGCTCGCGAGCCTCAAGCCGGGAGGCGGCTGGCCGCACGTGCCCCAGGAGGGGCCCGCGCTGTTCGACGAGGCGCGCGTCCCGGTCGAGGGCTACTACGCCTGACCGATCCGCCCCGGTCGCCACCGCGCCGTCGTGGCCGGGTCCCTGGCCGGGTCCCTGGCCGGGGCCTCGGCCGGGGCCTCGGCCGGTCGCCTCACGGCTTCGGCCCGCCCCGCCTGGAGGCCGGGGCGGGCCAGGCGCGCAGTGCCGTCTCGGCGACCCGCAGCTGGTCCTCCCTGGCGCAGCCCGCGGCCGCCTGGACCGCGATGCCGTCGGCGGGCGCCCTCTGGATCTCCCAGACCTCCCCGGACTCCCCAGGCATCCAAGGAGCCGTCCCCTCATAAGATCCTGATCACCGGTGCCACCGGCTACGTCGGGTCGCACGTGGCCACCGCGTTCGCCGAGGCCGGTCACGACGTCGCGGCCCCGGCCCGCCCGGCCCCCACCCGGTCTCCGCGTGGCGGCCGCCGACGCTTCCCCCCAGCGTGCCACGCTCACGCGTTCCACTCCGTCAGGGCGTCGCCCATCGGGGTGCGCGTGTAGAGCACCGATCGCCCGCTCCTGCCGCGCGAGACCAGCCCCGACCGCCTGAGCACCGCGAGGTGGTCGCCGACGCCGCCGAGCGTCATGCCCAGCCTGGCGACGAGCTGGCTGGTGCTCGCGGGCGCCGCCAGCTCCAGCAGCACCGCGGCCCTGCCCCTGCCGAGCAGCGCGGCCAGGCTGTCCGGCGCGGGCACCCGGCTCTCCCACAGCGCGGCCACCCCCCGCGCGGGATAGGTGAGCCCGAAGGCGCGCGGCGGGTCCGGCTGGCGGTGCCGCTGTTCACGCTGATGGCGGTGCCGTACCTCTTCTTCGCGCTGTCACCGGGCGCGGGGGTCGCGACGGTGCTGGTGGCGGTGGCCTCCTTCGGGTTCGCCGGGCACCTGGGCACGCAGGAGCGCTACGTGGCGGCGGTGCCCGAGCGCGTCCGGGGACAGGCGCTCGGGCTGGCGGGCAGCGGCACGATGGCCGGACAGGCGCTGGCGGCCTCGGGGACGGGGACGCTGGCCGAGTTCGTACCGGTCTCCGCGGCGATGGCGCTGGCGGGGGTGGCGTCACTGGTGGCGACCGCGTGCCTGTATCCCGCCCTGACCCGTCCCGCCGGGGATCGGGCGGCTTCAAGGACGGACGGGTCGTGAGGACACCCGGGGGCCGCGAAGGCCTGGCCGCGCGCCGCCGAGCCGGACGGGAGGGTGACGGCGGTCGCCGGTGAGCGGAGAACTACCAGTGAGCCGGTCGGGTGAGTGACGGCGGCAGCGTGGTCCGGGCGTCGCCCTTCGCCGCGTCCAGCTGCGACTGGATCAGGAAGATGCTCCCGGTGAGGTCGGCGCCCGAGAAGTCCGCGTCCCTGAGGTCGGCCCCGATGAGGTCGGCCGTCCTCAGGTCGGCGCCCCTGAGGTCGGCCCCGATGAGATAGGCGCCCCTGAGGTTGGCGCCCCTGAGGTCGGCGCCCCTCAGCTTGGCCCCGATGAGGTCGGCCCCCCTGCGGTCCTTCCTCCCGCGCCCGGCTCCGGCGCGCACGAGCTCGCTCGTGCGCAGCAGCAGGGTGTTGACCTCCCGCCGGTGCGCCGCCACGTCCAGCCGTACGAGAGCGTCGGGGGTGTCGCGGGTGAGGCGTTCGGTCTTCTCCAGGGCGAGGCCGAGCTCGCCGTGGATCGGGCGGGCCGGGGGCAGTGTCAGCGCCTCGGACAGGTACCAGAGCAGCTCGTGGAGATCCCGCATGATCGGGAACACCTCGAACATCCGCTTGGCGGTCCGCGGCGCCCGCCGCCAGTCCTGCCCGCCGAAGGTGACCTGGGAGACCTTCTGCCCGGCGCCGAAGCAGTCGTAGACGGTGCAGCCCCGGAAGCCCTTGTCCCTGAGGCGCGTGTGGATGCCGCAGCGGAAGTCGGTCCGCAGGTTGGGGCAGGCCTGCCCGGCCTTCTTGTCGATCGCGAAGTCCGACGAGGCCGAGAAGGCGGGCACGACACAGCACAGCGCGAAGCAGCTCTCACAGTCGGCTCGCAGATCGGCGCGCCCCTCCCCCGGGGAGGGGGTTGTGCGCTCGCGGCTCTCGGACACTACGCGGAATCTCCTGAACAGGGCGGCCGTGCTGTTCACGGCCATGTTCCGATGGCCGTGAACAGCGATTTGACCAGTGAACCCTACCCGAACCCGCCCATCTCCCGATCACGGGCGGGACAGCGCGGCGGGTGGGGGACGGGCATATGGGGGACGGGCATGTGAGAGTCGGGCATGGTCCCGATGACGACGGTGGCGTCCAGCTCGTCGGAATCGACCACCCGTGGGATCAGTCCGTTGCGGGCGAAGGTCTCCGCGGTCTGGGGCGCCTGGCGCTCGCTCGTCTCGATCAGCAGATGGCCGCCCGGTGCCAGCCACAGCGCCGCCTCCGCGGCCACCCGCCGCTGGATCTCGAGCCCGTCCGCGCCACCGTCGAGGGCCACCCGGGGTTCGTGCACGCGGGCCTCCGGGGGCAGCAGCCCGATCGCCCCGGTGGGCACGTAGGGCGCGTTGGCGGTCAGGATGTCGACGCGGCCCCGCAGCGTGGCGGGCAGCGGCTCGTAGAGATCGCCCTCGTACACCAGGCCGTCGGCGGCGGCGAGGTTGCGCCGGGCGCAGCGCACCGCGGCGGGGTCGATGTCGACGGAGTGCGACTCGACCCGGCCCAGGGCCGCGACCAGCGCGGCGCCCACCGCGCCGGAACCGCAGCACAGGTCGACGATGATCCGTGGCCGGTCAGGGACCTGACCGGCGGGGACGGCGAGCGCTTCGGGATCGGGGGGACCGAGGGGATCGGAGGGATCGGAAGGGGCGGAGGGGGCGAGGGAGCCGGTGGGATCGGCCGGGGCGACGGCCGGGTGGGAGCGGCCGGTGGGCCCGGCGGTCCGGCGGGCGAGGGCGACGGCCTGGTGGACGAGGAACTCGGTGCGGCGGCGGGGAACGAAGACCCCGGTGTCCACCGCTATCCGCAGCCCGCAGAAGTCGGCCCAGCCGAGAACGTGTTCGAGGGGCAGACCGGCGACCCGCCGGTCCACCATGTCGGTGAGGTCGGACGGCGTCCGCGCCGTGGAGATGAGCAACCGCGCCTCGTCCTCGGCGAAGACACAACCGGCGGCCCGAAGCCTGGTGACGATGACGGGCTGGGGGAGAAATGACGGTAAAGCCGACATTGGAGCCTTTCGGAATGCCGATGGGGCTCCCTCGGTCACCTACGTCGGAAGGACCGCGCGGCCGTGAGATGGGAGCACCCGACCTGACACAGCGGTAATGGGTCTCACCTCCTCGATCACGTCCATTGCTGGAGGGCAACACTACCCGAGCCGGTCCCCGGTGCGAACACGTTTACACCGGGCGCGCCCTCGGGGAGGACGGAGCCCGAACTCAGGGGGACGGTTCCCGGCGGTTCCCGTCCGCGTTGGCCCGCCGCGCCTCCTCCGCAGCCCGGCCACGTCCTCTCCGGAGGTCGATCGTGCCTTCCCGGAGGGGGCGGACGTCCCCGCCGGGAGCGCGGCGTGCCACCGCTCCGAGAGACACCTGTGAGAGCGGTGGCCGGTTCTTCCCGTCCTCCCGCGAGAACCCGGCACGCCGGGAGTACGGCTCAGGACGGGGAGCCGGCGGACTCGGCGGACCCAGCGGACTCGGGGAACGCGCCGGACGCGCCGGATTCGGGGGACTTGGCGGACGCGGGGGACGCGGGGGCCTTGACGGACTCCGTGCCGGGAATGCGCCTCAGCAGGTAGGTGTCCATGATCCATCCCTTGCGCTCCCGGGCTTCGGTGCGGACGTCGCGGATTCGGTCGGCGACCTCCGCGACCGGCCCGGCGACCAGGATCTCGTCGGGGGTGCCGAGGTAGGCGCCCCAGTAGATCTCGAAGCCGGCGGTGTCGGGCAGGGAGGCGAAGGCGTGGCGGGCGTCGAGCATCACGACGATGTCGTCGGACCCGCCGGGCCCCTCCTCGGACAGGCGGCGGCCCGTGGTGATGTGCAGGGGCCGTGCGACCTGGGTCAGGCTGGTGCGGTGCCGGGCGGCCAGCGCGGACACGCTGCTGATACCGGGCACGACGTCGTACTCGAACCGGACCGTGCCCCGGTCGAGGACCTCCTCGACGATGGCCAGTGTGCTGTCGTAGAGGGAGGGGTCGCCCCAGACCAGGAACGCGCCGGTCTCGTCGTCGCCGAGCTCGTCGCGGACGAGCCGCTCGTAGATGTCGGCCCGGCGCGACCGCCAGTCCTCCACCGCGCCCGCGTACGCGGGAGTGGTCCGGTCGCGGTCGGGGTCGCGGGCCTCGACCAGCCGGTACGAGGCGCGGGCGTGCGCGTCGACGAGGTCCTGCCGGAGCTGGACGAGGTCGTGCTTGGCCTCCCCCTTGTCGAGGATGAAGAACACGTCGGCCGAGGCGATGGCCTTGACCGCCTGAAGGGTGAGGTGGTCGGGGTTCCCCGCGCCGATGCCGATGATGAGGATTCGCTTCACGCGGGAAAGTCTGCCGCCTGCGCGAAGGGGCCGTCGCGCCGGGCCGGGCCCTGACCCCGATTCCCGGCGGGAGAGGAGAAAACGTGAGGTAGAACCCCGCCCTGGTCTAGTCTCGCGATCGTGACGATCAGGAACTCGCACTGCTCCTTCTGCGGTGAAGCCTTCACCCCCGGCCAGCCCTGGCCGCGCACCTGCTCCGGCTGCGCGAACACCTCCTACCTCAATCCGCTGCCGGTCGCGGTGATGGTGCTGCCGGTGGACGACGGCCTGCTGGTGGTCCGTCGTGACGTCGAGCCGCACCGGGGCGGGCTCGCCCTGCCCGGCGGCTTCGTCGACATGGGGGAGTCCTGGCAGCAGGCGGCCGTGCGGGAGCTTCGTGAGGAGACGGGGATCGTCGTCGACGCGGACGGCGTGCGGCTCCTCGACGTGCTCAGCGCTCCCGACGGCACCGTGCTGGTCTTCGCCCTGGGGCCGCGGACCGGCGAGGCGGACCTCCCGCCGGTCGTGCCGACGGCCGAGACGACGGAGTGGCTGCTGATCGACGGGCCGCGAGAGCTGGCGTTCCCGCTGCACACCCGGATCGTGGCGGAGTACTTCGCCGGGAAATGATTACGGTGAGTGTCGGCGGCCGCGATCTGGCCCGCGACCTCGGTGGGAGGCGCGGCACGGCCGCCGAGGGCTCCACCGGTACGGCTCCTCGTCCCCCTCGGTCCGTTTAGCGCGGGCGCGACGGGTAGAAGGCAGTTGTCCAACCTTCACTGACGAGGAGAAACGCCATGACGGAGAACGTGTGGAGCTACCGCCCCGAGGCCTACAGTGGCGAGCAGACGCTGGACCTCGTGGGGTTCGACGTGGAGGCCACCGACGGCAAGATCGGTTCGGTGGACGAGGAGAGCAACACGGTGGGTGACAGCTACATCGTCGTCGACACCGGTTTCTGGATTTTCGGCAAGAAGGTCGTGCTGCCGGCCGGCACCGTGCACCAGATCGACCCGCAGGAGCGCAAGATCTACGTCTCGCGCACCAAGCAGGAGATCAAGGACGCGCCTGAGTTCGACGAGGCGACCTACAAGGAGCCCGGCTACCGCGACAAGCTGGGCGGCTACTACGGCCCCGGCGCGCCGTAGTCGTTGATCGTCGACGAGCCCCTCCCCTCCCGGGGAGGGGCTCGTTCGTCGTGTCGCCCCCTCAGGCTGGCGCCGGGGCCCGGCCCCGCTCCCTTCTGTCCCTGATCACCGTGAGCAGGACGGCGAGGAGGCCCAGCAGGGCGACGGTCGCGTTCGCGGCGGTGAGGAGGACGGCCTCGCCGGTCGTCGTGCCTTCGAGGTGGTGGAGGTGGTAGAGGAGATGGGGGATCGAGAACACGCTGTACGCCAGCGCGGCGGGGATGACGAACACGGCGCGCGGTATGACGAGCGCTATGCCGAGGAGAAGGGCGATGCCGAGCGTCGCACCCCCGAAATCCCGCGCGTAGTGTTCACTGAACGGCGGCGTGAGGTCGACCGTGGGGAAATCGGTGTAGAAGCTCTCGGGGAAGAACTGGTTCCAGAACCCGACGACGAGTTCGTCGAGGAAGAGGATGGCCAGGGCGATGCGGATCGGGACGTTCACCTCGTCTCCCCGCTCCGCGCGTCACGCGTGAGACGTTCCCCGGGCAGGCAGGGCCGGGCGATGGCACGCCCGGCACCCGGGCGACGCGCTCCTCGTGACGGCGGGATCCCTCCCGGTGCCCGTCCCGGTATCCGGCCTGATGTCCTTTCCGGTGCCTCCTGCGGCTCCGGTCGCGGGTGACGTGTGAGGGCATGCCGGTTCCGCCGCGCTGGGCGGGCCGTAACGAACATGGTGCTCCTTTCCGGTTCGTTACCGGCTATGACCAGGAGGGCGTCTCGAATGTGACAACCGGCCGATCCCGGTGCGCCCGGTCTCCGATCAGTTCTGGCCGAGCCAGAGGTCGGGCCCGAACACCTCGTAGTGGATGTCGGAGGCGGGCACCCCGCGCCGCAGCAGCTCGGTACGCACCCCGCGCATGAACGGCAGCGGCCCGCACAGGTAGGCGACCAGGGGGTCGGGAAGGTCGATTCCGGTCAGGTCGACCTGGCCGGCGTTCGGCGCCGGCAGGCAGGAGCAGTCGCCCGTCTCCTCGTACCAGCGGTGCAGGGTGGCGCCGGGCAGGGCGTCGACCAGCCGCCTGAGCTCGTCCCGGTGGGCGTGGTCGGCGGGGCTGCGGTCGGCGTGGACGACGGTGACCCGGCGGGTGGAACCGTTCGCCGCGAGGTGCTCGACCATCGACAGGATGGGGGTGGCGCCGATGCCCGCCGAGGCCAGGAGCAGCGGGGGACCCTCGGTGGGCAGGGTCAGGTCGCCGAACGGCGCGGAGACCGTCAGCACGTCCCCGGCCCGGACGTTGGCGTGCAGCCAGTTGGACACCTCCCCGTCGGGTGTGTCGCCGCCGCGCACCCGTTTGACGGTGATCCGCCAGTCGTCCCGCTCGGGGGCGCACGACAGGCTGTACTGCCGGATCTGCCGCGCGCCGTCGGGCAGGGTGACCGCGACGCTGACGTACTGGCCGGGCCTGAAGGACAGGGGGATCCGCGGGCGCAGGGTGAAGGAGACGGCGTCCGGGGTCTCGCGCCGCCGTTCGAGCACCGTGGCCGGCAGCCAGCCCTCCGTCGCGGAGTCGCGGTAGAGGTCCGCCTCCAGGGCGATGAGCGCGTTCGCCATCAGCCAGTAGACCTCGTCCCAGGCCGCCACCACCTCGGGGGTGGCGGCGTCGCCGAGCACCTCGGCGATGGCGGCGAAGAGGTACTTGTGGACCACCTCGTACTGCTCGGGGGTGATGCCGAGCGAGGCGTGCTTGTTGGCGATCCTGGCGAGCATCGCGTCCGGCCGGTCGTCGGGGCGCCGCACCAGGATGGTGGCGAAGGCGGCGATCGACCCGGCGAGCGCGCTCTGCTGCTCGCCGTTGGCCTGGTTGCCGCGATTGAACAGTCCGCGCAGCAGTTCGGGGTGGTCGGTGAACATCATCTGGTAGAAGCGTCCGGAGATGTCCTGGATGGCGCCCCCGACCGCGGGCAGGGTGGCGCGGACGATCACGGCCGAATCTGGGGAAAGCACAGGTCCTCCAACTACTAGATGATCTTTGCACGGGTGGGATCGGGCACGCCGAACTCCTGGTCAGACGTGTTCTTCCTCCCGTCGCCCTATTTATACAAGCAGATTTTGTATAAACTCAAGTTCGTGGGCTGTGAGATAGGGCTCCCTCGCGACAGGCTCGCGGGACCGGGCGCTTACGGGGGAGGGGCCGGCCGGCCGCGTCTACGATGGCGGCCGGAGTCTTCGCGTCCACCTGGACGAGCGCGTCGCGGCACCGCCGCAGGGGAGCAGGGGAGGTGAGCGGCCATGACCGAGCCGAGGAAGCCGCGCGGGACCGACGACGTCACGGGCGCCACGACGTCCGCGCGGGCCGCCGGACACCCCGTGCCGCCACCGGCCGGTCGCCGGCGGCTCATCCTGACGATGCTCCGCGAGTCCGGGACACCGCTGGGCGTGGTCGAGATCGCCGAGCGGCTCGACGTCCATCCCAACACGGTGCGGTTCCATCTCGACGCCCTGGCCGACACCGGCCGGATCGAGCGGGTTCACGCGGCACCGGCCGGTCCCGGCCGGCCGCCGCTGGTGTTCCGGGCTCGGCCGGGGATGGATCTCGCCGGGCCGCGCAACTACCGCGTGCTGGCCGAGATCCTGGCCGGCAACCTGGCCGCCGGACCGGAACCCGCCGCCAAGGCGATCGAGGCCGGACGGGCGTGGGGACGTGCTCTGGCGGCCGACCGGCCGGCTCCGGCGGCCGCTCCCACGCGGGAGGAGGCGGTGCGCGAGCTGGTGGGCCTGCTCGACGACATCGGGTTCGCCCCCGAGGAGCGGCCGGAGGGTGACGGCGGGCGGATCGGGCTGCGGCACTGCCCGTTCCTGGAGCTCGCCACGACCCAGGGCAAGGTGATCTGCCCGCTGCACCTCGGGCTCATGCAGGGAGCGATGGCGGCACTCGGCTCCCCGGTGACCGTGGACCGGCTCGAACCGTTCGCCGAGCCCGACCTGTGCCTCGCGCACCTCGCGGCGGTCCGTGACGCGTCGTGACGCGTCGTGTCACGGGGTGATCCGGGGGTGCGCGCGGGCCTCGTGTCACGGGATGACCGGCGGGGCCGCGCGGGCCTCACCGCGACCGGGCGCCTCGTCGTGCCGGACGTCTCACCGCGGCCGGGCGTCTCGTCGTGCCGGAGGTGGTCGGCGGCGTGCCGGGGGTGATGGGCGGAAAGGCGGGTGCCCGTGAAGGCACCCGCCTCTCGATCGGGCCGGAAGGCGGGCGCCCGCCGTCCCCGCGGGAGCGCCCGCCTCCTGACCGGGGGCGGCTCTCATCCCATGACCGCCCCGGCTGATCTCCCGCCCGTCCGCGCGCCACCGTGGAGCCCTCCCGCGCGCCACCGCGGGACCCCGCCCGTCCCAGCCCGTCCCCGCGCGGTCCTTTCGCGCGGAGCCGGGCGCCGGGTTCCGGGACCTCGAGACGGTGACCTCGAAGCGGTGACCTCGAAGCGGTGACCTCGAAGCGGTCCCGGAAAGCGGCGGGAGGTTCGGTCAGGGGTAGTTGACCAGGTTGGCCACGTTGGTGCTGGAGTTGGACGGGCCGCCCGTCGTGTTGATGACGTTGCGGATCGTGCCGACGCCGCCGAGCGAGACCGTCACCATGTTGTGGAAACGGACGCCCGGCGTGTTCGGCACCTCGAACGCGCGGGCCGCCACGACGCCCGGGTTGACGTTGAAGTAGCAGTAGCTGCCCAGCCCCCACGCCTCGTGCGTGGTGACGGTGTCGGCCACCTTGTACGCGGAGTAGCCCTGCGTGCTTCCGTTCATCCAGGCGGCCTGGTTGGGCGGGTCGTAGGGCATCTCGTTCTGGTAGAAGTACGTCCGGCCGCCGTTGCCGTTCCAGACGGTCTGGTGCTGCTGGTAGTGCTCGACGAACAGGCCGTACATCGTGACGTCGTCACCGTTGACGGTGAGACCGTTGGCGGCGGTGTTGCTGTTCCACCCGATGCCGCTGCCGTGGTCGCCGCGCCAGATCCACAGGTGGTCGCCGATCACGTTGTCGCTGTTGACGACGAGGCTCTGGGTGGCCTTGCCGACGGCCGCGCCGCCGACCCGGAAGTACACGTCGTGCAGCGACGTCGGGTTGGCCGCGTGGCTCGCCGACGATCCCGTGGGGCCGACCTGCATCAGCATGGCCGAGTTGGTCGTGCCCGCGTCGAACAGCACGCCGGCCACCTTGACGCCGTCCACGTCGGCGACGGTCATCGCGGTCACGCCGTTGTCGGGGACGAGCGTGGCCAGGCCCAGGCCGAGCACGACGGTGTTGGCGCGGGTCACCCTGATCGTGTCGTTGAGGTGGTAGACGGCGGGGGTGAACAGCAGGTTCAGCCCCTGCGCGAGCGCCGCGTTGATGTCCGCCGCGGTGTGGCCGGGCTTGACGACGAAGAACTGGCTGATCGGGATCGAGGTGCCCGCCGGGTTGCCGCCGGCCCACGTGGTGCCGACGGAGTTCGTCCGCAGCGCCGGGACGAACACCTGGTAGGCGCCGGCCTGGTCGACGTACAGGAACGGCTTCTCCCGCACGACCGGGGTGGTCGCCACCCTGGTGTACGGCGGGCTGGGGAAGTTGCCCGCGGGCGGGTTGTTGACGCCCACGAACACCATGTTCCAGTTGGAGCCGGTCCAGCTGCCCCACTCGGCGTTGCGCGAGAGCCACTGCTGCTGCGAGCCCGACCTGACCTGGCCGTCGATCTTCGAGTCGGCGATGAAGCCGCCGCTCGACCAGCCGCCGTCGTCGAGCTGCAGGTTGCCGCGCAGGTGCATCCGCCGGTACGAGGAGGCCTGCGAGACCGCCCAGCGGTCGGTGCCCGACGGCGGGTTGACCGACAGGTTCTCGGCGCCGCGCCAGAAGTTGTGGGTCGCGTTGCCCTGGAACCAGTCGGCCTCGACGTGCACGCCGCCGTTGATGGTGACGCTGTCGGGGGACAGGCCGAGACCGGCGATCTGCGTGTAGAAGCCGATGTTGGCGTCCACCGAGTACGAGCCGGGCTTGAACAGCAGGGCGAAGCGGTTGCCGCCGAACTGGTTGGTCTGCTGCTGGCCGAAGACCGAGTTGAGCCTGGCCTGGATGGTCGCGGTGGGCGTCGAGGGGTCGAAGATGCTCACGTTCGGGCCGAGGTCGGGGTTGTTCCCGGTCGGCGGCGGGCTGCCCAGGCTGAAGGACTGGGCGGTCGTGCCGTTGCACGTGTACTGCTGGAGCTGCACGCTGTCCCCGATCGAGGCGCCCGGCACGTCGAGGCACTTGCCGCTGTGCCGGTTGACGAAGTGGTAGAAGCCGCCGGTCTCCTCCACGGCCTGCCACTGCTGGTTGTTGCCGCCGGAGTACGACCAGAGCTGGACGGGGGCACTGTCGGCGGTGGAGACGTTCGTGACGTCCCACGCCTGGGCGGCGTTGTTGCCGTTGTTGACCCGGTAGTACCCGCCGCTGGTCGGCTGGAACTGCCAGAGCTGGGCGGTCGAGCCGTTGCACGCGTACTGCTGGACGACGGTGCCGTTGGCGGTCGCGGCGGCACGGGCGTCCACGCACTTGCCGCTGTTGCGGCTGATCACGGTGGTGAGCCCGGTGGGCGGGGCGGCCTGCGCCGTGCCGGGCGGCACGACCAGGAACGCCGCGACCACGGCGAGCGCCATGAGGATGCGCCTCATCCGATCCTCCTGGAATCCTGCCGTGACGCGGGCGAGGTGCGGGCTCGCCGGGCCGGTGCCTCGGCGGAGCCGGTGGTGCCTGGGGTCGGCGCGGCGACCGCGCCCGGAGGCGGCGGTGGGGGGTGCTGCGGGGTCACGGTGGCTCTTCTCTGTGGGGTCTCTTCCTGTGCCGCGGTGCGTGCGCTCCTGGCGCCGGGCATCGTCGGCTCGTACGGCGAGGTGACGGATCCGGGAGCCGTTCCCGTGGCCCGGTAGTCCCTCCGGTAACTTCACCTTTTAAATTAACTCGGATCAAACACGGGGGCAGGAGGCTTGTCAATAGGAAAGTTTCCAAATAGTAATTGCGCGGCACCGCGGGAGCGGCGACGCGGTGAGGCGCCCCGCCTGACGCCTCACCCGACCTCCGGACACCCGGCTGTGCCGCCGACCATGGGCGCTGTTCGATCGGGCGCGAGCCCACATGCTGAAGGAGCGGATCCTGCTGCCCGGCATCACCGTGCTGACCCGGTTGGTCCGCAAGGCGGAGAACGACCGGCTGTACGCGCTGTTGTCGGGGCGGTTGTCGAGTGAGATGCGCACGGCGCTGACGGGGCTGTTACGCGTGGCCGACGGCCGCGGGTTCTCGGAGCTGGACCGGCTGCGCACGGCGCCGACCAAGGCCTCGGGTCGGCCAGGCGCCGATACGGCTTCTCGTGGTGCCGGTGCCGGCGGCCCAGCTCGCCGACGGCCGGGGCCGCCGGCCAGAGGGCGCTGGACGCGGGCTGACGGCCCTGCTCGATCAGCGACTCGCCGGGCTCCGACCGCGCGTGGCTGCTACGGCGGCGGCCAGGACACTCCCGGGCGCGGTACCGGGTGACGGGGTAAGGGCGTCTGGCCCGCCCTTACCCCGCGCCCGCAGGAGTCGGCAGCTCCAGGTGGCTCCTATGCCTCTCGTGCTGTCGCGGTGATCAGGCGGCCTCGCCGCGGGCGATGTAGAGGTTCATGTCGGTGAAGTCGACGGTGATGTTGTAGGGCTTCCAGAAGCAGTGGGAAAACCAGCCCATCGAGTCGAATCCTGTCCCATAGGGCCAGGGCACGTTGACCGGCCCGTTTGGGTTCGTGTAGCAGTAGACCTCCTTGGCGACGGCGTCGCCGACGCGGATTTCCTTCGGGTAGCAGGGGTAGACGACGGCCGGGTGGCTTTGGGCGAAAGTTCCGACCTGGCGGTCGTGATCGGTGCGGATTCCCAACTGCTCGGCTGTTTTCCCGACCACCCCCGCGGCGATCTCGCCGACTCCGCCGAAGTTCACGCCCACCACCCCTGTGCGGGAGCCGGCGGCGCCGGCGAAGCTGCCCGTGCTTTGCAGGTATTGCTCACGGGCCAGCCACAGCGGCAGGGGTTCGGCGCCCGCCCGTGCGGCGGCGGCGCGTGCCTTCCTGGCCGTTTCGGGGGTGCGGCGGCGCAGGATCAGCTGCCGGCCCGCGTAGTCGAAGGTGGTCAGCAAGTGGTAAAAGACCCACGTGCCGATCAGGCCGTCGCAGTCGGTGTCGACATCTTCGCCCGACTCCGTTGCCGACCAGCTCACGGGGATGTTGCGCAGTTCGATGCCGCCCAGCTTCAGGGAGTCCAGGATCCCCCAGTACGCCCAGATGGTAACGCCCTCGAAATCGGTCTTCTGACTGGCGACGGGGCTCAGCCCGGCCTCCTTGGCCACCGACGCGCGCAAGCTCAGATTCGGGGCGCCGGTGTAGAACGAGAAGCGCTTCGTCGGTCCGCCGTTGACCGAGGCCTCCACCAGCGGCCTCGGGTCCATCTGCTTCCATGGCACTCGCGCCGTCTCGCCATGGACCTGATACGCCTCGCCGCTGACCGCCGCGAACCACTTGGCGTAGCTGTCCTCGCCTGCCGCTTTCCAGCGGGGTGCGGCCAGGGCGAACTTGTCCTGCCGGATGTAACAGTCGCCCAGGAGATGGTTGGTTTGCTTGTCGTCGGGCGCCAGGCTGAGTGCCATCTTGAGGTATTTCTCGGCGTCGGGGAACCGGTTGGACAGCAGCCCGACGTAGCCGCGCTGGCGGGCCGCGTGCAGGTTTTTGGGATTCTTTTTGAGGATCTCCTCGTACGCGCGGCCGGCCTGCTCGAACTTGCCGGCCTTGAACAGCGCGTCCGCGTCACCGCTGCTGGCCAGCGCGGTGGCCGCGCCGCCCAGCAGCGGCGCGGTCGCGGCGGCACCGGCCAGCACGGAGGCGCCCCGCAGCAGCGAACGGCGGTCCCATCGTCCGTCATCAGCCATGTCTTCTCCTTTTCGTGATCACCTTCGCCGTGACTTTCCGTCCGACGGACGGGCACAACACCTCCGGCCGGCTCGTCTCGCCCTGCTTGGTGAGGGCGGCGCCGGAGGTGCCGGGGCCACCCGGGCGGTACAGCGTCGTCCCGATGCGGCGCGCTCCACAGCTCGCCCGCCGGTCGGCCCAGTCCACTGTCGGACGGCCGTGTTCCCGCCTCGTCCGCGCCGTGTCATGGTCGCGTCACGGCCGCAACCGACGGTGGCAGCCGCCGACGAACCGGGACATGCGGCAGACAACGCGCGCGCATTCGGCAACCGATCGTGGTTCATGATGAGCTGAGAAGGTGTCCCCGTCATGGAACGAGGTCGTCGACGACCTGGACGAGGGCCACGAGAGCTGACGGCCGCGTGATCATGGCGGTGTTCCGGAAGGGGATCCCCCCGCCGGAACACCACCCAGCCCGCACAGACCCCAGGTCAGGATGTTCCGTATAGCTGTTCCGCAAACTGTTTCAGTGAAGGGGGCACTATTGGGGGCGCCCAGCGGGGAGACGGGGCCGGCGGGATTCCGGCGGTCCCTCAGGGAAGACCCGGTCCATCCTGGGACGTCTCGGAGGGGGCCGCCCCCGGGGAGTCACGCCACGCGGCCCGATGCAGGCGGGCGGTCAGCGTCCGCAGGTGTTCCACCAGCTCGGGGGGCTCGTGGACCTCGAACTCGAAGCCGAACGCGGCCACCCAGACCGCGAGATGGTCGAGGCTGTCGGAGCCGATGCGCAGGACGCAGGTGTCGTCGTCCACGGGTTCCACCACGCCGAGGGTGGGGGGAACCTCGTCGGCCACCGCCCGGGCCGAACCGTGCATGGTGAGCACCGCCCGGTAACGGTGGCGGTCCGTGGTCATGCCCAGGGCGAAGTATCCGGCCAGGTCGTCGGAGGGAAGCGGCCGGGGGACGAACCGGGGCCCGGTGGGGACGCGCGGGGACAGCCTGTCGACCCGGAACCTGCGCCAGTCCGACCTTTCGGTGTCCCAGGCGAAGAGATACCAGCGCCGCCCGCCGGTGACCAGGCGGTAGGGCTCCACGTCCCGTACGCTCTCCGAGCCGTCGTGGGAGACGTAGCCGAACCGCAGCCGCCGGTGGTCGCGCACCGCCGAGGCGATCGCGGTCAGCGTCGAGGGATCGACGGTGGGACCGGGCATCGGCATGGTCACCATGGCCGAGCTCAGCGTGCTGACCTGGTGGCGCAGCCGCGAGGGCAGCACCTGGTCCAGCTTGGCCAGGGCCCGTACGGAGGTCTCGGCGATGCCGGTGACCGCGCCCCCGGCCGCCGTCCGCAGCCCGACCGCCACCGCGACCGCCTCCTCGTCGTCGAGCAGCAGCGGGGGCAGCGAGGCGCCCGCGGCCAGCTGGTAGCCGCCGCCGACGCCACCGGTCGCGTTGATCGGATACCCCAGGAGCCGCAGCTTGTCGACGTCGCGGCGCACGGTCCGCGGGCTCACCTCCAGCCGCCCGGCCAGCTCCGCGCCCGACCAGTCCCGATGGGCCTGCAGCAGCGCGAGCAGGCGGAGCAGCCGAGCCGAAGTCTCCAACATAAGACGATTTTTCCATCTATCGCGGACAGGAGCTGGCCGCGAATGCTCCTAACGTCTGCGCCATGACCACAGAAAATCCGATGACCGTTCTCGTGACCGGTGCCACCGGCACCGTCGGCCGCCCCCTCGTCGAGCGGCTGCTGGCCGAAGGGCACCGGGTCCGCGCCCTCACCCGGAACCCGGCGAAGGCGAACCTCCCCGCGGGCGCCGAGGTGGTGGCGGGCAACCTCGCCGACACCGCGACCCTGCCGGAGGCCCTCTCCGGCGTCGACGCCGTACACCTGATCGGTTTCGGCGGGGACGACTTCGCGCCGCTGACCAACGGCACGGAGATCGTGGACCTGGCGAGGAGGGCGGGCGTACGCAAAGTGACGGTGCTCAAGGGGGACGTGACGAAGAGCCCGCTGGAGGAGGCCGTCGAGGCCGGCGGCCTGGAGTGGACCCACCTGGCACCGGTGGAGTTCATGTCCAACGCCCTGGAGTGGGCGGATTCCGTGCGGAACGAGGGCGTCGTCCGCGAGGCGTTCGCCGGCGCCAGGAGCGCCATGATCCACGAGGCGGACATCGCGGCGGTCGCCGCGACCGCGCTGACCACCGACGGCCACGCGGGCCAGGAGTACTGGCTGACCGGGCCGCAGGCGCTCAACCCGCCCGAGAAGGTAGGCGTGATCGGCGCCGTCCTGGGCCGCGAGGTGCGCTACGTCGAGCTCACCAGGGACGAGATCGTCGCGGAGTGGCGCGGGAGCGGCTACTCCGACGAGGACGTCGAGTTCTTCCTGGCGATGCGGACCAACCCGCCCGAGGCGGGCTACACCGTGCTCCCCACCGTGCAGGAGGTCACCGGAAAACCGGCCAGGACCTTCGCGGAGTGGGTCCGGGAGAACGCCGCCGCCTTCGGAGCCTGACAGCCGCACCGGGCTGCCCGGCCTGACATCGGCCCGGCCCGTCCCTGACATCGGCACGCCCGCCCCGCCTGACGTCGGCGCGACCCACCCACCCGGAGCCGCACACGCGGCGGACGGGAATCTCCGTCCCGTGGAGCGGGGGGACGTCAATCCGGCGGGTAGATCGTCGTGGCGGCGGTGAGGACGAAGGCCGTGAGGTCGTCGACGTACCGGGGGCTTCGCGCGGCCATCTCCGCGCGCAGCTCCTCCGGTGTGGCCAGCACGTGGTTGAGCACCCCGCCCATCAGGGTGTCGAGGATGAGGGTGGGCGACGCCCGCTCGCCCAGCTCGCCGCGCGCGATGGCGCGACGGATGATCGCCCGGGCCTCCAGCACCCGCGAGCGCCGGATGGTGGCCGACAGGCCGGAGAACAGGCCGGGGTAGGCGCGGGCCTCGACGTGCAGCCGCAGGCCCGCCAGCCCGTGGGGGCCGAGATAGTGGTCCATCATGGAGCGGGCGAGCTCGCGCAGGTCCTCGCGCAGGGTCCCGGTGTCGGTGGAGATGGCGGGCAGCACGAGGGCGTACTCGATCGCGTCCCTGACCAGCCGCTCCCGCGTGGGCCATCGCCGGTAGATCGCCGCCTTGCCGATCCCGGCCCGCCGCGCCACCGCGTCGAGGGTGAACTTGGCCCAGCCGAGTTCGGCGTAGATCTCCATGGCCGCGCGGAGGGCCTTGCGGTCCACCTCCGCGTCGCGGGGCCGGCCGGGCCCGGCGGCACCGGCCGTGGGTGCGGGCACTGCTGTCACCTCCCGAGGGGACATCGGTTCGAAATCCTAGACGCGACCGGCATGTCGGTACTTAAGGAGCGCGACCGCAGAGGTCCGGCCTGCCTGTCTCGGGGGGTGAAGGCTTGCCCGGCTTCGGAGCGCGGGGATACCCTCGATCCTGTTTAAGGACGATATTCGTCTATAAATCGTACCTGTTCACCTCGGCTTTCGCGGGTGACCAGGGTGGTCATCCGCCCGGGGCGGTGACGGACCCCATCCCCGAACCCGCTGGAGCGTGAAGATGACCTTCGAGGGCCTCGACCCCCGCACGCCGGTGCTCGTGGGCGTCGGGCAGTCGTCCGAGCGGATCGGCGAGCCCGGCTACCGGCGGCTGTCGCCCGTCGAGCTCGCGGCGGCCGCGGTCCGTGAGGCTTTCGCCGACACCGGGGCGGACCCGGCACGGGTCGCCGCCGCCGTCGACACCGTGGCGGGGGTGCGCCAGTTCGAGATCTCCGCGCCCGGCGTTCCCTCGCCGCTGGGCCGCTCCACCAACTACCCCCGCTCCGTCGCCGGCCGGGTGGGGGCGGATCCCGGCCGGGCGATCCTGGAGGTGGCGGGCGGGCAGGCACCCCAGCACCTGGTCAACGAGCTCGCCGCGACGATCGCGACGGGCTCCTCGCGGGTGGCCCTCGTCGTCGGGTCCGAGGCCATCTCGACGGTGCTGCACCTGGCCGGGGCCGAGGACAGGCCCGATTTCGGCGAGACGGCCGAAGGCGACCTGGAGGACCGAGGCTACGGACTCGAGGGCCTGGTCTCCCCGTTCCTGGCCGCGCACGGGCTGGCGGGCGCGCCGGGCCAGTACGCCCTGCTCGACAACGCGCGCCGGGCCCGCCTCGGGCAGACGAGGCAGGAGTACGCGGCCGGGATGGGCGCGCTGTTCGCCCCCTTCACCAGGGTCGCCGCCGCCAACCCGCACGCCGCCGCCCCCACCGAGCGCGGTCCCGCGGAGCTGGTCACCCCGACCGAGGACAACCGGCTCATCGCCGAGCCCTACACCCGCTACCTCGTCGCGCGCGAGAAGGTCAACCAGGGGGCGGCCGTCCTGCTGATGTCCGTGGCCGAGGCCAGGCGTCTCGGCGTTCCCGGGGAGAGGTGGGTCTTCCTGCACGGCCACGCCGACCTGCGCGAGCGCGACCTGCTGGACCGGGCCGACCTCGGCAGGGGACCGGCCTCCGTCATGGCCGCTCGGCACGCCCTGGAGCTGGCCGGCATCGGGGTGGCGGACCTGCACGCCATCGACCTGTACAGCTGCTTCCCGATCGCCGTCTCCAACATCTGCGACGGCCTCGGCCTCGCCGCCGACGACCCGCGCGGGCTGACGGTCACCGGCGGCCTGCCCTTCTTCGGCGGGGCGGGCAACAACTACTCGACGCACGCGATAGCCGAGATCGTCCAGCGGCTCCGCGCCCGGCCCGGCTCGTACGGAATGGTGGGGGCCAACGGCGGGATGCTGAGCAAGTACTCGGTCGGCGTCTACTCGACCACCCCCGCCGGGTGGCGAAAGGACCGCGGCGCCGCGCTGCAGGCCGAGATCGACGCCTGGCCCGCCGTCCGGCAGGCCGTCCGGGCCGACGGGTGGGGCACGATCGAGACCTACACCGTGAGGCACCGGCGGGCCGGCAGCCGCTTCGGCATCGTGGTCGGGCGGCTGGAGGCCGACGGGCGCCGCTTCCTGGCGACGACCGCCGACGGCGACGAGGAGACGGTCGCCCTGCTCGGCGACGGCGAGCCCGTCGGCCGGCGCGTCCACGTCCGCTCCCTCGACGCCGGCAACCGGGTGACCGCCGGCGCCGCCGGGACGGGCGGCTGACCCAGGACACGATCGGCCAAGATCGGCCAAGATCGGCCACGGTCGACGCCGTCACGCGGGTGCTGGAGGGTGATCGCGAACCGGCCGCGCTAGGGTGGGAGGTGCGGATCCCGCCGATGCCGGGGTCCCGCGGCGGTGGGGCCCGCCGCACCCAACCGCGGCACCCGCTGCCGCCAACGGTCCCTGCCCGTGACAGGTCGTGCCCGCGCATCCGTGCCGGGCCTCCACCACGTGTAGGGAGAGGCATGCGTCCGGACCAGGCGAGGTTCACGGTGGCGACCGAGCCCATCGACCCCGACATCGATCCCGACATTGATCCCGGGCTCGCCCCCGGCACTGACCCCGGCGCCGGTCCCCCCGGCGGGCGCGGGCGCGGTGAGCCGCGTCGCTCCCGTCACGGGGTCCTGGCGGTGATCGCCGCCGGTGGCGCGATCGGTACGGGGGCCCGCTACGGCGCCGCCCTGCTGTGGCCGACCGCGACCGGCTCCTTCCCGTGGACCACGCTGGCGGTCAACGTGGCCGGTTGCCTGCTCATCGGTGTTCTCCTGGTCACGATCACCGAGGCGTGGACCGCGCCGGTCTGGGTGCGGCCGTTCCTGGCCACCGGCGTGCTGGGTGGTTTCACCACCTTCTCCACCTACTGCCTGGACATCGAGCGCCTGGTCTCCGCCGGCCGGCCCGGCCCGGCGCTCGGCTATCTGGCGGCGACGGTCCTGGCGGCGCTGGCCGCGGTGGCGGCCGGCACGTGGACCACCCGGTGGTTCCTGGCGAGAAGAGCGGGAACGGCGATGGTGAGGAGAACGCGATGATTCCAGCCGGACGGGCGCTGCGATTGACGATCTTCGTCGACGACACCGACACCTGGCACCACCGGCCCCTGTACACCGAGATCGTGCACCGTGCCCACGCCGCCGGGCTGGCCGGGGCGTCGGTCTTCCACGGCCTCGAAGGTTTCGGCACCACCTCGATCGTGCACACCACCCGGCTGCTGTCGATGGCCGACGACCTGCCGGTGGCCATCACGATCGTCGACACCGAGGAGCGGATCCGCGCCTTCCTGCCACAACTTGACGATCTCCTCACCGAGGGGCTCGCCATCCTGGACGAGGTCGAGGTGGTTCGCCACCGGGGCGGGCGAGTGACGTGAACGGGCCGCAGAACTGGCTTCCGGTGCTGCTCGGCGGCGCCGCCGGGGCACCGCTGCGCTATCTGGCCGACCGGGCCGTGCAGGCCCGCCACGACACGGTCTTCCCCTGGGGGACCTTCATCGTCAACGTGGTCGGCTCGCTGATCCTGGGCCTCCTGACCGGGGCGGCGCTGTCCGGCGCGGTGGGCACCGACGTGCGGCTACTGCTCGGCACCGGGTTCTGCGGGGCGCTGACCACGTACTCGACGTTCTCCTACGAGACGCTGCGGCTGGCCGAGACGGGAGCGGTCCTCTTCGCGGTGGCCAACGTCGTCGCCTCGGTCGTCGCCGGGCTGGGGGCGGTGTTCCTCGGCCTCGCCCTCGCCCAGGCGATCCTCGCGTGACCTCGCTCCACCGAGGTCCGGGAGGCGCCTGTCCGGGAGGTGTCTGCCCGGGAGGCCTCCGGTCTCGGTAGGGGGACCGGCGCGTCAGGCGTCCTGCCGCGCGGGCCGGCCGGCGTCGAAGGGCCGGTCGTCGAAGGGACGGGCCATCTCGTCGAGGACGTCGTCCATGATCTCGTCCAACGGGCGGGTCTCGTGCTCGTCGGTCCACAGGTGCGTGGCGATGCGCATCGCGACCAGGAAGGCCGCGGCCATCACCTGGGGGCGCGGGCCGGAGCCGCCGTCGCGTTCGGCGATGACCTGGGCGAGCTCGCGTTCGAGGTTGGTGTGGTTGGCCAGCTGCCTGGCCAGGAGCGAGGGGTGCCGCTTGGCGAGCCTGGCGCGGATCACCCACTGCCTGTCCGGCCCGCCCATCTGGCAGTAGACGTCGCGGGCGGCCTCGTGCAGCGCCCGCCAGGCCGACTCCCCGGCGGGACGGGCGCGGATCCGCTCGACCAGGAGGCGGATACGCTGCTCGTCGCCGTAGAGGAGGGCGTCCTCCTTGCTGGCGAAGTAGTTGGAGAAGGTCCGCCGGGAGATGTTGGCGGCGTCGGCGATGGCCTCGACGGTGACGTGCTCCAGGCCGTGCTCGACGGTGAGCCGCAGGGCGGCCTCGTGGACCGCCAGCCGCGTCTCGGCCTTCTTGCGCTCGCGCAATCCCGCTGTGATCTCCATGACGTGAACAGCCTACTGTCCGGACAAGTATGCCCAGTGCGCAAACTTTCCCATTGGGCATGTATCTTGTCACGGTCTGTCCTAATTACCGGTATCGGAGGTCGTGCGTGAGCACGCAAGCGGTCGCGCCACCCGGCGCGGAACCGATGACCCATCGCGAGATCCTCGAAGCGCTGAGCGGTCTGCTTCTCGCCCTGTTCGTGGCGATGATCAGTGCCACGATCGTGTCGGTGGCGCTGCCGCAGATCATCGGCGCCCTCGACGGCACCCAGTCCCAGTACACATGGGTGGTCACCGCGTCGCTGCTCGCCGCGACCGCGTCCACCCCGGTCTGGGGCAAGCTCGCCGACCTGTTCAGCAAGAAACTGCTCATCCAGATCTCCATCGTCATCTTCATGGTGAGCTCGCTGGCCTGCGGATTCGCGCAGAACACCGGCCAGCTCATCGCCTTCCGCGCCGTCCAGGGCCTCGGCATGGGCGCCCTGCAGGTCCTGGTTCAGGTCATCATCGCCGCGATGATCAGCCCCAAGGAGCGGGGACGCTACAACGGCTATCTCGGCGCCGTGATGGCCGTGGCCACCGTGGCGGGCCCGCTCCTCGGCGGCCTGATCGCCGACACCTCGTGGCTGGGCTGGCGCTGGTGCTTCTTCATCGCCGTGCCGTTCACGATCGTCGCCTTCGCCCTGCTGCACAAGACGCTCCACGTGGTCACGGTCCGGCGGCCGGGCGCCAAGGTCGACTACGCAGGCGCCACGCTGATCGCCGCGGGTGTGAGCGTCCTGCTCATCTGGATCACCTTCGTCGGCAACTCCTTCGACTGGATCTCCTGGCAGACCGCGGCCATGGTCGGCGGCGGAATCGTCGTCCTGGGCGTCGCCGTGCTGGTGGAGTCGCGGGTCAAGGAGCCGGTCGTGCCGCTGCACATCGTGCGCAGGCGCGACCCCGCCCTCGCCATCCTGGCCAGCCTCGCGGTCGGCATGGCGATGTTCGGCGGATCGGTCTTCCTGGGCCAGTACTTCCAGATCGGCCGCGGGTACGGCCCCACCGAGGCCGGCCTGCTGACCATCCCGCTGATGCTCGGCGTGCTGCTGTCCTCGACGGTCTCCGGGACGCTCGTGTCCAGGAGCGGCAAGGTCAAGCCGTACATCGTGGCGGGCGCCGTGGTGCTCACCGTCGGATTCCTCGGCCTGTCTGTGATCGACCACGAGACCTCGCTGGTGTTCGTGTCGGCCGCGATGCTGCTGGTCGGCATCGGCGTCGGCATGTCCATGCAGAACCTGGTGCTGGTCATCCAGAACGTCGTCCCGCTGCGGGAGCTGGGGGCCGCCAGCGGCGCCATCACCTTCTTCCGCTCGCTGGGCGGCACGATCGGGGTCTCGGTCCTGGGCGCGATCCTGGCCAACAGGGTGGCCACCGGCATCGCCGAGGGCTTCGCGAAGGCGGGCATCCGGCCGTCCGGCTCCGGAGGCAACACCCTCAACCTCCAGGCGCTGCCCGAAGCCGCGAGGACCGTCGTGCGCGCGGCGTACGGCGACGCCACCGGGCACATCTTCCTGGTCTCCGCCGGGATCGCCGCGGTGGGCGTCGTCGCCGCGCTCTTCCTCAAGCCGACCAGGCTGCGCGACAGCCTGGACCTGCCGGACACGCGGGAAAGCGGCGCCCTGGCCGACTGACCCGGGCGCCGCCGCTCGCGAGGAGGCGCCCCGGCCCCTCGGCGCCCGGGTCACCCCTCCGCCCGCGCACCCTCTGCCCGCGCACGCTCGCCTCTGCCCGCGCATCCTCCGCCCGAGCACCCCCCGCCTGCGTACCCTCCGCCCGCTCGCCCTCCAGCCCCGGCCTTCCGCCCGTACGGCGGGGCGGCGGGGGCGGCGGGGGGCGGCGGCTCAGCCGCGCAGGCGCCGGACCTTGAGGACGTTGTCCCTGCGGGTGGTGGGCTTCCCCTCGGGGTCGTTCTGGATCCGGTCGTGCTCTTCGCGGAGCAGCACCTCCCACTCCCCGTCGGGGAGCTCCAGGCCGGCCAGGACCTCCTCCGGCGTGGGGAGGTGCACGTCGGGATGGGGGTTGGGCTCCCAGGCGGGGAATCCCGCGTGGCCGACGATGAGGAGCGTCCCGCCGGGCGCGACCGCCGAGGCGGCGGTCCGCAGGATCTTCTCGCGCGGCATGTCGCCGGGGGAGTGCAGGAAGTGGGCGGAGACGAGATCGAAGAGGCCTTCGGGGAAGGAGGCTCCCAGGTCGTGCCGCTGCCAGTCGACGCGATCGGCGACGTCCGCCGACGCGGCGTGCCGGGCGGCGCGCTCCAGGGCGACGCCGGAGATGTCGGTGGCGGTGACGCGCCATCCCCGCTGTGCGAGCCAGATCGCGTCGGCCCCCTCGCCGCACCCCAGGTCCAGGGCACTGCCCGGCTCCATGCCGGTGACCTCGCGGACCAGGATGACGTTGGGGTTCCCGCTCCAGATCCGGTCGCTCTCACCGTAACGGCGGTCCCAGAACTCCTCCTCCGGGAGGGCGTCCTCCCGCGCGTGCTCGTGCCCGCCGGATTCGCGGCGGGCGGCGACGGCCCGGCGGGTCTCCTCCGCGATCAGGTCGGTGTTGATCGCCGCGCCGGCGCGCACACCCGCGGCGGCGGCGCCGATGACCTGCTCGGTCAGCACGGTGACGTTCCCGGCCACCCACACCCCGGGCAGTGCCGTCGCCCCGGCCGGGTCGGCGGCGACGTAGCTGCCGATCACGTACCCGCCCATCTCCTGGTCGGTCGTCTCGAGACCCAGGCCGGTGAGGAGCCCGGAGCGGGCGGTGAAGCGCGGGGCCACCACGAGGGCCTGGCGGGGGACCACCCGGCCGCCGGCCAGGCGTACGCCGGTGAGCCGGTCGTCCGTCACCTCCAGCGCCGCCACCCGCCCGTCCACCACGGCGACGCCGCGGGCGGCCAGCTGCTCGTGCTCCTCGGCGCCGAACCCGGGCGCGGTGTGCGTGAAGAGGGTGACGTCCGCGCTCCACTGCCGCCACTGCAGGGCCTGGTGGACCGCGAGCGGTCCGGTGGCCAGGATGCCGATCGCCTGGTCGCGCACCTCCCAGCCGTGGCAGTACGGGCAGTGCAGGACGTCGCGCCCCCATCGTTCCGCGAGTCCGGACACCTCGGGCAGCTCGTCGACCAGGCCGGTGGTCACCAGCAGCCGCTCCGCCACGACCGAGGACCCGTCCTCGAGGACGACGCGGAAGTCACCGGCCTCCAGGCGCTCGGCCGCCACGACGTCGCCCCGCGCGATCTCGCCGCCGTAGCCGGTCACCTCCGCGCGCCCGGCGGCGAGGAGCTCCGAGGGGGGCACGCCGTCGCGCGTCAGGTAGGAGTGGACGTGGGCCGCCGGAGCGTTGCGCGGCCGGCCCGCGTCGATCACCAGCACCGAGCGCCGTGCCCGTGCCAGGACCAGCGCCCCGCTCAACCCGGCGGCGCCACCGCCGACGACCACCACCTCGTAGCGCCGTTCCCCGTCCGGGAGGGCCGAGGAGGCCGGGGGAGCTGCTGTCACTTTTTGTTCCGTTCGTCCGGTCATGTGTGATTCCTCCGTTCACCGCACATGCTCCACCTTCGCTCCGAAATTTGACAAAATTACTTGCTGAGTTAGCAAATAGAGGCATGGCAGACGACACCATCGCGAGCGTGCTGACCGCCGTGGGCCCGCGGCTGCGGGCGCTGCGCCGCACCCGCGGCACCACCCTGGCCCAGCTGAGCGAGACGACCGGGATCTCGCTCAGCACCCTCTCGCGCCTGGAGTCCGGGCAGCGCAAACCGACCCTGGAGCTCCTGCTGCCCCTCGCGAAGGCGCACGGCGTGCAGCTGGACGAGCTGGTCGGCGCGCCGGAGACCGGTGACCCCCGCGTGCACATGCGTTCCTTCACCCGGTACGGCATGACCTTCGTGCCGCTCGCCCGCCATCTCGGCGGCCTGCGCGCCTACAAGCAGATAATGCCGGGCAGGCCGCACGGGGACGCGCTGCCGGAGCAGCGGACGCACGAGGGCTACGAGTGGCTCTACATCCTGTCCGGCCGGCTGCGGCTGCTCCTGGGCGAGCACGACCTCGTCCTCAGCCCCGGGGAGGTCGCCGAGTTCGACACCCGCACCCCGCACGCGTGGGCCGCCGCCGGTCCCGAGCCGGTCGAGTTCCTCAGCCTGTTCGGGGTGCAGGGCGAGCGGATGCACGTGCGGGCCAGTCCCGCCGGTAAGTGATCCGCTCCCTCCGGTAGCGCCGACGGTGGCCGTCGTCGGGAAACGGTGACATGCGGCGGACAACGCACGCATATTCGGCGCCAATCGTGGTTCGTCATGAACGAGCCACGCACGATCCCGCCCCGGCCCCGTGACCGGCTGTACGCCGCGGTCACGTTGGTGCTCGCCGTGTTCCTGCTGCCCGCGGCGTTCGTCCGCCGTCCCGGCCGTGCCCGCGAACTGGCCTGCCGCTGGGCGTTGCGGATGCGATTCCCCGCCGAGGACCTCACCGGCCTCACCGACGGAACCCTGGCGGCGTTCGCCGCGGCGCGCACCCGGGCGCTCTGGCGGCACGGCCAGCTGATCGGCCTCACCTCGGGATACCGCGACCCCCATGTCCAGCAACGGATGTTCGACGAGGAGGTGCGCCGCTCCGGCTCCCCGGCGCTGGCGCGCATGCTCGTGCTGCCACCGGCGGAGTCCTGCCACGTCAAGGGCGTCGCGTTGGACGTGCGCCCCCATGAAGGCGCGCGCTGGCTGGAGGAGCACGGCGCCCGCTACGACCTGTACCGCGTCTACGACAACGAGTGGTGGCACTTCGAGTACCGCCCGGACCGCGGCGGCAGGCCACCGCGGCGACGCCCCCACCCCGGGGTGGGCCACGCCAGTGAGTACACGGACCAGTTGTAGAACACGGGGGCGATCCGGGGGAGCCGCGCCGGTGATCCGGCCGGCTCGCCCGCGTCCGGGACTCAAGGTCGCCAGGCCCGTCGAGCCGGGATGACCGTGACACGACCATGACACGGCGCTGACGAGGCGGGGACACGGTCGGCCGACAGTGGACAAGGCCGACCGGCGCTGTTCCCCGGCGGCGGGCCCGGCCGTCTCCGTGCCACCGAGGAAGGCTGATCGATCTTGACCGAACGCGTACGCGTGGCCGTGCTGGCGGGTGGGCCGTCCGCCGAGCACGAGGTGTCGCTGCAGTCGGCGCAGGCCGTGCTCAAAGCCCTGCCCAGGGATCTGTACGAGCCCGTCGCCGTCATCGTCGACCGGCGGGGCAGGTGGCCGGTGGAACTGCGACGCGATCTGGCCGACGTGGTCTTCCCCGTGCTGCACGGGCCGTTCGGCGAGGACGGCGTCGTCCAGGGTCACCTGGAGACGCTGGGCATCCCGTACGTGGGCTGCGGTGTCACGGCCTCCGCCGTGGCCATGGACAAGGCCGCGATGCGGCGCGCGTTCCTGGCGGAGGACATCCCGGTCACCCCACACGTGTGGTTCACCGGGCACGAGTGGCGCACCACCACCGACCACTGGGGCCTGGTCAAGTCGCTCGACTGGCCGATGTACGTCAAACCGGCCAACATGGGCTCCTCCATCGGCATCTCACGTGTCACCTCCATGGAGGAGCTGCGCGCGGGCGTGGATCTGGCGCTGACCTACGACCGGGTGGTCGTCGTCGAGCAGGGCGTGACCGCGCGCGAGATCATCTGCGGCGTGCTCGGCGGCTACGACACCCCGGAGGCCTCGGTGCCCGGCGAGCTCATCGTGCCCGGGGACTGGCTCGACTACGAGGCCAAGTACCTCAGCCGGGCCGAGATCGCCGCCATCCCCGCCGTGCTGCCGGAACGGGTGGCCGAGGACGTGCGCGAGCTGGCCCTGCGCGCCTTCCGGGCGATCGGCGGCTACGGCCTGTCCCGTGTCGACTTCCTCTACGAGGAGGACACGGGACGCCTGCGCGTACTGGAGATCAACACCATGCCCGGCTTCACCTCCCGTTCCGTCTACGCCAGGGCCTGGGCCGCGAGCGGTGTCCCGTACCCCGATCTGCTGCGCCGCCTCATCGATCTCGCGTTCGCCAGGAGCGGCTCATGATCCCCATGACGCTGAACGAGATCGCGCGGGTCGTCGGCGCGAGCCTGCACGACGTGCGCGACCCGCAGGCGCCGGTGACGGCGCCCTCGGCGGTCGACTCCCGCGAGGTGGTGCCCGGCGGCCTGTTCGCCGCGACGGCCGGGGCCCGCGCCGACGGTCACGACCACGCGGCCGGCGCCGTCGCGAGCGGCGCCGTCGCCGTGCTGGCCTCGAGACCCGTCGGCGTGCCCGCCCTCGTGGTCGAGGACGTCCGGCTCGCGCTCGGCCTGCTCGCCAGGCACCTGCTCGAACACATCGGCCCGACCGTGATCGGCCTGACCGGCTCGGTGGGCAAGACCACGACCAAGGACCTGCTGGCCCAGGTGCTCGAACGGCACGCCCCGACGGTCGCCACCGACAGGTCGTTCAACAACGAGCTCGGGCTGCCGCTCACCGTGCTGCGCGCCGATGCCACCACCCGGTACCTGGTACTGGAGATGGGCGCGGGCCGCAAGGGCGACCTGACGTACCTGACCGGGATCGCCCCGCCCCGGATCGGGCTGGTGCTCAACGTCGGCACCGCGCATGTGGAGCGGATGGGAACCGGGCCGGCCGACGTGGCCGAGGCCAAGGGCGAGCTGGTCGAGGCGCTTCCGGCGGACGGGTTCGCGCTGCTCAACGCCGACGACCCGTACGTCGTGGGCATGGCCGGCCGCACCAGGGCACAGATCCTGCTGTACGGCCGGTCGGCGGAGGCGCGGGTGCGGGCCGAAGGCGTGCGGATGGCCGACGGCGCACGAACCGCGTTCGAGCTGGTGACACCCTCCGGCCGCGCCCCGGTCGAGCTCGACCTCATGGGCGAGCACCAGGTGGGCAACGCCCTGGCCGCGGCCGCCGTCGCCACCGCGCTCGGCCTGGGCGTCGCCGAGATCGCCGACGGGCTGAACGCCGCACGGCGGCGCTCCGCGGGCCGGCTGGAGATCGTCGAACGACCCGACGGCGTCACCGTCGTCGACGACGCCTACAACGCCAGCCCCGAGTCCATGCGGGCCGGGCTGCGGGCGGTGAGAGCCCTGGCCGGCACCCGCCGTACCGTCGCCGTGCTCGGCGCGATGGGGCAGCAGGCGGACGCCTCCCGCGCCCGGCACGCGGAGATGGGCCGGCTCGTCGCCGACCTCCGCTTCGACGTGCTGATCACGGTCGGAACGGGGGATCCGCTCGCGATGGCGGAGGCGGCGGAGTCCTCGGACCGGGGCGTGGCCGTCCACACCGCCGAGGACGTGGCCGGGGCCCTCAGGCTGGCCACCGCGCTCCTCGAACCGGGAGACGTGGTGTTCGTCAAGGCCTCCAGCGAGATCGGGCTCGGCGCCTGCGCCCGCGCGCTGGCCGGTGCCTGACCGTCGTCGCGTCGCGTCGCGTCGCGTCGAGTCGGGGCGTCGGCGCGTCGCCGAGGGGCCGAGCGGGTCGGGCACGTCCATGCAGGCGCACCGCCTGGCCGGACCCGGCCGAGCCGGTGGCCTCACCGTGGCCGGCACCGGCCGGCCCGTCGTCACAGCTGTCGAAACGGAGTTCCATGCGCACCATCGGTCTCATCGGCGGGTTGAGCTGGGAATCGACGGTGATCTACTACCAGATCATCAACCAGCGGGTACGCGAGCGCCTCGGCGGCAGCCATTCCGCCAACAGCCTCATCTGGTCGGTCGACTACACGACCGTCGAGGACCTCGTCTTCGCCGATCGCTGGGACGAGGTGAGTACGCTCCTGGCCGATGCCGGCAGGAAACTGGAGGATCTCGGCGCCGAGGTCCTGCTCGTCTGCAGCAACACCTTCAGCCGGGTGAGCGACGACGTGGCGCGGGCCGCGAGCGTGCCCGTGCTGCACATCGCCGACGCCGTGGGCGCGGAGGCCAGCGCCAGGGGGATGCGCAAGGTCGGTCTGCTGGGCACCCGCTTCACCATGGAGCAGTCCTTCTACCGGGACCGGCTGGCCGCCCACGGCTTCGACGTGGTCGTCCCGCGACGCGAGCAGCGGGAACTGGTCCATCGCGTGATCTTCGACGAGCTGGTGCGCGGGGTGCTGCGGGAATCCTCCAGGGACGCGTACGCCCAGATCATCGCCGATCTCGCGGACGGCGGAGCCGAAGGCGTCATCCTCGGCTGCACGGAGATCGAGCTCCTGGTCACCGAGAAGGACACCGCCATCCCGCTGCTGCCGAGCGCCCGGCTGCACGCGGAGGCGGCGGCCGGCTTCGTGCTGGCCGGCTGACGCGCGCCCGGCCGCGTTCTCGCACGGCGGGTGGGCTCTGTGCCCGCGTTCCCGCATGTTCCCGCGCGGCGTACCCGCGTTCCCGCACGGCGCGTCGGCGCCGTGCGGCCCGGTGTCACGGGCCGGCGCGGACACGTTCGAGGCCGGAGTGCGGTCGCCGCTCCGGTCGTCGCTCCGGTCGTCGCCCGCGCCCGGGGCCCGCCGCCCCCGGGCGGCTCCCCGGCCTCGCCGTCGCCGTCGCCGCCACCGCCGGCCGAATGTCCCATCCGACCTCCCCGAGACCACGGCGATCGGGCCGAGGTGATCGTCACCCCGGGCACTTCCGGGGGCCGACGCTCTGCCCGGCACCGGCGACGGTGACCTGGGTGGGGCCTCCCGGCGCCGTGGTGGCGGCCGTGCACACGATCTGCCCGACGGCCAGTGTGGACAGTTCGCCCGCCGGGGTGGACAGGGTCACCACCAGGTGGCCGGTCTGCTCGGCGGTCACCGAGAACGGGCCGGCTCCGGACGGGACGTCGGTGGTGAGTCCGCGCGCCCGTTCCGCCGCGGTGGGTCCGGCCGCCAGCAGCGCGAGCGTGTCCGCCGGGAGCAGCGGAGGAGCACCGGGCCGGGTCACCGCGCTGAGCCGGCCGTTCCTCACCAGATAGAGGGTGATCGTCGTGGACGGTGCGACACGTCCGCTCGGCGGGGGGCCGGCGAGGATGACGTCGCTGGGTCGCACGCCGCAGCCGGCCACGGCGACGAGCGATACGAGGCCCGCGGCGAGCACGCGGCGGGCGAGTCCGGTCCTCATCCGGGGCCTCCGTCCGGATCGGGCGCCCGGCGCGGCAGGCGCAGCGTGAAGACGGCGCCGCCGTCCGGGGCGTTGGCGACGGTGAGGTCGCCTCGGTGCAGACGCGCGTTCTCCCGCGCGATGGCCAGGCCCAGGCCGCTGCCCTCGGACCTGGCCCTGGCCGCGCTGGCCTTGTAGAACCGGTCGAACACGTGCGGCAGCACCGCCTCGTCCAGCCCCGGTCCGTGGTCGCGGACCTCAAGAGTGATCCGGTGCGGGTCGGCGCGAAGCCGTACCGACACCGGTGGCTCGCCGTGCCGCAGGGCGTTGCCGACCAGGTTCGCGAGGATGACGTCCACCCGGCGCGGGTCCAGCCGTGCCGTCACCCCGGGCGGCACCTCGGTGTCCACCCGCTCCGTCCAGCCCCGGACGCGCAAGGTCGCGCGCACCAGCTCGGCCATGTCGACCTCGTTCGGCGCGAGGGCCGCGACGCCGGAGTCGAACCTGCTGATCTCGATGAGGTCGTTCACCAGGGCGGTGAGGTTGAGCGTCTCCTGGCCGACCAGCCTGGCGGCCCTGTCGGCGGGCTCGGGCAGCCGGTCCGCCTCCTCCTCCAGGACGCCGGCGACCGCGGTGAGCGCGGCCAGCGGGGTGCGTAACTCGTGGGACACGTCGGCCACGAACCGGCGGGCGTCGGCCTCCATCTCGCGCAGCTGCCCGACGAGCCGTTCCAGCTCCGCGGCGGTGTTGTTGAACGTACGCGCCACGTCGGCCAGCTCGTCGGAGCCGCGCACCGCGATCCTGGTCCGCATCTCGCCCTCGCCCAGCAGGCGGGCCGCCCGGCCGAGCTCGCGCACCGGGCCCAGCACGCCACGGGTGGCCAGCAACGCCAGGACGACCGCGAACGCCAGGGCCGCCCCGCCGATGAGCCAGGCGCGCGCGGCGAGCGCGTCGACGCTGCGCTCCTCGGGAAGCAGGCTGCGCGCGCTGTAGACCTCGATGCCGGACACCCGCGTCGTCCGGTCCCCCTCGATGATCAGCAGCGGCATGCCGACGATCAGGATGGGCGCGTTCTCCCAGACCACGCGCTGCCACGCGACGTCGCCACCGGCCACCGCCCGCCGCAGCTGCGGTGAGATCACCCCGAGGTCCAGGATCCGGGCGCTCCCGTCCTGCCTCAAGGCCCCCGGCGCCGGGGGCGGGGACGGGGGGAGCGGCGAGTGCGTCTCGCCGTGGACGGCGACGGCGAAGCTGTTCTGGTCGGCCGCGGCCTCGGCGATCTCGCCGAGCTCGGCCGGGCTCGGCGTCGTGCTCCGCAACGGGTAGAGCGCCTGCAGGCGGCCGGTCATCGCCTGCACCGCGGCGTCCTGGGTCCTCTGCAGGATGGCGTTGCGGGCCTCGACGTAGGTCCCGCCGGCCACCGCCGCCGCGGTGACCACGCACAGCAGTGCGAAGGCGAACAACAGCCGGGCTCGCAGCCCCAGGCCGGGCCGAGGCGTCACCGGCGGCTCACACCGGCCCGAACCGGTACCCGAACCCACGCACCGTCTGCACGTAGACGGGCGCGGCCGAGTCGTCCTCGATCTTCGCGCGCAACCGCTGCACGCACGCGTCCACCAGGCGCGAGTCGCCGAAGTACCCGTGCTCCCACACCGACTCCAGCAGCTGCTGGCGGCTGTGCACCCGGCCCGGCGTGCCGGAGAGTTCGAGCAGCAGGCGCAGCTCGGTCGGGGCGAGGTCCAGCGGCACGCCGCGCTTGGCGACCACGATCCCGGCCCGGTCGATGGTCAGGTCCCCGTGCCGCTCCAGCTCCGCCTGGTCCCGGCCGATCCGCCGGAGCACGGCGCCGATGCGCGCCTCGAGCACCCTGGGCTGCACCGGCTTGACCACGTAGTCGTCGGCGCCCGCCTCCAGCCCGGCCACCACGTCCATGTCGTCGCCGCGCGCGGTCAGCATGATGATCGGCAACTGTCCGGCGGCCCGGATGCGGCGGCAGACCTCGAACCCGTCCATGCCGGGCAACATCAGATCGAGCACGACGACGTCGGGAAGGTCCGTACGCAGCCGGTCCAGCCCCTGCTCGCCGGACTCCACCGCGCGCACCCGGTACCCGTGCAGGGTCAGGGCCAGCTCGAGACCCTCCCGTACGGCCGGGTCATCCTCGATCAACAACACTCGCGACACGCCCCCGGGTTTCACAGCACGCCCCCGTCACTCGCCCATAACTCGTCCGCCGGTCAACCCCGTCCACTGTCGGCCGGCCGTGTGCCCGTCTCGTCCTCGCCGTGTCATGGTTGTGTCACGGTCACGCCGGCGGTGGTCGTCGTCGGCGAAGGGTGACATGCGGCGGACAGGGCGCGCGTATTCGGCACCAATCGTAGTTCGTCGTGAACGAGCCACGCGCGGTCCCACCCCGGCCCCGCGGCCGGCTGTCCGCCGGGGGCGGGTCCGGGGCGCACGTGGACCTCACCCCCCGGCATCCTTGGCCTCCCCGGATCCTTGGGGCATCCCCGGCCGGGAAGGCGAGGATCAGGTGTCGAGGATCGGGATCAGCTGCTGCTCCTCGTAGGTCAGGTGCCTTTCGAGCTCGTCCGTGAGCCGTTCGACCTCGGGGAGCACCAGCAGGGGGTCCGCGCGCTCGGTGGAGAGGACCTCCCGCAGCTCCCCGACGAGAGCCGCGATCTTCTCGTGTTCCCGGCCCAGGCGCTCCAGGGTGGGGGCGAGTTCGGGATAGCGCCCGGCGAGGAAGGGGAACATCGCGATGTCCTCGCCGGTGTGGTGGTTGTGCAGCCCCTGGCAGAGGGTGAGGCAGTTCACCCGCAGCTGGGCGCCCAGCCCGGGACCCGACTCGGTGACCTCCTTGCGGATCAGGGCGAGTTCCCGCCGGAACATGTCGTGGACCCGCTTGAGGGTCTCGCTCGCCGACGACGCCTTCGGCGGCCCGCCCCCGGCGAGGGCGACCACGGGGATGACGCGCGTCGTCCTGGCCTGGTAGTCGGCCCACCCGGGGTCGGCCTCGACCGCGCGGGCGAAGACGCGGTCGCGTTCGGCGCCCTCCAGGACGACGGCCCGCGCCTCGTAGGTGAAGATGCCGTCCTCGACCGTGACGAGAGGGTTGGCCACCAGGTTGTGGTACCAGGCCGGGTGGTTCGGCGCGCCGCCGGCCGAGGCGATGACCAGGATCCGTTCGCCGCCGTCGGGAAGGTAGCCGAGCGGGGTCGTGTGCCGGACGCCGGATCGCGCTCCGACGGTGGTGAGCAGGAGCAGCCGGGCGCCCTCGAAGGGGCCACCGACCTTCCCGCCGTTGGCGCGGAACTCCTCGATGACCTGCTGGTTGAATTCGATCGGCATTCTCTGTTCTCTTCTCCGGGATCGATGGTCCCGCGAGCTGTTCGCGGGCATGACGAAGGACCGCCCGGCGGGCGGCGTGAAATCACCACGGGGCGACCGTGGTGCGGGAAACGAGGGAGGGCGCGCCGGACGAGCGGCCGGGCCGGCGGTGCACCGCCGGGGCCGGTTCGCGGATGGCGCCAGATCGGCGACGGCCTACGACGACCGGCACCGTGAGAGCACGTGGGGATCACGCGGGACGCGGTCGCCACCTGGGACGCGGAGACCGCGAGGTGGGGACCACGGGGGAGTCACGCTGAACGCGCGGAAGGAAAGAAGGGGTGGGCCTCTGGCCCGCCCGGGGCTCACGCCTCGGCCGGGTGCCCTACTCGCTGTTGGCCCAAGGCCGACCCGGCAGTCACGAGATCAACCGTAGCGCCAGGGACGCGCCGAGGCAACGCGTCGATCGCGCGGGGACGGACTCGGTCCCGGTGCTCGACCGCCGCCCGCGGTGCCGGGTGATCGGCGCCCAACTATTCACCTGATGTATTCATTGAATGTATAGTCGCGATCATGTCTACCGGACACGTCATGCTCGGGCTGCTCGCCGAGCGGCCCAAGCACGGCTACGAGCTCAAACGCGAGCACGACCAGCGCCTGCCGGGCGCCAGGCCGCTCGCGTACGGACAGGTCTACGCGACGTTGCAGCGCCTGCAACGGGACGGTTTCGCCGAGGTGGCGGAGACCGTGCGGGAGAGCGGCCCCGAGCGCACGGTGTACGCGATCACCGAGGAGGGGCTGGCCGAGCTGGCCCGATGGCTGGAACAGGTGGAGACACCCGCGCCGCACGTCTCCAGCGCGCTCGTCTCGCGCGTGGTGGTGGCGATCGTCGCCGGGGGCGCCGCCGACGGCTACCTGGTCAGGCAGCGCGCCGCCCATCTGGCGCGGATGCGCGAGCTCACCGCGGAGCGGGCCTCGGGGTCCCCCGCGCAGGTGCTCGCCGCCGACTACGCGCTCCAGCACCTCGACGCCGACCTGCGCTGGATCGAGACGGCCATGGAACGACTCGCGGATCTGAAGGAGGAGATGGATGCTTGAGGCACGTGCGTTGCGCAAGACCTTCGCCGGGACCGTCGCGCTGGACGGTGTGTCCGCGGAGATCGGCGACGGGGAGATCGTCGCGATCACCGGGCCGAGTGGTTCTGGCAAATCGACGTTGTTGCACTGCCTGGCCGGGATCATTCGCCCCGAGGCGGGGGAGGTCCACTTCGACGGGCGGCGCGTCGACACCCTCGACGAGGCCGAGCGCACGATGCTGCGCAGGCAGAGCTTCGGTGTCGTCTTCCAGTCGGGCGGGCTGGTCCCCGAGCTGACCGCCGAGGAGAACGTGGCGCTGCCGCTGCTGTTCAACCGGCACGGGCGCCAGGAGTCGCTGCTGGCCGCCCGGTCCCGGCTGGAGAGGCTGGACGTGGCCGGCTGCGCGGCCCGGCGGCCCGGCGAGCTGTCCGGCGGCCAGTTGCAGCGGGTCGCCGTGGCCCGCGCCCTGGTCACCGGCCCTCGGGTGGTCTTCGCCGACGAGCCGACCGGCGCGCTCGACTCGCTGGCCGGTGAGCGGGTGATGGACGAACTCGTCGGCACGGCCCGCGCGGACGGCACCACGCTGGTGATCGTCACCCACGACAACCGGGTGGCCGCCTACGCCGGCCGGGAGATCGCGCTGCGCGACGGCAGGCTTGCCGGGGTGACCGTGTGATCGCCGTGACGTTGATGCTCGCCAGGGGCGGATCGCGGCGCCAGCGGGTACGGGGGCACCTCATGACCGCGGGGGCGGCGCTCGCGACCTTCCTGCTGTGCGTGGCGGCGAACCTCCTGGCGTTCGGGCTCCGCGTCTCGCGCCACCCCGAGGGCTTCCTCACCGAGACGCGGATCGAGTATCTGGGCTTCTTCTCCGGCCGGGACGCGCGGCTGATCACCGCGCTGGCGCTGGCCCTGCTGGTCGTGCCCACCATGGCCTTCGTCTACCAGGTGAGCCGCCTGGCCACCGCGACGCGGGAGCGGCGGCTGGCCGCGCTCCGGCTGGCCGGGGCCACACCGCGCGAGGTGCGCCTGCTCGGGGCGTACGAGAGCGGGTGGCGGACCCTGCTGGGCGGGGTGTGCGGTGTCGCGTTGTACCTGGTGGCGAACCTGGCGCTGGCCGGGGCGCTGGAGGGTGCGGTGCCCCTGGTCCCCGCGGCGCAGATCGTGGCGATCCTCGCCGCGGTGACGCTCGCCGGGACGCTGTCCGGGCTGAAGGCGGGGCGGCACGTGGTGACCTCACCCCTGGGCGTGGTCCGGCGGACATCCCCGGCCGGTCCCCGGGTGCGCGACCTGAAGCTGGTCGCGGTGGGTGTCGGGCTGTTCGTCGCCGGGTTCGTCGGCAAGGGGAAGTTCCCCGGCGGGCCGTACGCCGCGGTGCTGTCCATGACGACCGGCATGGTGCTCCTGCTGTTCGGCCTGGTCCTCGGGGCCGCGTGGCTGGTCAGGGCGGTCGCCCGGTGGGTCGGTGACCGGACCGGGGCGGCGGAGACCCTGCTGGCGGCCCGGATGGTCGGGGCCGATCCCCGGGGGTGGGCCCGCGCGCTGTCGGTGGTGGGGCTGACCGTGTTCTTCGGCGCCGCGGTCGGCGCCCAGCAGGGGTTCGTTCTTTTCCGGGGCGGCTTCGATTCCTCCGAGACCGTGGCCTATCTGCTCGTGGACCTCGCCCTGCTGGTCGCGCTGGTCACCTCGGCCGCCGCCCTCGTGGTGCACCAGGCGGAGGCCCTGCTGGACCACCGGCGCTCGTTCGCGACCCTGGCCGCCTCGGGCGCGCCCGGTCCCGCGCTGGGCCGGGTCCTCACCCGGCAGGCGCTCATCGCGGCGCCGCCGGTGTGCGTCGTGGCCGCCGTCGCGGGGGTGGGAGTGGTCGTTCTGTCGCTGTGGGACATCTACCGCGAGGTGCCGGAGGCGTTCGCCGCCGCCGCCGTCCGGGCGGTGCTCATGGTGGGGATCGGGGTGCTGGCCGCGATGCTGGTGGCACGGGCCGCCCGGCCGATCCTGCGCCGGGCGCTGCGGCCGGAGGAACTCCGGGACGAGTGAGGGGGAGCCGGGGGTGTGTGAGTATGGGGGTGACTCTTCCCGAGTCCTTCCGGCGCTCCCCTCTGGTTCGCGGGTCTCGGGTCCGCGGGTCTTGGATTCGCGGTTCGCGGGTTTCGGGTGCACGGGTTTTGGGTTCGCGGGGCGTGGGTTTGTGGGTTTCCGGTGCATGGGTTTCGGGGGCGTGAGTTCTGGGCCTGCGGGCCTGGACGCGCGAGTCTTGAGCTCATGAGCATTGGTCCTGAGCCGTCCCGGGTCTCGCCGGGCTCCCCCAGAAAGGACGTGGTCGCCGTGCCGTCCGTCCGGTCAGGAGCGCCGGGATCGTTTCCCGCCTCCCCGGCCACGGTCGCCGCGGCGGTCGCGGACGTCTCCGCCGCCGGGGGCTACTTCGGACTGGACCTCGGACCGGTTCCCGGTGAGCCCGGCTGGCGGCCGCTCACCGGCCTGCTCGCCGATCCCGCCACCGTGCGGGCCCGGGTCGCGGACATGGCCGGACGGCTCGGCACCGTGGAGACCCGGGTGGCCGCCTCCATCCTCTTCCAGGGGCTGGCCGCCCGTTTCTGGTCGCCGTCGCTCGGCGCCGCGGTCGCCCACGACCTGCTCATCGACCTGGCTCCCCGGCACGTGTACTGGCGGGCGGCGGCCGGTGGCCCGCTGCCGCTGCGGGCCGCCCACCTGGAAGGGTGGGAGGTCCGCGACCCCGCGCGGATCACCGGGCCGCTGTACCGCACCGTGGTGACCGGGCTGCTGGAGCCGCTCGCCGAGACGGTCCGGCGGGTCGTGCCGACGGCTCCCGGCCTGCTGTGGGGCAACGCGGCCTCCGCCCTGGTGGGCACCCTCCTCGAACTGGGCCGCCACCGCCCCGGGCTCGCCGCCAAGGCCGTGGCGCTGGGCCGCGAACTGCTGGGCACGGGCCTGCTGCGCGGCACCGGCGAACTGGCCGAACCCGTCCCAGGCCATCCTCTCTTCGCCCGGCGCAGTTGCTGCCTGTACTACCGCCTGCCCGGCGGAGGCATGTGCGGCGACTGCGTTCTGGTCGATCCCGGGATCCGTCGCGAGCGGTGGGCGCGAGCCGCACGGGAGTCCGGCCGATGACCACGTCGCCCCCCGGACCCCCTGCCGTCCGCGTCGCCCCCCCGGCCCCCGGCCGTCCGGGCCGTATCCGGACGTGACCCGGGTTCCCGTTCGGGTCCGGTCCTCTTACCGCTTCACCGCCTTACCGTCCGGGGAGGAGCAACGAGGAGAGGTGTGGGCAGCCGGTGGGTGACGACGGCGCGGGTGGTTCCACGCGACCGAGGCCGGGCGGAGACGGGAGTCCTTGTGCTCTCACTTCGTCCGTAGTCTGATTGACAGGAATTGTTCATCGGGCCGAGCGTTCACGCACCCCGGACGGTTTCGCGGTGCGGGCGGGCGCGCGGTCCGGCACAGCGTCTCTGAACAGGAAGGGAGCCGACGCTGATGACGGTAACCCTGGAAAAGAGCGTCGAGGACTTCATCACCACCCCCCACAAGTTGTTCATCGACGGACAGTGGGTGGACGCGGCGTCCGGCAGGACCTTCGCGACCCCCAACCCCGCTACCGGACAGACCCTGGCGCACGTCGCCGAAGCCGACGCCGAGGACGTCGAGCGGGCGGTGCGCGCCGCTCGCAAGGCCTTCGAGCAGGGACCCTGGTCACGGATGACCGCCTCGGAGCGGGGCCGGATCATCTGGAGGATCGGTGACCTGATCCTGGAGCACGTCGAGGAACTGGCCCAGCTCGAATCGCTGGACAACGGCAAGCCGGTGGCCGTGGCGCGGGCCGCGGACGTTCCGCTCGCGGCCGACCTGTTCCACTACATGGCGGGCTGGGCGACCAAGATCGAGGGCAACACGATCGCGCTGTCGGTGCCGTACATGCCGGGCGCCGCGTTCCACGCCTACACCCTGCGCGAGCCGGTCGGCGTGGTCGGCCAGATCATCCCTTGGAACTTCCCGCTGCTGATGGCGGCCTGGAAACTCGGGCCCGCGCTGGCGACCGGGAACGTCGTGATCCTCAAGCCCGCCGAGCAGACCCCGCTGTCCGCCCTGCGGCTGGCGGAGCTGATCGCCGAGGCCGGGATGCCCGACGGCGTGGTCAACGTCCTGCCCGGGTACGGCGAGACCGCCGGCGCGGCGCTCGCCGCGCACGACGGCGTGGACAAGATCGCCTTCACCGGCTCGACCGAGGTCGGCAAGCTGATCGTGCACGCCGCGGCGGGCAACCTGAAGAAGGTCACCCTGGAACTCGGCGGCAAGAGCCCCAACATCGTCTTCGACGACGCCGACCCCGACATCGCCATCCAGGGCGCGGCGAACGCGATCTTCTTCAACCACGGCCAGTGCTGCGTGGCCGGATCCCGGCTGTTCGTCCAGCGTGACCGGTTCGACCAGGTGGTGGAAGGCGTCGCCGAGATCGCCCGGGGCATCAGGCTCGGTCCGGGCATGGAGCCCGACACGCAGATGGGCCCCCTCGTCTCCGACGAGCAACTGCGCCGGGTTACCGGCTACCTGGACTCGGGACGCGAGGACGGTGTCCAGACACTGGCCGGCGGTAGCCGGTACGGAGATCGGGGCTACTTCGTCCAGCCCACCGTGCTCACCGACGTACGCCCGGAGATGAAGGTCGTCCGCGAGGAGATCTTCGGGCCGGTGGTGGTCGCCTCACCCTTCTCCGACCTGGACGAGATCGCGGCGGAGGCCAACGCCACCGACTACGGGCTGGGGGCCGGCATCTGGACCCGCGACATCTCCAAGGCGCACGCCCTCGCCGGCAAGATCCGCGCGGGCACCGTCTGGATCAACTGCTACAACGTCTTCGACGCCGCCCTGCCCTTCGGCGGCTACAAGCAGTCGGGCTGGGGCCGCGAGATGGGCCACCAGGCCCTCGACGCCTACACCGAGGTGAAGTCCGTCTGCACCCAGCTGCAGACCTGATCACACCGCACACCGGACCCGTGCCCGCACCGTACGACAGGTGAGCGGGCGCGGGTCCGGTCGTTCCGCCGGGGGCGTCGGCTCCACGTCCCCGGCGGAACGACCGGACCCTTTCCGGCGGGACGTCCTCATGGCCGGATGCCGGACGCGGACTCCAGCAGGGACCAGCTCCGGTCGTCCCCCCAGATCGAGGACGCGTCCACGTACGGTCGCAGCAGGGCGGTGAGCTCCGCGTCGCCCCGGCCGTTGAGCTCGTCCGACGCTATCTTCCTCGCCGCTCCGGCGAGGAGGTCGGCGACCTGGATCCGCGCGTCCGCGTACGAGGCGACGAACCTCAGGCCGGACAGCCGGGCCGTCGGCGACCAGGGGAGCCCGTCGGGCCGTGGCTCGCCCAGCATCTCCCTGATCCGGGCGACGCGCTCCTCCGTCAGCGTGGTCTGGCGGTCATGGACGATCGAGACGGGCCTCGTGCCCCCGCCCCAGTAGGCGACGGCCCGGACGATGGCCGGGATCAGGGGATCCAGCGACGGGACCGTCCGCGGGTCGTCGAGAAGCCGTGCCAGGAAGGAGTCCACCCGGGGTCTGGCCCGCCGGAACAGTTCCATGATCTCGCCGACCTCGCTCCCCGCGCCGGCGAGGCGCAGGCCCTCGACCATGTCGAAGAACGTGTCGGCGGACGCCTCCGCGCTCCGGCCGCTCCCGGTGTCCCGGTTGCTCTCGGAGTCACGGCCGTTCTCTGTGCCGTGGCCGTTTCCCGCCTCCCGGCCGTTCTCTGTGCCCTGCCCGCTCCCGGTGTCCCGGCCGTTTCCCGTTCCCTGGCCGTTCCCGGCGCCCTGGCCGTTTCCCGTGCTCCGGCCGTTCCCGGTGCGCATCAGGTCGTTGGACGACTCCAGGAAGGCCCGCCACCGTTCGTGCCCGAACGTGCGCAGGCCCTCGCGGTACAGGGTGGCGGCCATGGCGCCGATCTGCCGATCCCGCCGGTCCTGCCGCAGGTCCCGCCGCAGACCCATGTCCGGCGCGTGGGCGGTCTCCGCAGTGGTCTCGGCGATGGTCTCCGGGCCGCTCTCCCCGGCGAGCAGCCCGGTGAGCCTGCCGATGACGAGGAATGTCTTGTCGGTCAGATGCACATGGGCTTTCCCGTGGATCGGCCCCGACGGCCCGAGCAGCCACGTGAGGGCGGGCCTGTTCTTCTCGCGAAGCAGGACGTTCGCCTTGTACTCCACCGCCGGAGAGGGGGCCCTGTCCCGTATTCCCCGAATACAGCTCGCCGCCGATTCGACGTCCAGGCACAGGCTGGCGTGGGTGAAAACATCGGTGTTTCCGCCGATGAGTTTCTCGCCCTCCGAGCCGGACTCGTCGCAGCTGATTTCCACGGATTGATAGGCCGATACGGATTGTGCCCGCATAATGTCCTTGCGATATCGGTCACTGCCCGGTTCCATGAATAATGGACGATTCTTTAGGATACGTCACCCTGATACCTGCGCAACGGATTTTTCCGTCCGCGCCGTCCGCGCCGTCCGCGCCATTCGTGATGCGCCGTACCGTCCGTGGTGCGCCGTACCGTACCTGCGCCCTCCATTTCCGGGCCGACCGCGCGGCCGGCCCGTCGGCCGCTAGCATGGGATGATCTTTTGCCACGTCCGGTGTCGGAGACCACCGGACGGGAACGCCGTGCCGTTCCGTGGCGAGAGCATCCGACCATCGAGCCCGGAAGGCCCTGACCCCGAACATGGCCACCGTCACCGTCGTGATCCCAACGTTCAACGAGGTGGACAACCTTCCGCTCATCGCGGAGGCGCTGCTCGCGTTGCCGCTGGACGACCTGCGCGTCCTGGTCGTCGACGACGGTTCCCCTGACGGCACCGGGAAGGTGGCCGACACGCTGGCCGCCGCGCATCCCGGCCGGGTCGGCGTGGTGCACCGGCAGGTGAGGGAAGGGCTGGGGCGCGCCTACGTCGACGGCATGAAGACCGCCCTCTCGGCCGGGGCGGAGTTCGTGGTGCAGATGGACGCCGACTTCTCGCATCCCGTCGACGCCGTGCCGCGCCTGCTCGACACCGTGCTGGCGACGGGGGCGGCGTGCGTGATCGGCAGCCGGTACGTGCCGGGCGGGACGCTGGCCGCCGAGTGGAGCCTGCGGCGGCGGGCCCTGTCGAGGTGGGCGAACCTCTACGTCCGTACCATCCTGCGCGTCGGGTTGCGGGACGTGACCGCCGGGTTCAAGATCTGGCGGGCGGAGAGCCTCGCCGCTCTGGACCTCGGCGCGATCTCCTCGGGGGGCTACAGCTTCCAGGTGGAGATGCACTATCGGGCGATCAGGGCGGGGATGACGATCGTCGAGATCCCGATCCATTTCTCCGACCGCCGGGCGGGCAGCTCGAAGATGAGCCTTCGGGTGCAGCTGGAGTCGGCCCTGATGCCGTGGCGGTTGATCTTCAAGCGTTGAGGAGACCGCGCGGCGCGCCGATCCCCGCGCGTCCCGTGCCCCAGGGGCGGGTCTCCCGTGGCGGGTGCGAGGAGTGCGCCGCCGGGGAACGCATCAGATGTCGCCTTCATCAATGAACATCAGGCTATATCTGCTTGGCGCATATTCATGACTGATAAATTTGCTTCACTGGGATCTTCCGGTATGCCATGCGACGGGTGCTGTGCTGCTGATTGATAATGTCGAAAGGTGTGACGCATCATCTCAATGCGTCTGGGTGGCACAATACCAAAAGAAAAGAACAATATTATGATATATGCCAATCGATCTCGCGGGGTGGCGCGGAAGATGGCCCGTTCGGGGCTGACCGGGATCCTCGTGACGCTGATCACGATGGGCGCCGTCGCCGTACCCTGTGCCGTGACCGCGGCGGTGCGACCCGGCGAGCCGGTCAATCCGGGAGCCGGTCCGGTCTTCCCCGGGAACGACATCGTCGAGCTGCCCAACGGCGCGGGCGTGGACGGCCGCCTCCCGGTCACCCCCCGCGAAGCCGTCCGCGCCGACGCCGACGCCGGCACTGACGCGGCCGCCGCGCCCGTGCCCGCGGACTCGCTGTGGGGAGCCGCTCAGGCCATCCGCGCGGGGAACGACGGTTGCCGGTTCTTCTGGAGTCGGGTGATCCTCATGACGATCAGGGCGGCCAGGACTGCGGAGATCGCGCCCTCTGCCCGATCGTGCGAAGAGACGGTCGGCACTCCGGTGCGTCACCACGCCTGACCCCCGAGACGCGGCCGAGGACAGGACGCGTCGTGCCGCGTGGTCACACCTGGAGATCGCCGGGCTCACGCCTTCGCGCCTCGTGGAGGTGACGGACGAGGCCGATCTCGGAGACGTTCTTGGTCAGCTCGACGGTGACCCAGCCCGCTATGTCCACCAGCGTCTGCCCCTGCCCCCACGGCAGCCCGGCGGTCCTCTCCATGGAGTCGAGGTCGGCGTCGGTGAGCGGCAGCAGGGCCGCCCGCCAGTCGTCCCTCAGTCCGCGCAGCCAGCCGGCCGTGGCCTCGGCGGTGCCCGGCCAGGTGATCTCCTCGCGCGGGGGTGCCCCCGACCCGAAGCAGTGCCCGAGGGTGGTCGTCCACCAGAAGCCGATGTGCCAGGTCAGCCACCCGATCGAGACGACCGGCGCGGGATCCGGCTCCGGCACCTCCCAGTCGGCCACCCAGCGGCCCCGACCGTCCGGCCGGACGCCCCAGCAGCCCGCCGCGGGCTCCCAGAGGCAGGCCGGGTCGTCGAGGTCCTTCAGGTGGTACTCGAACAGCGCCCATGCGATGTCGAGTTGCCGGATCAGCAGGTCAACGCGAGGTACGGTCACCCGGGAACTCTGGCACCGTCCCCGGCCGCCCTGCCACCGGTTTTCACCGCGGGAGGGACAGGGCGCGTACCCCCACGGCCGAGGTGGGCCGCGCCACGCCCGCACATCATGGATGCCGGGGCGGGAGGTCGGGTCGCCGCACACTGGAAGCCGGTGGTGAAACGCGAGCGCGGTGACCGCCGTGGCTCGGCCCGCGGGGGGCCGGGCCGTCTGCGGGGGGATGGATCGATGACCATATCCAGGCGTCACGCGGTTGCCGGGCTCGGTGCGTTCGCCGCCTCCCTCGCGGGACCGCCACCGCTCGTGCGGCCGCGGTCGCGGTCACCGCGGCCGCCACAGCCGCCACCCGCGCTGCCGGCCGTTCCGGCCGGTGTTCCCGCCGACCGGCTGGCCGGGGACGAGGACTTCTGGGGCACCGTCGCGCGGCAGTACCGGGTCAGCGCGGATTTCGTCAACCTGGAGAACGGCTACTACGGGATCATGCCCGAGCCGGTGCGCCAGGCGTATCACCGCAACGTGGACCAGCTGAACGAGCTGAACTCACACCTGCTGCGCACCTCCTACGCCGATCGGGCCGACCAGGTCAGGAAGCGCGTCGCGACCGTCCTGGGCGTCTCCCATGAGGAGATCGCCCTGACCCGTGGCGGCACCGAGGCCCTGCAGAACCTGATCGGCGGCTACAACCGGCTGCGGCCGGGCGATGCGGTGATGTACGCCGACCTCGACTACCACAGCGCGCGGTACGCGATGAACTGGCTGCGCGATCGGCGTGGGGTGAGCGTCGAGCGGATGGCCATCCCCGAGCCGGTGACCCGCCGGATCGCACTGGACACCTACGCTCGGGCGCTCCGCGACCATCCGAAGGTCAGGCTGCTGTTGCTGAGCCACATGAACAACCGCACCGGACTCGTCCTGCCGGTGGCGGAGATCGTCACGATGGCCCGCGACCACGGTGTCGACGTGATCGTCGACGCGGCCCACTCCTGGGGGCAACTCGACTTCACCGCCGATGACCTCGCGGCGGATTTCGCCGTGTTCTCGCTGCACAAGTGGATGGGGGCGCCGCTGGGCTCGGGGTTTCTCCACATTCGCAAGGAGCGCCTCGCCGACATCGATCCCGCCTTCGCCGACGAGACCTACCCCGGCGGTGACATCCGCTCGCGGGTCCACTCCGGCACCATGGACGTCGCCTCGATCCTCACCGTCGGCACCGCCCTGGACTTCCACGACGCCCTGGGCGCCGCGGTCAAGCAGGCGCGGCTGCGTTTCCTGCGCGACCGCTGGGTGCACCAGGTGATCGACCTCCCGAACCTGGAGATCCTCACCCCCGAGGACCCCGCCATGTACGGGGCCATGACCGCCTTCCGGATCACCGGCCGCACGTCGGAGGCCGACAACGTCGCGATCGCCAAGGACCTGATGGACAGGCACCGGATCTTCACGGTGCGCCGCGGCGGGCCGGTGCGAGGCGACTGCGTCCGGGTGACACCGGCACTGTTCACCTCCCGGGACCAGGTCGACCTGCTCGCCGTGGCCGTACGCGAGCTGGCGTCACGGAAGCGCCGCTGAACGCGGGCGGGCCGGGGCCACGTCATGAGCGGGGAAGAGCGGGCGGGCCGGGGGCGATGGCATGAACCGGGAAGACCGGTTCCCGCCGGTTCGCGGCACCCTGTCGCGATCATGGGTGCCCCATGTCGCGGGCCCACCACCGGGCGGACCCGCGACACGCTCGTGTGGGTCTTTCGCCGCGCTCAGGGCCTCACCGGGGTTTCCGGTCGAGCCGTGGCCGGGGAAAGTCCCGTGCGGGTACTACGCCGTCGCCCGGGTGCCCTCCGGTGAGGGCGCCAGGCGTCCCGATCGATCCAGGGCGGCGACGGCGGCGGCACAGCCGAGGCCGATCAGCGCCAGGGCCAGCCACGGCAGGGCCGGCAGGCCGGCCCGCGCGCCCAGATCCAGGGACCACCCGGTGAGCAGGTTGCCCACGGCGATGCCGACTCCGGCCAGGGTGCTGTAGAGCCCGTAGTAGGTGCCCACCATGTGCCGGCCGCCGAAGGTGGCGATGGTCGCCATCTCGAACGGATAGATGATCATGGTGGCCAGGCTGAGCAGCACCGCCGCCCCCAGGACGGGGACCAGCGCGAGCATCCGGGCGACACCCCCGGACGGTACGACGGCGGTGCCCGCCCAGGGGGCGGCGAGGGCCAGTGGGGTGAAGGCGAACCCCATCACGACCAGGCCCCGCGCGATGGCCTGCGGCGGTCGCCACCGCCGGGTCGCCCACGCCGTCAGCCGGGCCTGACCGGCGATGGTCATCACCGCGGAGACGGCGAACACGAGGGTGATCCCCAGCTCGTCGCCCGTCACCCGGCGGATCTCCAGCGGCAGCCCCAGGTAGACCTGGAAGTTCAGCACGTAGGAACCGGCCATGGCCAGCGAGAACAGCAGGAACGGCCGGTCGCCCGCCACCCCGCGCCAGGCGGGCAGCACGCCCCGCCCGTCCCCGTCCGCCCCGTCCCCTCCGGCTTCCGGAACGGTCTTTCCGGGCAGGGCCCGCATCTGGGCGACCGTCAGGACCGCGAACATCACCCCCGCGACCAGGCAGACGAGCCTGAAGGCCACCGCGTTGAGCAGCAGGCCGATGAGCGGCCCGACCAGGATGCCCACCTGGGAGAAGGCGTTGAACACGGCGAACGCCTCGACCTTGCGCGCTCCGGCCTCGCGGGCGAGGTAGGCCCGCACGGCCGGGTTGAACAGCGCGCCGGCGAAACCGGTCAGCGCGGAGGCGATCACCAGTGCGGGCAGGGAACCGGCCACGGCCAGCAGCAGGAACGCGACCGTGCGCAGCCCGCACCCCGCCACGATCACGGGCTTGTGGCCGAGCCTGTCGGCGAGGGTGCCGCCGACCAGGAACATGCCCTGCTGGCTGAGGTTGCGGATGCCCAGGACCAGGCCGACCAGTGCGGCCGGCAGCGCGAGCGTTCCCGACAGGTGACCGGCCAGATAGGGCATCAGCATGTAGAAGCCGGTGTTGATGGTGAGCTGGTTGACCAGCAGCAGTTTCACCGGCCGGTCGAAGGAGCGGGCCAGGGCCAGGGTGCCTCTCACAGCCGGCCCCCCTCGCCACCGGCGAGCGTCGTCTCCCCGGGGGCGTCGGCGGTGGTGGTGGTGACAGCGGCGGCTCCGGTACGGGCGCCGTCTCCCGAGGCGGCCGAGGGCGTCGCCGCGTCGCCGTCCCCAGGGCTGGTCTGGGGTGTTTTCGCGACGCCTTCTTCCGAGCTGCTCCGGAGTGTCTCCGCCACGCCGTCCCCCAGGGCGGTCCGGGGTGTCTCCGCGACGCCGCCATCCGAGCTGCTCCGGGGTGTCTCCGCGACGCCGTCTCCCGGGAAGGCGGCCGGGTCGAGCACGGTCGCGCATCGGGTCCAGCGCGTCAGCTCGCGCTCGGCCGGATGGGCGATCTCGTCGGGGTCCGTCGCCGGAGGCACGCCGAGCAGGCCGTGTTCGGCGCAGTAGTCGTCGTTGAACACGGTGTCGAAGTAGCGGTGCGGGCCGTCGGGGAAGATCGCCGCTATCCGGGTGTGGCCGGGCAGCGCGCGGGCCAGCCAGGACGCCACCAGGGCCACCGCGCCGACACTCCAGCCGCCGGTGGCGTACCGCAGCGCGGCCAGGCGCCGGCAGGCCCAGACCGCCTCCGCGGGCGCGACCCAGTGGACCTCCCCGAAGGCCTCGTACGCCACGTTGCGCGGGTGGATGCTGCTGCCCAGGCCGCGCATGAGCCGCGAGCGCGCGGGCTGGCCGAAGATGGTCGAGCCGACCGCGTCGACGCCGACGAGCCGCAGGTCGGGGTAGAAGCGCCGGAGTTCGCGGTAGACGCCCGCGCTGTGGCCGCCGGTGCCCACGCTGCACACCAGGACGTCGATCCGCCCGAGCTGGCCGGCCAGCTCCACGGCGAGTCCCGCGTAGGCGGCGACGTTGTCGGGGTTGTTGTACTGGTCGGGGCAGTAGGCGTCCGGCTGCTCGGCGAGCAGTTCCCGTACGCGCTGCCGGCGGGCCTGCTGCCAGCCGCCCACCGGGTGCGGTTCGGTGACGATGACGACGCGGGCCCCGTAGGCCGTCAGCAGCCGGCGCATCAGCGGTTCCATGCCCGGGTCGGTCACCAGCGTCACCGGGTGGCCGTGGACGATGCCGGCCAGTGCCAGGCCCAGCCCGAAGGTGCCGCTGGTGGATTCCACGATGGGAGCTCCCGGTCGCAGCAGGCCGCGCTCGCGCGCCCGCTCGACGATGTAGAGCGCGGAGCGGTCCTTGATCCCCCCGGGGTTTCCGCTCTCCAGCTTCGCCCAGAATCCGTGCCCCCGCCCCGAGGTGATCTCGGGAACCCAGAGCACCGGCGTGTTGCCGACCACGTGCTCGGGAGTGTGGCAGGTGGTCCCGGTGATCAGTCGGCTGAGCGAGGCGGTGTCGATCTGCGATGAATTAAGTGTGTATGTCATGATCCGTTTCCCATGGTCGCGATGTGTTCGACTCGCTTTTGGGCGCGCGGAAGTGACGGCTCACGCCGATCGTGTCGAGCTTGAGTCGTTGCCGAGCGGCCCGGTGGGCCGGTCTACATGCGGGAAACGGATTTGAGGACGAGGAGCACGGCCCCCGGCGGCATGCACGCGGGCCGCGAGGATCGCTGGGTGGGCGGTGGTGAGGGGGTCGCGGACACCTCGGTGCTCATCGGGCCGGTGACGGCGGGGCCGGTCTGCAGCAGAGGGCGCATGTCGGTGACCTGCGCCCCGGCGGCCGCGCCACACAGGCGATGATCGTGATCGACGGGAAGCCGGGGGCACGGTGCGTGCTCGCTCGGCAGCGCGGCGGGGGGATCGGTGTTCGAGCCCCCGGCGGAAATCGCCGTCTGCGCGCCGGGCGCGTGGTGGTGCGCCGCATGAGCGTGGGCGGCGGCGTACAGCGCCAGATGGATCAGCACGACGATGCCGAGCACGGTCAGGCACAGTGTGAAGGCGACGCCTCCACGTTGCGCGACTCGCCGCATCGACACGATCATGACCACAAACGTACATCACGTTGTGTGATCGCTTGAATTCGGGGTGTGATTTCGTGCTTCAGGTGGGCGGCCTCGGGCGGGACCGGGGCGTGGAGCGGTCATGGCGGCCCCGCGGGGAGGGCCGGGGCCGATCAGCGCTCCACGTCGTCGGTGAGCAGGAAATCGGGCCGGGAGCGATTCCAGTCCGATATGTTCGATATATCCGGTGTGTTCAGCTCGTTCAGGGCCGAGACGATCCGCTTCTCCTCGTAGACGAAGTGCGTCTCCATCAGCGCGGCGAGGCTGTCGATCTCCCTTCGCGCGGTGACGGGGTCGATCTCCCGGTCCAGGTCGCCGAGGAGCGCCTCCAGCCGCCGGAGGGAGTCCTCCACCAGCCGGTGGTCACGGCGCAGCTCCTCCAGCACCGGGCGGAGCTCGGGAAACCGGGCGGCGAGCGCGGGGAACGCGCCGTCGTCCTCGCCGTTGTGGTGCCGGTCCAGGGCGGAGCAGAAGGTCAGGCAGTGGGCCCGCAGCTCGCGGGGTCGCACGCCGCCGTCGAGGTAGGCGTCGACGCCCTCGCGGAGCGCGGCGAGCTCCTCGCGGAGCCAGAGGTGCACTTCGATCAGCTGGTTGCCGAACGCCACCAGGCGTCCGTCGGGTGTTTCCATGGTCGTCCCGTGTTCCACGCCTCCATGTCCTCGGCGATCTCTTTGCCGGGTACACCGCGACGCTGGCAGGGACTCCATCATCGTCGCGCCGATCCGTCAAATCGCGCCGGGCCGTGCTCCGCCCGCGTGCCGTCCCCGGCCGGGGACGGATGACGGCACCAAGGGGGCGACGTCGCGGGGACGGCCCGGTGGCCGGGCGTCGTGACCACCCGGAGCACTGGGTGAGCGTGAGGAGAACGGCGACGGCCCGGTGGTCCGCGGGGGACCGCCACCGGCCCGGTCGGCGGCCGTGGTCACGACGGACCGGGGGGACGAGCTCACCGGGGACTCTCCGCGGCGCGGCGGTCGATGGTCGTGGTCACGACGGATCGGGAGGACGAGCTCACCGGGATTTTCCGTGGCGCCGCGGTCGGCGGTCGTGGTCACGACGGATCGGGAAGACGAGCCTGCCGGGACTATCGCGGCGCCATGGCCGGTTTCCGTCAGCTCGACGGCACCCTCCGGTAGGCGCTGAGCACCTGGAGGGCCCGCAGGGTCTCGACACCCCGGTACTCCAGGGTGGCGGCCGCGCCGGGAGGCTCCCAGGTGATGGCCCATCCTCCGTCGGGCTGCTGGTCGGCCGCCAGCCGGTCGAGGTGGCCCTCGATCACCTCGTCGGAGAACAGCCGGCGCCAGCGGCTGTCGGGGTGGGGAGCGAGGTGCAGGGGGGTGACCCCGTACTCCGGGTCGGCGGGGTCGCTCCGGTACCACTGCAGCTGGGGGAGCCACTCGCCCACCCGCTCGGCGAGGTGTTCGGCCCGATCGCGATCCGGGACGTGTTCGAGGAACACGAGCGTCTCGGACATGGCGTGCGCGTCGTCGGGGAAGCCCTTCTCCAGTGCCGACCAGCACCAGTCGGTGGCCCGGGTGAGCCACGGATGCTCCACGCCCATCCGGTGCAGCAGCCCGGCCAGCCCGGCGGTCGGGTTCAGCCCCGGTGTGTACGTCCACTCCGACCAGTGCACGGCCCTCGGGTAGGCCTCCATGACCGGCAGGGACAGCGGCACCGCTCCGTCGGGCGCGGCGACCGTCGCCAGCCAGTCGCACGCCTCCGGCACCAGCGGGCCGGTCGCCGGCACGCCGGCCGCGAGCAGTGTCTGGAACGCGGCCTCCACGTCGATGGGCAGGCTGTCGGGGCAGCGCTTGTCGGGTTCGAGGCCGTGGCCGAAGCCCCCGTCCGAGTTCCGGTAGCCACGCAGGGCGTCCACCACCCCGGTGGCGGGCGCCGCCTGGAAAAGGGTGGCGAACAGGCGGCGTTCGAGCAGGCGCCCCTCGCGGAGGACGAAGGCTTGAGCGGTGTCGAAGATGCTGTCACTCATGGTGTCCCATACTGCGGGACGCCTGGCCCGGCCGTCTTGCAGGAATCGGACACCGCCCCCGCCCCGAGCCCGCGCCCGTCCAGGACCGGTCGGGGCGGGCCGGGGGCAGGGACCGGTCACACGTTCGCCGCCGTCGTTTCCGGGCCCGCCGTCCTTTCCGGGCCCGCCGCGTATGCGGCAGTGGCTTCGTCTGGCTTCGTCTGGCTTTGTTTGGCTTTGTTTGGCTTGGTCGCGGTCCGGCCGACTCCGGCTGGGGTCGTCACCGTGCGCGGCGGGATCGGTCCGGCTGCCAGAGGGGTTCGCCGGACTCCTGGACCTCCCCGTCGGCGCCGAAGATCAGGAACCGGTCGAAGTCGTCGGCGAACCACCGGTCGTGGGTGACGGCGAGGACGGTGCCGGAGAAGGAGGCGAGGCCGTCCTGGAGTGCCTGCGCGCTGGCCAGGTCGAGGTTGTCGGTCGGCTCGTCGAGCAGCAGCAGGGTGGCTCCCGACAGTTCGAGCAGCAGGATCTGCAGGCGTGCCTGCTGGCCGCCCGAGAGGGTCTCGAAGGGCTGACGCCCGGCGGGGGCGAGCTCGTAGCGGGCGAGGGAGGCCATGGCGTCGTTGAGCGTCAGCGACCCGGCGGCCGTGACGATGTCGGCGGGAGTCCGCCCGGCCAGGTCGGGCCGGGCGTGCGTCTGGACGAAGTGGCCGGGCACGACCCTGGCGCCGAGCTCCACGGTGCCCCGGTGGCGTACCGGCGCGGGCGACCCGGAGGCCGGAGGGAGCGCGCCGCTCCCCGATTCGGCCAGCAGCCGCAGGAAGTGGGACTTGCCGGAGCCGTTCGGGCCGAGGATCGCCACCCGCTCCCCGTAGTGGATCTCGACGTCGAACGGCCGCGTCAGGCCGGTCAGCTCCAGGCGGGTGCAGATGAGCGCGCGCTTGCCGGTACGGCCGCCGCTCAGCCGCATCCGGACGTTCTGTTCCCTGGGCGCGCTCTCGGGCGGGCCCGCCTCCTCGAACCTGGCCAGCCGGGTCTGGGCGGCCCGGTAGGCGGAGGCGACGGAGTCGTTGTTGGTCGCCTTCTGGCGCAGGGTATGGACCAGTTTCCTGAGCCGGGCGTGCTCCTCGTCCCAGCGGCGGCGGTGCTCGTGCAGGCGCTCGTTGCGGTCGCGTCGAGCCTGGGCGTAGGTGGCGAAGCCCCCGCCGTGGGTCCACACCCCGCGTGACTCCACGGTGAGGACGCGGGTGGCCGTGTCGGCGATCAGCCGGCGGTCGTGGGAGACGAGCAGGACGGTCTTCCGGGTGGCCTCCAGCTGTTCCTCCAGCCACTGCTTGCCGGAGACGTCCAGGTAGTTGTCGGGCTCGTCGAGCAGCAGGACCTGGTCGGGGCCGCGCAGGAGCGCCTCCAGCGCGAGCCTCTTCTGCTCGCCGCCCGACAGCGTGCCGACGTCGCGGTCCGCCACCTGCTCGTAGCCGACGCCCATGGCGGAGGTCGTACAGGCGCTCCAGGTGACCTCGATGTCGTAGCCGCCGGCGTCGGCGTACTCGCCGAGGGCGCGGGCGTAGGCGAGCTGGGTCCCCTCCAGGTCGCGTTCCCGCATCGCGCGCTCGGCCCGCTCCAGCTCGGCGGTCGCGGCGCGCACGCGTTCCGGGGCGACCGCCAGCAGCAGCTCGCGGACCGTCAGGCCCCCGCGGAGCCCCCCGATGAACTGACGCATCACCCCGAGCCCGCCGGACGCGATGATCCGCCCGGAGGAGGGGGAGAGGTCACCGGCGATCAGCCGTATCAGGGTGGTCTTCCCCGCGCCGTTGGGGCCGACCAGCGCCGCGGTGACGCCGTCGCCGACGCGGAAGGACACCTCGTTGAGCAGCAGCCGCCCGTCCGGCAGCACGTAGGTCAGCTCGTCGGCCTCGACATGTCCCACGGTGGCGTCCCCTCGAAGGTGGCGGTCCCCATCGCGCTGGAGAGAAACCGCAGTTAGAACATTGGTCATACACTATGAACATTGATCGGGTCGTTTCTCAGGCCATTAGGATCTCCGGAGTGGGAGAGACGGGATCGGAGGATCGTGAGCGCTACGCCGGGCAGGAGAACGCGGCGCCGGAGCGGTGAGGCGGCGCCGGGGGTGTGGCTGCGTCCCCCGCGCGCGGGCCGGGCCGAGCCGGTCGTCACCCTCGGGCGGATCGTGGCGGCGGCCGTGGAGCTGCTGGACGAGGCGGGGGCCGACCGGCTGACCATGCGGCGCCTCGCCGAGCGGCTGGAGACCGCCGCGACCACGCTCTACCTGCACGTCGAGACCAAGGACGACGTGCTGGATCTCGCGCTCGACGCCGTGTTCGGCGAGGTGCCCGTCCCGCCGGGGGGGAGGGGCGCGTGGCGCGACGACGCCGTCGCCCTGATCACCGGCTGGCGTGACACCATGCTGCGCCACCCGTGGTCGGTGACGGTGCTGGACCGGCCCCTGCTCGGTCCCAACGTCCTGGCCCGCACCGAACACCTGCACGCCGTGCTGGCGGGCGCGGGTCTCACCGGCCCCCGCCTGACCGCCGCCGCGTACGCCCTGGCCAACTACGTCATCGGTTCCGCGACGATGCAGGTCGCCGGTGCCGGGTACGGCGAGGCCGAGTGGAGGCGGGCCGCCGACCTGCACGTGCGGACCCGCCGTGAGCTGTATCCGACGCTCGCCGCGCACGGATCCCCGATCGGCAACGACTGGGATCCGGTGTTCGCCGCGGGGCTGGACTACCTGCTGGACGGCATCGAGTCGCGGATCCGGTGAGAGCGGGTCTTGCCCCTCAAATCCGTTGATCTACAATGTAAAGGCATTTGTCCGGATTTGAGGGAAATCACCCTCTCTCGTCGCCGCTCCCGTACGGCTTCCCGATTCACCTGCTGACAGGGCCGGAGCGCGCGGCCGGTACGCTCGCGGCCGGGAAGGGAGGCGGGATGCTCTTCGCCGTCGCGGCCGTGTTCGGGCTCACCTGGTGGCTCGGGTGTTACGTGATCGCACGGGACCCTCGGGAGCGCGGGCCGCGACGGGCCGGGCTGGGGCTGCTGGTCTACGGTGCCGCCCTGGCGGTCGCCCAGATGCTCACCGCCGTACCGGGTCCCGCCGCGGAGGTGCTGGACGCGGTCGAGGCCACGCTGGTCCACCTGCCGGCGCTGCTCTGGACGGGGGCCGTGCTCACCCTCGTCCCCGGCGGCGAACGGCTGGACCGGGTCTGGTCCAGAGGGCTCGTCCCGCTCACGCTCGCGGCGGTCGCGTGGCTGCTGGTGTCCGGCCTGGTGTCGGAGGTGAGCCTCGCGGCGCGGGTGGTGACCGGGGTGTTGCTGCTGGGGCCGCTGGCCGGGGTGCTGGTGCTGCTCGTGCGGGCCAGGCCGCCGAGGGCCGGGTGGCTGGCGGCGGTCGCCACGCTGTTCTTCTTGCAGGGGGCCGCGCTGCTCATGTTCCCGCTGTTCGGCCCGCCCGGCCTGCTCGCCGTCATCGCCGTCGACGTGGACATGGTCCTGCTGGGCGTGGCGATCGCGATGTCCAGCGCGTTCCAGGCGGGCGAGGCGCTCTGGCGCGACATGCTGAGATCCCTGCTGGGGGCGGCCGTCGTGGCCGTGGCGTCCGGCGGCCAGGTCGCGCTGGCCGTCACGCTCGGCGGGTCCACGCCCGCCCTCTCGGCGCTGCTGTTCGGGGTGATCGCGGTGGCCGTCGCCGTGCAGACGCTGGCCGGTCCGGTGCACCGGGCGCTGGACCGGATCGCCTTCCCCGGTGATCCGGAGATCCGCCGCGAGCGGGCCGAGCTGCGCGAGACGTCCGAGGCGCTGCCGCGCCGCGAGCAGGGGCCGCCGCCACCGGACGAGGCCGAGTTCGTCCGGCTGACGCGGCGTGCCCTGGCCGGTTACGGCGATCTGGGCAAGCTCGCCGGCAGCCCGCTCGCGAACCTGCCGGTGATCGAGGCGCGGATCACCGGTGACATCCCGCTGGAGCGGGCGGCCGAGTTGAAGCGCCTGCTGCTGGAGAGCATCCAGCGGCTCAAGCCCCGTGACGGGGAGTTCGGCACCAGCGAGGAGTGGCGGTTCTACAACGTCCTGTACTTCCCGTACGTCCGGGGGCTGCGTCCCTACCGGCGCGGGGCCGGGCGCGGGGGGCTCACCGCCGTCGAGCGGCAGGCGTTCGACTGGTTCGTCCGCGAGGTTCCCGAACGCACGCTCTACAACTGGCAGAACGCGGCGGCCAAACTCGTCGCCGACGATCTTCGCAGGGAGAACTGGCAGTGAATGGCAGTGCCATGTCTGCAGATGGCAGTGGGTGAGGCGGTGTGCTGAGGGAGTCGGAAGCCCCGACACCTTCCGCTTCCGGCTTCCGGCTTCCGCTTCCGTGAAGCCGGAAGCGGAAGCCGGAACCTTCAGCGAAGGAGACACCGATGAGCACCACCACTCCCACCGCCCGCCGTACCCCCCTGCTGACCCGTGTGCTGTGGACGGACGCCTTCCTCACCGGAGGGTTCGCGCTCGTCCTGGCCGTCGCGGCGACCCCGCTCGCGGGGCTGTTCGGGCTCCCCGAGCCGCTGGTCCGCTGGGCCGGGATCGGGTTGCTGCCGGTCGCGGCGTTCGTCGTCTACCTGGCCACCCGCCCGGTCCCGCCCCGGGGAGGCGTCCGGGCGCTGATCGCCCTCAACGCGCTGTGGACGGTGGACAGCGTCCTCCTGCTGTTCACCGGCTGGGTGGACCCCAACCCGCTGGGCGTCGCCTTCGTCCTGGCCCAGGCTCTCCTGGTGGGTGTCTTCGCCGAGCTCCAGTACGTCGGGTTGCGCCGCGCCTGACCCCGCGCCGTCGAGGGTCCCGCTGCCAAGGATCCCGCCGTCGAGGGCCCCGAGGGTCCCGCCGCGCCGGGTACGGGCGGCGGGACCTTTCCGCGTCTTTCCGCGTCCTCCCGTACCTTTCCGTACCTCTCCGTCAATCGATGAGGATGACGTGTTTGCCGCGTACGCCGCCGGCCTCCAGTGCCCGGTGGGCCTTGGCGATGTCCGCGAGGGGATGGATCGTGTCGACGACCGGCCGCAGTGCCCCGCTCTCCACCAGCCCGGTCAGATCGGCGAAGAGCCGGTGGGTGGGGTTGCCGCTGAAGAACCGCACGCGCCGCGGGCCGAACACGGCGGACGCGAGGACGTACGACAGGGACGAGAGCACGTGCCGGTAGTCGAGGGTGATCGACACCATCCGCCCTCCCGGCGCCAGGAGGCGGCGGAAGGCGCCGAGCTCGGTGCCGATCGCGGTGTCGAGAACGACGTCGAAGGTGCCGAGGTCGGCCGGGCCGGTGGTCGCGTAGTCGAAGACCTCGTGGGCGCCGAGGTCCCGTACGAAGTCGAGGTTCCCGGCCCCGGCGAGCGCGGTGACGTGCGCTCCGTACGCCCGTCCGAGCTGGACGGCGACGCTGCCGACCCCGCCGCTCGCCCCCCGCACGAGCAGCCGCTCTCCCGCCCTGAGGCGGGCCTTGTCGCGCAGGGCGGTGATCGACGTCGTGCCTCCGGCGAGCAGGGTCACGGCCTGGGCGGGGTCGAGCCCCGCCGGGGCGAAGGCGAGTTGCCGGGGGCGGACGGCCACGAACTCGGCGGCGCTTCCGAAGGAGCCCCTGGGCAGTGTCCCCCACACCCGGTCACCCACGGTGAGGCCGGACATGGGGGAGCCCAGGGCGGCGACCTCGCCGACGAAGTCGATCCCCGTGCCCTTCGGGAAGCCCCGTCCCGTGATCAGCCGTACCTTTCCCGTCCGGCCGAGGAACTCGCCTCCGTTCACGCTGGTGGCGCGTACGCGCACCAGCACCTCACCCGGACCCGCGACCGGCTTGGGCAACGTGCCCTCGTACAGCACCTCCGGCGGGCCGTACCTGTCGTACCGGGCCGCGCGCATCTCGCTCACTGTCCTCGTCGTCCAATCCGCCCGGCCTGTCGCCGGGCTTCCGCATGGTCGTGATGTCGGTCAGGTCCCCCGGTGACGCGTCGCGAGGGAACGCGGGCGGGCTCCGGGCACCTCGCTGATCGGGCGAGGGCGCGGGCCGTGTCCGGCGTCGTGTTCCCGTGGCCGCGACGGCCGTCGTCGATCCGGGACGAACTCCACGCGCCCGGGAGAAACAGGCGGTGATTTCCACGTATCGCCAGGCTAATCGGTTAAACGGAGAGGATGCTCCATTTGGGATAATGTGAGAAACATGTCAATCAGTTCCTCTCGGATGCCGCGCCCCGCGGACACGGCCGGGCTCCGCGTGGACGCGCTGCACAACCGCAACCGCATCCTGGAGGCCGCCCGCGAGGCGTTCGCCACGCTCGGGCCCGGCGTGCCGATGGCCGCCATCGCCCGCCGGGCCGGTGTCGGGGTGGCCACCCTCTACCGGCGCTTTCCCACCCGGGAGTCGCTGATCACCGAGGTGTTCGCCGACCAGATGGAGGCGTGCGTGTCGGTCGTCGACGACGCCCTCGCCGACCCCGACCCGTGGCACGGATTCCGTACGGTCATCGAGAAGGTGTGCGCCATGCAGGCCACCGACCGGGGATTCACCGCGGCGTTCCTGACGGCCTTCCCCGACGCGGTCGACTACGAACGTGAACGCGTCCGCGCCGAGCGGGGCTTCGCCGAGCTGACACGGCGGGCCAAGGCCACCGGACGCCTGCGCGCGGACTTCGAGCAGGCGGACCTCGCGCTGCTGCTCATGGCCAACGGCGGCATCGTCGCCGGGTCCACCGAGGACGCGCTCACGGCGTCGCGGAGGCTCGTCGCCTACCTGCTCCAGTCCTTCCAGGCCGATCACCTCGATCGGGACGTCCCCCTCCCGCCGGCGCCCCCGTTCGGACTGCGGCACATGCCCGGCCTCCCGCCGGCGTGCTCCGCCGGATAGCCGATGGCGCCGCGCCGTCTCCGGCGAGTGACGCGCCCGGTGAGAGGCCGTCCCTCGGTGCGTCGCCGTGGTCAGCGGTTCCGCGGCCCGCGGCCCGCGGCCGGGGAGGTCGAACAGCCAGGTGGCGCCCAGCATCGGCAGCAGCCGGTGGAAGGCGAGGCACAGCCACACCACGAGGGCGGTCAGGGCGACCGGCTCGACGACGGCGAGCGCGATCCGAGCCCGGCCGTCCATGCCGTCCATGCCGGCCGACAGCGGCGGCACGAGAGCCAGGTGCAGCAGCGCGAGCAGGGGCATGTGGATGACGTAGACGGGCAGGGTGCGGCGCCCCAGCCGCGCCAGCGCGTTCCCGAGCGCGGCGTGACGGCCGAGCAGCGCCGCGGCCGTCACGCCGAAGGCCGTGGCGACGGCGCAGACCACCGGCCAGACACCGGGCCAGGCCCGCGATCCGGTCATCGCGACCGCCGCCAGGGCCCCGGCGTAGCAGGCGCCGGTCAGGGCCAGGCGTCCCCAGCCCGCGGTGGCGGCCAGCCGCTCCACAGCAGGTCCTCCACCAGCGCCCGCAGCACCCGTACCCGGTCCCTGACCAGTTCGGTGGCCTCCCCCTCCGGCAGCAACTCGGCGGAGGTGACCAGGCCCATCAGCGGGGTGCGCAGCTCGTGGGCGACGTCGGCGGTGAAACGTTGCTCGCTCAGCAGCCGCTCCCGCAGGCTGTCCGCCATCGAGTCGACGGTGGCCGAGATCTCGGTGATCTCGTCACCGCCCCGGCCGCCCTCCCCGGTCCGGGCGTCCAGGTCGCCGTCCGCGATACGCCGCGCGGTCCTGGCCACCCGCCTCAGCCGCCGGCCGGGCAGCTCGGCGGCCAGCACCGCGGAAGGTACGACGACCCCGAGCGCGGCCAGCGCGGCCATCACGATGTGCCGGTCGAGCGCCTGCCTGCTGCGCAGCTCGGTGCCCATGTCGATCTGCACGGCCACCACCTGGTCGCCGACGGGCTCGGCCGCCCACATCCAGGGGATGTCCGGCTTGCGGTCGTCGTACCAGGTGCCGGTCCGTCCCGTGGCCCTGACCTGCTGGAGCAGCGGGGACGGGATCAGCACCGGGTCCGGCTCACCGGCCCGTGTGCCGTCGGCCGCGCGCCGGTGGGTCTCCACCGTGGAGGCCAGTTCGGTCAGTGCCCGGCCCTCGCCGATGCTCATGGAACGCTCAAGGGTGCTCCGGTGCACCAGCACCCCGACGGCCAGCGCCACCGCGCAGGACGCCATGGTCACCAGCGCGGCGACCTTCCAGCGCAGCGACCTCCAGCCCGGCAGCCCGCGTGCCGTCCGGGTGACGTGTCCCATCTCAGCGCCTCAACTTTTGACGCGCTCTCCGGCTTGAAGGCCGGGGATTCAGTCCGTGCCGCGTCATGCGGCACCTCTGTGGCTTCCTGCTTCATCGGCGTCCGCCACCGCGAGCGGTGGTCTTACGTCACCTCCACAGGCGTTTGACGTCTCCGCCTCCCGCCGCCTCCCGGCGGCGGGTTTCCGTCCAGCGGCGACGGTTCGTCGGCCTTCGGCCAGGATGTTGCGGGCGGCGTTGACGTCGCGGTCATGGACCGCGCCGCAGGGGCAGGCCCATTCCCGGACGTCCAGCGGTAGGGCGGTGGCGACGCTCCCGCACTGTGAGCACAGCTTGGAGGACGGAAACCACCGGTCGATCTTGGCGAAGGTCCGACCGTACCGGGTGGCCTTGTACTCCAGCATGGCCACGAACTGCGACCAGCCCGCGTCGTGCACGCTCTTGGCCAGCCGGGTGCGCGCCAGACCCGAGACGGCAAGGTCCTCCACGTAGACGGCTTGGTTGTCACCGATCAACGTGGAGGAGAGCTTGTGGGTGAAGTCCCGGCGCGCATCGGCCACCCGGGCGTGCGCCCTGGCGACCTTGACGACGGCCTTGCTGCGGTTGGCCGACCCTTTTGCCGTGCGGCTCAGTGCTTTCTGTGCCCGGCGCAGTTTCTTGGCCGCCCGCCGCAGGAAGCGCGGGTTGTCGATCTTCCGGCCGTCCGACAACACCGCGAAGTGAGTGAGCCCGAGGTCGATGCCGACCTCGCACGCCGTCTCGGGCAGCGGCTCATCACCGGTCTCGACGGCGAAGGAGGCGAAGTATCGGTCCGCCGCATCCTTGATCACTGTGACCGATGAGGGTTCCGACGGCAAAGAGCGTGACCAGGTGACCGGCACGTCACCGATCTTCGGCAGTCGTAGTTTCCCGCCCGCGGTGATGGCGAACCGGGCGTTGCGGGTGAACCGGATCGCCTGGCGGCTGTCTTTGCGGGACCGATACCGGGGCGGGCCGATCTTCGGCCCTTGGCGCCGACCGGACAGGGAGGCGAAGAAGTTGCGGTAGGCGGTGTTCAGATCGGCCAGAGCCTGCTGAAGAACCACGCTGGACACCTCGCCCAGCCATGTTCGTTGCGGTGTCGTCTTCGCGGCGGTCAGACGCTTGGACAGCTCCGCGTCGGAAACGTAGGCCAGGCCTGCCTGGCGGGCGTCGGCTCGTGCGCGCAGCCCGTCGTTGAACACCACCCGCGCGCACCCGAACGCCCGCGCCAGTGCCTGGCGCTGAGCGGCGTCGGGGTAGAGCCGGTACCGGTAACGAAGCTGCACGGTACTGAGGGTTCCATGGTTCATGACGGAACGCATGAGTGTTCGACGACTCCGCGACCGCCTGGGGCGACGCATCGACGTCGCCCACTTCACCGGCGAACCCACGATCGTGGAGCGACACGGGGAGCCTCGCGTCGTGGTCGCCTCCCACACCTGTCCCACACCTGGTGGGCCGAGCGGCAAGACCAGGAAGGTCAGGGCACGCTCGCGCCCTGGCGGGCACTCCCGCGCGGGCCTTCACCCCCGGCCTGAAGGCCGCACACTGGCCCGCATTTCGGTAGCGCTCCAGCGCCATCGAGACCGCCTTGCGGATCACCGCGTCGTCCTCGACGAGCAGCACGGTGACAGGAGCCATCGGCGCGCTGTCGACCCTCAAATCGGACATATCTCCCCAAAGGCGACAGGCAACTCACCTAGGACACCATAATCTCTCTTCACGGGAGCATCTTCGGGGACGGATCGGTCGGCCCTCGCGCCGGTCGTGGAAGCGCCGCGCCGGACGGATCGGTCGCCCCCTCGCGCCGGACGGCCGAGCGTCCTCGGGCCCGCGCGGGGACCCGGATTCGGCCTGGGCGAAACGGCGGGTCCAGCTGCCGAAACACCGGTTGACACCGTGGTTCGGGAAGATCAGCCTTGTGGCGTGGATTCTGACGGTGTGATCTCCCTGCGACCTGATCTTGAGCTGCCCGATGCCGGGATCGGCGATCCGCCCCCGGTGTCGCGGGTACGGCCGGTCGACCCGGGAGTGGCGGTGGACGACCCGCCGCGGCGTGCGGTCGTCGTGGAGTTCGACGGTGCGCGGGGTGGGGTGGCGCCGTTGACGTGGGGGCAGACGTCGATCTGGCGGTTGACCACGTGGCGGGGTGAGGGTGACCCCTACTTCAACATGCCCTGGGTGCTGCCGGTGTACGGCAGGCGTGATCTTGATGTGGTGGTGGGGACGCTGCGGCGGTTGCTGGAGCGGCATGAGACGTTGCGGACGAACTTCCGCCCGGGGGTCGCGGGGATGGAGCAGCATGTGGCGCGGTCGGGGCGGTTGGTGGTGGAGGTGGTCGAGGGCGGGCAGGCCAAGCCGATGGCGTTGGCCAGGGAACTGGCCGTGAGCTTGGCGGCGGAGGTGTTCGACTACGCCGGGGAGTGGCCGGTGCGGTGTGCGGTGGTGACGGTGGGGGGCCGGCCGCGGGCGGTGGCGTTCGGGCTGTCGCACCTGGCGGTGGACGGGGGTGCGCTGGATCTGCTGGCGGCTGACTGGCGGGATCTGCTGGCGGGGGTGGCGGGGCCGGACCCGGGGTGGCAGCCGATGGATCAGGCGTGGTTCGAGCGGGAGGGGGCGGGGGCCGAGCGGGGGGAGCGGGCGTTTCGGCATTGGCGAGCGGTGCTGGAGCGTTCCCCGCGGTCGATGTTCGATTATCCGCCGGGTCCGGGAGAGGTGCCGCGGTTCGTGCGGGTGCGGATGGAGTCGGTGGCCCTGGGGGTGGCGGCTCAGGTGCTGGCGGGGCGGTGGGGGGTGAGCTCGGCCAGCGTGCTGACCGCGGCGAGCGCGGTGTTGTTGTCGGTGCTGACCGGCCATCGCCGGGTGGTGATGCAGTTGATCGCGGCCAACCGGCACGACGCGCGGATCGGCGCGCTGGTGGGCCCGGCCGCGCAGGACGGCGTCTTCGCCCTGGAGTTGCCGGTCGGCGGCACCCTGACCGAGATCACCCAGGCCGGGCACCGCCAGGCGCTGACCGCCTACCGCCACGCGCTCTACGAACCGCTGAGGCTGATGGCGATGCGCGAGGAACTCGGTCGCGAACGAGGCGGTCCCATCGACCTGTCGGCCTACTTCAACGACACGCGGGGCGGCGGCGACTGGCCCGACCTGCCCGTGGTGGAGCCCGCGGGGGATCCCGCCGCGATCGCCGGCCTCACCGCGCGGACCACCTTCTCCGTGGTCGGCTCCTGGGAGCACGTGGACGCCACCACGGCGCAGTTCATCATCGGTCAGGCCAGGGACGCCTGCGAGCTGCATCTGCTGGCCGACACCGCCTACCTGCCCCGGCCCACGGTGTACGCGTTGCTGCGCGGGATGGAGACCCTGCTGGTGCGTGCCGTCGCCGAGGGCGTCCCGCTGGACGCCGTCGCCGGGCTGTGCGGCATCACCCCGGTCGAGCGCCCCCTGGTCGAGCCCCACTGCACCACGTGGAACGGTGGGCGCCCCGGCTCCGCCTCACCTGTTGATCACCACGTCGAAATCTCTTGGGCGGGCGGTGAGGCTTGAGGGGGAGTCGTCAACGAGCCGCCGGCGTCTCATGAGAGGCCGTCGTCCCACGGGGACCGTCGTCTCACGGGGAGCCGTCGGCGAGGACCTGTTCCAGCGCGTGCGCGGTCTGGCGAACCATCCCGGGGTTGGTGTCCCAGTAGTACGCCAGCCCCGTCACGGCCTGATAGAGCGCCCAGCCGCGGCCACGCACCCATGACGCTTCGTCAACGCCGAGCTCGGCCCGGAAGCGCAGGCGGCTGTCACCCGCGAACACGTTCCAGGCGGGCTGGAGATCGCACGCGGGGTCGCCCACGTTGAGGCCGCCGAAGTCGATGACCGCGGACAGGCGGCCGTCGACGACGAGCAGGTTGCCCGGCAGCAGGTCGCCGTGCACCCAGACCTCCGGCCGGTCCCACGCCGGGGCGTCGAGCGACTCCCGCCACGAGCACAGGACCGCGTCGCCGTCGACGCGGTCACCGAGCCGGGCGACCGACCGGCGGACAAGATCGTCGCCTTCGGCGAGCGGCCCGCCGCGAGCGTGGGGGAGGCGCGGATGCGCGCCGACGGTGTCGACCCGCCGCAGCGCTCTCACGAACGCGGCGAGATCGACGGCCGCCTGGTCCGGGGTCGCGGGTCGTGCCGTTGGCGTCCTCGCCGGGCAGCCACTCGTACACGGACCAGGCGAAGGGGTATCCCTCGGCAGGGTCTCCCGTCGCCACCCGCACCGGGACCGCGAGCGGCAGGTGTGGCGCGAGCCTCGGCAGCCACCGCGCCTCCAGGGCCGCCGCCCTACCTACTCGCGCGCGTGGGGGAACGAGGCGACAACGACCAGGCCGCCGCCCTCGCGCGGCCACGCCCCGACATCGCCGCCGTGCGCCGCCGCGACCGACCGTACGATCGACAGCCCCAGGCCCGCGCTCCTGGCCGTGATCACGCGCTCGGCCCCGTGCCGGTGGAACGGCTTGAAGAGCTGCGGGATCTCGTACGGTGGCACGCCCGGCCCGGTGTTGCTGACCTCGACCTCGACTTTCCCGCCCGATTCGTCGGACACGGTACGGCTCACCACCCGCACCCACCCGGTCCCGTCGTCCAGGTTGTGCCGGATGGCGTTCTCGACCAGGTTGTGCACCAGCCGTTCCAACAGCAGGGCGTCTCCGGCGGTGGATGCCTGCGCGGTGACCTCGTACACGGTGACCTTGGAGTCGTGGGCGTCCGTGGCGGTCTGCCTGACCACGTGCGTCACCACGTCGGCCAGGTCGACCAGGGAGCGATCCTTGATCTCATGCTCCGACCTGGCCAGCAGCAACAACCCGGAGATGAGCCGCTCGTGGCGGGCGTTGATCTCCAGCAGGCTCTCGCCCAGCTCCTTGACCTCGGCCGAGGCCGTACGGCGGTGCATGGCCAGCTCAACCAGCGCCCGGTTCAGCGTCAGCGGCGTGCGCAGCTCGTGCGAGGCGTTCGCCACGAACCGGCGTTGCCCGTCGAAGGACTGGTCCAGCCGCTCCACCATGGTGTCGAACGTGTCGGCGAGCGTCTTGACGTCGTCGTCCGGCCCCTCCAGTGCGATCCGCTCGTGCAGCCCGCGCTCGGCCATGGGCGCGGCGGCGATCCTGCGCGCCGTCTCGGTGACCCGGTGCAGCGGGACCAGCACCCGTCCCGCGACCACCCAGCCGAGCCATACGGCCGCGGCGCCGACCACGACCAGCGCGATCAGGCCCTGCGTGAGCAGCGACGTGACGGCCGCGCCGCGCAGCTTCATCTCCTGCTGCCGCAGCCACTCGTACGCGGCGTCGCCCGTGAGCTGGACGCCGTCCTGAATGAAGAACAACTGCTTGACCCGGCCCGGCGGGGCGGTGAACCGGCTCTCGAACGAATTCGTCAACTGCTGGTTGAACAGCAGGTAGGTGACGCCGAGCAGCGTCAGCCCGGCGAGCATGAACACGGCGCCGTACAACAGGGTGAGCCGCATGCGCAGCGTGGACCGCGACCGCACGAGCCGCTTCAGGAAGCTCATGCGATCCGGTACCCCACCCCCGGCACGGTCTCCACCACCGGCGGGTCGGCGAGCTTGCGGCGCAACTTGAGAATGGTGAGCCTGACCGCTCCGGTGAAGGGGTCGGCGTGCTCGTCCCACGCCTTCTCCAGCAGCTGCTCGGCCGAGACCACGCTGCCGTTCGCCCGCATCAGCTCCGTCAGGACGGCGAACTCCTTCTTCGACAACGGGACGAATCGCTCGTTCCTGAACACCTCCCTGCGCGCCGAGTCCAGCGTGATCCCGGCCCTGCGCAGCACCGGCGGCACGGCCGGCCGCGAGCGCCGCCCCAGCGCCAGGACCCGCGCGGCCAGCTCGGGGAACGCAAACGGCTTCGACAGATAGTCGTCGGCCCCCAGGGACAGCCCGGTCACCCGGTCGTCGAGCTGGGCGGCGGCGGTCAGCATCAGCACCCGCGCGTCCCGCTCGGACGCGACGAGCTCCCGGCACACGTCGTCGCCGTGCACACGCGGCAGATCGCGGTCCAGCACGACCACGTCGTAGTCGTTGAGCGCGATCCGTTCCAACGCCGCCTCGCCGTCATGCGCCAGATCGACCGCGTGCGTCTCCTCGCGCAGCCACTCGGCGATCGCGTCAGCGAGCAGCGGCTCGTCCTCAACCACCAGCACCCGCATTGTGCACCTTTCATCTGCTTATGGGGCCCCGAGTGTGGCATAGCCGGCATTCGCTCAAAATAAGCCGCGGACGGAAACGCCGAGGAAACAGCGGCCCCTATTGCATCTCCCCTTGAACCACATTCATTCGACGGAGGAGAACACCCATGCGAGGACGAACCCTCAGCGTGATGGCCCTGGCGCTCACCGCGATCCTGGCCGCCTGCGGCTCGGGCGACGGCGGCTCCGACGTGGCGTCGGTGTCCGGCACCGGCAACCAGGCCGCGGCCAGCGCGAAGCCCAGCGAGGACCCGTACGAGCGCGGTCTCAAGTTCGCCCAGTGCATGCGCGAGAACGGCGTCGACGTCCCCGATCCCGAACCCGGCAAGGGCATCATGATGAAGTTCGACGGCAGCGTCCCGCAGGAGAAGGTCGAGGCGGCCCAGCAGGCGTGCAAGCAGTACGCGCCGATGATGGGCGGGCAGGGCGGCAGGGTCGACCCCAAGAGGGCCGAGGCACTGCGCAAGGTCGCGCAGTGCATGCGTGACAACGGCGTCGAGTCCTACCCCGACCCCGAGGGCGGCATGGTACGCATCACCAGCGAGGTCGGCCAGGATCCCGACTTCGTGTCCGCCCAGCAGAAGTGCCAGAAGGAGCTCTCTGAGGCGGGCATGGGAGGCATGTGATGGGGATGGCCACCATCGACGGGAAGGCGGAGCCCGGCTCCCCGCCCTCCCGGCCGCGCCGCCGGCGCGGCCGGGGCAGGGTGGTCGCCGGGCTGTTGATCGTGCTGGCTGTCGCGGGCGGCGGGTTCGTGGCGGTCAACAGCGCCGGCCTGCTGAAGGGCGGCACCGGTCCCACCCGGCCGGCCGGCGCCCTGCCCCCGGCCACCACCGCGGTGACCAGGCAGACTTTGAACGACACCAGGGATGCCGACGGCGAGCTCGGCTACGGCCCCGTAACCACGGCGGTGAGCAGGAAGCCTGGCACGATCACCTGGCTGCCCGACAGCGGTGCCCAGATCACCCGCGGCCGGTCGCTGTACCGGGTGGACAACCAGCCGGTCATGCTCATGTACGGCGACACGCCGGCCTACCGAGACCTCAAGGTCGGCCTGGAGGGCAAGGACGTCGAGAACCTGGAGCGCAACCTCAAGAAACTCGGCTACGACGGTTTCACGGTCGACGACGAGTACACCTACGACACGGCTGAGGCGGTCAAGGAGTGGCAGGAGGACCGCGGTCTGGACGAGACGGGCGTGGTTGAGCTGGGCCGGGTCGTCTTCGCTCCCGGCAAGGTACGGGCGGAGAGCCTGGAGGCCGAGGAGGGCCAGCCGACCGCGCCGGGGCAGAAGGTTCTGACTTATACGGGCACGTCCAAGGTGGTCACGGTCGAGCTTGAGGCCGAGGACCAGCGGATGGCGAAGAAGGGCGCCAAGGTCGAGGTCACGCTGCCGGTCGGCAAGAACGTGCGGGGCAAGGTCACCGAGGTGGCCACGGTCGTCAAGCCGGGCGAGGGCCAGAACGCCGAGCCGGAGACCCGGGTCGAGGCGCTCGTCTCGATCGGCGACTCCAAGGCCGCGAAGGGGCTGGACAAGGCGGCGGTGGACGTGACGTTCACGACCTCCCAGCGCGAGAACGTGCTGACCGTGCCGGTCGCGGCGCTGGTGGCGCTGCGGGAGGGCGGGTACGGCCTGCAGGTCGTCGAAGGGGGCAGGTCCCGCTACGTCAAGGTCGAGACGGGGCTGTTCGCCGGGGGACGGGTCGAGGTCAGCGGTGACGGGCTCACCGAGGGCATGAGCGTGGGGATGCCGAAATGACGTACCCCATGATCGCGCTGACGGACGTGTACAGGACATACCCCGGCGGCGTGGCGGCGTTGCGGTCGGTGTCGCTGCGCATCGAGCACGGCGAGCTGGTCGCCATCGTTGGGCCGTCCGGCTCGGGCAAGTCGACGATGCTCAACGTCGTCGGCACCCTCGACCGGCCCACGTCCGGGACCATCCACATCGACGGGTACGACATCTCCAAGCTCTCCGACAACCAGCTGTCGGCACTGCGGGCGACCACGATCGGGTTCGTGTTCCAGTCGTTCCACCTCGCCGCGAAGGTCCCGGCGCTGGACAACGTGGCCGACGGCCTCGTCTACACCGGCCTGAGCAGGTCGGAGCGGCGCCGTCGCGCGGCCGAGGCGCTCGAACGGGTGGGGCTCGGACACCGGATGGACCACGAGCCGCACGAGTTGTCCGGCGGCGAACGGCAGCGTGTGGCCATCGCCAGGGCGGTGGCGAGCGACCCGCCGCTGCTCCTGGCCGACGAACCGACCGGGGCCCTGGACTCGGTGTCGGGTACGGGGGTGATGGAGCTGCTGCACGAGCTGAACGCGGGCGGCACCACCATCGTGATTATCACGCACGACCGGGAGATCGCCGCCAGCCTGCCCAGGCAGGTGCGGATGCGCGACGGCCACCTGATCTCTGACACCGCCGCCGCGTCCCCGGCTCCCCAGCCTGCGGACTTGGGAGTGGCGTGATGACCGTCTTGGAAGTGGCCCGGCCGAAGTTGTCCCCGGCCAGGATGCGGCCCCGCGACGTGATGCGCGTCGGGGCGGTCGGCCTGCGCACGCGACCGTTGCGGGCCTTCCTGTCGGCGCTCGGCATCGCCATCGGCATCGCGGCCATGGTCAGCGTCGTCGGGCTCTCGTCCTCCTCGGGCGCCGAGTTGGACCGTACGCTTTCCGCGCTCGGCACCAACCTGCTCACGGTCTCGTCCGGCACCACGATCATGGGCGAGGCCGCGCAGATGCCGAAGGACGCGGAGTCGATGATCGAACGGATCGGCCCTGTCCAGGCGGTCTCGTCGATCGGGCGCGTAGGCGACGCCAAGGTATACCGATCGGAGCAGATCCCCGAGGCCCAGACCGGCGGTATGACCACGTACGCGGCCCGCCTCGACCTGCCCTCCACCGTCGGCGCGACCCTGCGGAGCGGGACCTGGCTCAACGCCGCCACCGAACGCTACCCGGCCGCCGTACTTGGCTCCTCCGCCGCCCAGCGGCTCGGCGTGGGCTCGATCGGGCCCGACACACAAGTGGTGGTCGGCGGCGTCCGCTTCGCGGTCGTCGGGGTCATGAACCCGGTGGCGCTCGCCACCGAACTGGACAGCGGTGTGCTCATCGGCCGGCCGGTGGCGGAGTCCAGGCTGGGCTTCGACGGGCACCCGACCACGCTCTACACCCGCTCGGAGGAGTCCAAACTGGAGGCCGTCCGCGAGGTGCTGGCGGGCACCGCCAACCCGGAGGCGCCCAACGAGGTGGACGTCTCCCGGCCGTCCGACGTCCTGGCCGCCAAGCAGGCGACCAGCCAGGCGTTTGCCAACCTCCTGCTGGGGGTGGGCGCCGTGGCCCTGCTCGTGGGCGGAGTGGGGGTGGCCAACACGATGGTCATCTCGGTGCTGGAACGCCGCGCCGAAATCGGCCTCCGCCGTTCGCTCGGGGCCACCCGGGGGCAGATCCGCACCCAGTTCCTGGCGGAGTCGCTGCTGCTGTCGGCGCTTGGCGGGGGAGGCGGGATCCTCCTGGGGACGGGGGTCACGATGGGCTACGCACTGTACAGCGGCTGGCCATCCGTCGTCCCGGCCTGGGCCACCGGCGGCGGCCTCGCAGCCACCCTCGCCATTGGCGCCGCCGCCGGCCTCTACCCCGCCATCCGCGCCTCCCGCCTCTCCCCCACCGAGGCCCTGTCCACCCCTTGACCCCGCGCACACGGGGCCCGGCGCGTCCGGTCCCACACGGCCCGGGCGTCCCGAGATGGGAAACCGGACGCGGCCACGGGGTTGCGGCGCTGCCGGGCACCCACCTCCGTGGCACCGGGTGTACGACCTGTTCCGTCGCTGGCAGCGGGACGCGACCTGGCGCCCACCCCCAGCAGGAGCAGGCGACCTCGACAACCGACAAGGAGCATGTGTGATCCGCACGTCCTGCAACGACGGCTGGCAGGTCCGGCCGACGGTCGACCCGTTCGCCGAACTGTCCGGCCACGTGGTCCCGTACCAGGAGGTGACACTGCCGCACGACGCCATGATCGACCAGGAGCGGGACGCCTCGGGCGGAGGGGCGGGCGGCTACTTCCCCGGCGGGGTGTACGAGTACCGCAAGGCCTTCCCCATGCCCGAGGAGCACCGGGGTCGGCGGATCATCGTCGAGTTCGAGGACGTCTACCGCGACGCCGCCGTGTTCATCAACGGCGACTACGCCGGGCAGCGCCCCTACGGCTACTCCCGCTTCTTCATCGACGCCGACCGGTTCCTGCGCTACGGCCAGGAAACGAGATCCGCGTCGACGCCCGGGCCCACCAGGAACCGCGCTAGGTGTTCTACCCACACAGGTACTGGAACTGATCGCGCGGGTTCGTGGCAGGGGCCTGCCGGTCGTGCTGATCAGCCACAACATGCCGCATGTGTTCGAGATCGCCGACCGTATCCGTATCCAACGCCTCGGTAAACGCGCGGGCGTCGTCAGACCTTCCGATCACACGATGTCCGACGTCGTCGCGATCATGACTGGAGCCGTTCAACTATGATCTCGGTCATCGGGGAGACCGTGGCGGACACTTTCATGCCCGCCCAGCAGCCCACACCGGGCGGACTCGACCTGCGAGTGCGCCCCGGCGGCGAACCCGCCAACACCGCCGTCGCCCTCGGCAGGCTCGGCACGCCCGTCGCCTTCCTCGGCCGGATTCCGCGCGGACCGCTGGGCGAACTGCTCCGCACCCACCTCGCCGACTCCCACGTCGACCTGTCACGCCTCGTCACCGCCGCCGAACAGCCGACGCTGGCGATCACCGCCGTCGACGAGGCAGGCCATGCCCAGTACTCCTTTTACGCGACCGGCACCGCCGACTTCCAATGGACGGCCGACGAACTCGCCGATGCGATGCCTCTCGAAGCCGTCTGCGTCCACGCCGGCTCCCTGGCCCTCGCCCTGGAACCCAGCGGCCCTCTTATCGAGAGGACGCTGCGAGAACGGCGTGTCAGCGCGACCATCTCGATCGACCCGAACATCCGGCCCGGCATCGTCTCCGCGGAGCGCTACCGCGAACTGCTGCCCGGTCAGCGTTCCACCTTCGTCGCTGACCTGACCGTCGGCGTGCCGGTCCATCTCCACCCAATTGTGCAGCGTGTATTCGTTGATCCCCAGATCCCGGGCGACGTGCGCGACGGGTTTGCCGGTCTCCTTGACGATCCGCACCGCCCCAGCCCGGAACTCCGGATCAAAGCGGCGCCGCGTGGTACCTGCCACGCCCAAACCTCTCTCGGTTCGATCTCCACGCTACGAGGGGAAGCTCAGTGGGGCGTTCGTCTACCTGGTGGTCGGTGTGAGGACGCGGGCGAGGAGATCGCCGAGGGTCGCGGCGTTGAGGTGGTGAAGGTGCAGACATGTCCCTTGCCCGCCGCATCTCGGACGCGACCCCGTCCCGCCGTTCGCGCGGGGGGGGACACCACGGACCGGCGTGGCGGAGCTGCGCTTTAGGGGGTTAACGCTGAGGAAACACTGCCCTCGTTAGAACTTGTGGCTCGACAGCCCGGTATTCAAGTTTGGAAGAGGCAGACTTCATGATTCTTCGTCGAACGATGTTCACCGGCGCAGCCTCACTGGCGTGCGCGGCGCTGGTCTTGAGCGCGGCGCCGCCCGCCACCGCCGTGACAGCTGCCGCCCCCGTCAAGGTCGGGGACGTGCAGCAGGCGATGGAAGCCTTGGTGAAAACGGGCCATGTGGTGGGTGCCATCGGCGAGGTGTACGTGGACGGCAAGCGGGTCGGAAAGGGATCGGCCGGGTCCCGTCTGCTCGACGGCAAGGGCGGCGCGATCCCGTCGACCGCCCGTTACCGGATCGGGTCGCAGACCAAGACCATGACCGCCGCCGTGGCGCTGCAACTGGTCAAGGAAGGCAAGCTGAGCCTGGACGACAAACTCAGCGAGGTCCTGCCGGAGGTGGCGAAGAAGGACCTGGTGGAGCGAGCCGACGAGATCACCGTACGCCATCTGGTCCAGTTGACCTCGGGCATCCCCGACTACATCGGCCCGGACACCTCGAGCCCTACGCGTAACTACCGCCCGACCGACCTGCTGGCGGCCTCGCGCAAGAACGCACGCCGCGTGGAAGTCGGTACCTTCGACTACTCCAACACCAACTACATCCTGCTCGGCATGATCATCGAGAAATTGTCCGGCAGGTCACTGGCCGCCGAACTCAACCGGAGGCTTTTCGCCCCGCTCGGCATGCGCCACACCTACCTGCCCGCCAAGGCGAACGAGGGCATCAAGGGCCCGCACGGGCACGGCTACGCCCCTGACGAGGCGGGCACGATGCGCGATGCCGACAAGATCAACGCCACCACCCTGCTCGGCGCCGGCGGTGTGATCTCCACCATGCGCGAGATGAGCACCTTCCAGCGCGCCTTCCGTCAGGGCAAGCTCCTGCCGGCGTCCCTGAGCAAGCTCATCACCGACCCGCCGCCCGGCCAGACGCCGCCGCCCGCGGGCGGCCCGTGCGCCGGCAACCCCGAGTTCGCCGCAGGAGGCGGAGGTAGCGCCCCCGGCTTCACCGCCGCGACCCTCACCTCATCCGACGGCCGCGTGCAGTTCGCCGTGTCCCTGACCCTGGCCATGGACAACGACGAGCGCAGCACCGTGCCGACGCGTATCACCAACGCCCTCAAATCGCTGTTCTGTCCCGGGACGTGATCAGATCATCATGGCCGAGTGCGGCTGAAGATTGGGAAGCCTCTGGGCGGCCGTGGCGCATACGCGGCACGGTTCTGTGAGGCCGGATGACCGAGAGGCCTTTCCCGCACGCCGGCAGCGGGGCGGCGCCGAGAGCCGGAGCGTTCCGCCTGCAACGAGCGGCTCAGCCTGCGAGGACGGGCTGTTCCGGCTGGGTGAGACGCAGGCGAGGGCCGGCCCGACGGTTGTGTGCCCGTACGCCACTCGACCGTCCGGCTCCGGGGTCGACCTCACCCCCAGCCTCTGCTTGCCCTTCGCCGATCCGCATCATGGGGGTCTTTCCGCGCCGCCGCCGACCTGCCCGCCCTCGCGCGCCCAGCGGGACGGTGCGCCACCCACCCACCCACCCACCCCGCCCGCGCCGGCCTCCCAGTCCGGCGGCGTGTCCCACGGCGACATCTCTGTGACGTCCATCAGCGAGCCGGCACGGCAGGTCATCACACGAACCGCCGCGCCTTTCTTGCCCTTCCGTCCCTTTCGAAGGAGCTTTTGTCGTGAAACGCCTGTCTGTTGCCGCCGCGACTGCGGTAGGCCTGCTGCTGGCCACCACCTTGCCCGCGATGGCCGACGGCGCCACCGCGATCGGCGACGTCCAGCAGGCCATGGAGGCCCTGGCCGCGACGCCCGGCGTCGTGGGCGCCATTGGCGGTGCGTACGTGGACGGCAAGCTCGCCGGCCGGGGCACCGCCGGGACGCGGCTGCTCAACGGCGAGGGCGGGACCATCCCGGCGTCCTCCCGCTTCCGTATCGGCTCGCAATCCAAGACGATGGTGGCCACCGTGCTCCTCCAACTCGTCGGGGAGAGCAGGCTCGGCCTGGAGGACAAGCTCGCCGAACTGCTGCCCGAGGTGGCCGTCGGCGGGCTGGTGGAACGGGCCGACGAGATCACCGTTCGGCAGCTGGTCCAGCACACCTCCGGTATTCCCGACTGGTTCCACCGGAGCGGCTCGACCGCTCCGGCGTTCGACGTCTTCGACTTCACCACCTACTACCGGCCCATCGACATCGTGAAGATGACGCGGGGCCGGCCGCGCACCGGCGAGCCGGGCGAGACCTACACCTACTCCAACACCAACTACACCCTCATCGGCATGATCATCGAGAAGGTGACCAGGCAAACCCTGGCCCGCGAACTCGACCGGCGTCTCTTCCGCCCGCTCGGCATGACCGAGACCTACCAGGCCACCAAGCCCCCAGAAGGCATCAAGGGCACGCACGGGCACGGCTACTACCCCGACTCCACCGGCACCCTGCGCGACGTGCACCGCTTCAACGCCAGCTGGGGCAACGGCGCCGGCGGCGTCGTCTCGACTACGCGGGACGTCAGCGCCTTTCGGCGGGCCTTCGACCAGGGCAGGCTGCTGCCGCCGTCGCTGCAGGAGGTCCTCACCGGTGGCAGCGTGCGGCAGGGCACGGGCCTGTGCGCAGGAAAGCTGAAAGGCCAGATGCTCGGCGGTTCGGCGCCCGGCCTCGCCACACTGACCTTCGCCTCGGCCGACGGCCGGCAGCAGTTCGCCATCTCCGTCACGCGCAGCACCGCCGACGATAACGCCATCGTCCCCACGATGATCAAAACCGTCGAAGCCGTCCTCTGCCCGACGGCTTGAAGCCCCACTCGGCGCGCCCAGCCTGATAGACGTTGCGCAGCACCAACGCGAACTCGTCGGCCAGGTCCGGGAAAGCGCCACGACCCGCTCCACCGCTTGACCAGGTCGGCCTCCATGGCACGCAGCGCGTCCGCAGCAGCGAGAACTATGTGCCCCGCACCCTGCGCCGCACGTTCGTCTACCGGCTATGAGGAACGTTGCACTAGGGAGCAGGGAGTCAGGAGACGGGGGTGAGGCGGGCGAGGGGATCCGAGGCCGGGGTGGGGGCCACCCCGGCCCGGGCGGGTCAGGGGGCGGCGGCGGCCACGGCGGCCACGATCGCCTGGGGGTCCGTCCGCACGGACACGCCCTCGACGAGGACGGTCGGCGTGGCGCTCACCCCCCGCTCGACGGCCTTCCGCGTCACGTAGGCGGTCCAGTCGAGGTAGGCGCCCGCGCGTACGCACTCGCCGAACGCCGGGCCGGTGAGCCCGGCCGGGCCGCCGAGCTCGATCAGCTCGTCGTCGGTGAGTCCCGGTCCTCCCTCGGGAGGCTGGCCGGCGAAGAGCGCGCGGGCGTACTCGACGAACCTCCCGCCGTCCGAGGCGCAGGCGGAGGCCGCCGAAGCGCGGGAGGAGTACTGGTTGGTCGACAGCCTGTCCAGAAAGCCCACTGGATGACAGATCAGGCTGATCGCCCGGTCCTTCACCATCCCGTTCAGCGCCGGCCCGGACGTCCGCTCGAACGACTTGCAGAACGGGCACAGGAAGTCGACGTAGACGTCGACGGTGACCGGGCCCGTACCGACGACGATGCCGTCCCCGCCGGCGGAGGCGCCGGCCGGCACCCGGACGGGCGCCGTCGCCCGCTGTGGTCGCGCGCTCATGAGGTCCTCCTCGCGATGTTCGGGGAGAGACCCGGACCCGTGCGCCCGAGAACTCCCCTGTTCCTACCCACCCCCGGGTGCCGCAGCCTAAGAACAGGTCAAAGCCGGGATCACGGATCAGGCCTCGCGGTGCTCCCGGCACCGGCCGTTGCGCAGGCCCTCTCCGGCTCGGGGCCTCACCCGGGCCGCACCGGCCTGGAAAAATCCGCGCGTGCCCTCCGCCTCGGAACCCCACGCGCGCTCTCCGGTTCGAAACCCCACGCGGGCCCTCCGGCTCGGAAACCCATTTGTCACCGGCACCGCCCTCCCGGAAGGATCAGGTTTCCATGAGCCGTCCCGTCATCTCCGAGATCCCGACAGGCCCCGTGGCCGTCCCCGCCGTCGTCGCCGCGCTCGCCGGCGGCGACACCGTCACCCCGGTGTGGCGCAACGAGCTCGGCGGCCTGACGTTCCGCCTCGAAGGCGGGCACGGTGCCACCAGATACGCCAAATGGGTGCCCACCGGTACCCCGGAGATCGACCTCCCCGGCGAGGCGGAGCGCCTGACCTGGGCGCGGCGATGGGTGACCGTCCCGCGGGTCATCGAGCACGGCACGGACGCCGAGGGCGCGTGGCTGGTCACGGAGGCGGTTCCCGGCCGCTCGGCGGTGGATCCCCGGTTGAGCGCCGACCCGGCGACCGCAGCGGCAGCGATCGGCCACGGGCTGCGCCTGCTCCACGACGCCCTGCCCGTGGACCTGTGCCCGTACGACTGGAGCGTCGATCGGCGGCTCGTCCGCGCCGACGAACGCATCGCCGGCGGCGAGGGGCCGGACGACCGGTTCCCCGAGCACCGGCACCTGGGACTCGCGGAGGCGCGGGCCCGCATCGGGGAGCCGCCCGCCGTCGACCGCCTCGTCGTCTGTCACGGTGACGCGTGCGCCCCCAACACCCTGCTGCACGACGACGGCACGTTCGCCGCGCACGTCGACCTGGGCTCGCTCGGGGTGGCCGACCGGTGGGCGGACCTCGCGGTCGCGGCGTGGAGCATGGAGTGGGACTACGGCCCGGGATACGACGGCGTCGTGTACGACGCGTACGGGATCGTCCCCGACCAGGAGCGCCTCGCCTACTACCGCCTGCTCTGGGACATGGCCTGACCGGTCGCCCCCGCGAGTGCCCGGCACGGCGACCGCTCCCGCGAGGCCCCCGCCGCCCGGGGCGGGCCGGGATCGCCGGAGCCGCGCGGCCGGCGGGACGGAAGCCGTCAACAACGGGGTGGGGCGGAAACCGTGAACAACCGAGAAGACGGAAGCCGTGAACAAACCGGTGGGGGCGGAAGCCGTAAACAATCCGTAAACGGGTTCCGCCACGCTGAAGGCACATCGAAACAGCGGGCCGGACGGGCCGCCACCCCCGAGGAGCAGAACATGAGCAAGGTCGTCGCAATCATCTACATCTCGATGGACGGCGTCGTGGAGCAGCCCGCCTGGACCGGCCCGTACTGGAACGACGAGCACGCCAGGTTCCAGAGCGGCCAGCTGCACGCCAGCCGGGCGCTGCTGCTGGGACGCAAGACCTACGACGGCATGTCGCAGGCCTGGCCGAAGATGGAGGGCACGCCGGGGGCGGAGCAGATGAACAGCCTGCCCAAGTACGTCGCCTCGACCACCCTGCGAGACCCCGAGTGGAACGCCTCCGTGATCGAGGGGGACGTCGCCGAGGAGGTCGCCAAGCTCAAGGCCGAGGAAGGCCAGGACCTGCTGATCTACGGCAGCGGCGAGCTGGTCGCCTACCTGATCGAGCACACGCTCATCGACGAGCTGAAGCTCTTCCTGCACCCGGTCGTGGTCGGCTCCGGCAAGCGGCTGTTCCCCGACGGAGTCGCCACCTCCTCCTGGAAGCTGGCCGGCACCTCGGCCTTCAGCTCCGGCGCCATCGTCCTGGACTACCGTCCGGCCACCTGAGCGCCACCTTCCCGCGCGGGCTCACGAGCCCTCGCCCGCGCGGGCGCGGGCCACCAGGTCACGGGCGGCCTCCGGCCATCCGGGGACGTCGAACACGAAGCCCGCGCTGAGCAGCCGGCCCGGCACGACCCGGCGGCTCTTCAGCAGCAGTTCGGTGTCGCCGCGCAGCACGAACGCGCCGAGCTCGGCCATCCATCGCGTGGCGGGCAGCCCCACCCGCACGCCCGCCGCGTCGCGCAGGTCCGCCATGAACGCGCGGTACGGCAGCGGGCCGGGCGAGGCGAGGTTGACCGGTCCCGCGAGCTCGTCATGGGCCAGCAGGAACTCGACCGCCCGGACGAAGTCGCGGTCGTGGATCCAGGACATGTACTGCCGGCCACCGGCGACCGGTCCGCCGAGGCCCCATCTGGTCATCCGCCACAGCTGGTCGAACGCTCCGCCCCGGCCGGGTGCCATCACGATGCTCGTGCGCAGCGCGACCCTGCGGGTGTCCGGGGCCTGCGCCTCGGACAGCGCGCGTTCCCACTGCCGCGCGATGTCGACGCTGAAGGCCCAGTACGCCGGTACGCCGTCCTCGGTGCCGCCGATGACCCCCGTCGCCTCGTCGTTGGCCCGGTCGTGGCTGTGCGCGTAGATCGTGGCGGTGCTCATCTGCAGCCACACCCGCGGGGGTCTGGCCGCCGCGGCGATCGCCGTCCCCACGGCGGTGGCGGAGTCCACCCGCGAGGCCATCATCTCCCGCAGGTTGGACTCGGTGTACCGGCAGTTCACGCTGCGCCCGGCCAGATTGATCACCGCGTCGGCGCCGTCGACCTCGGCCGCCCAATCCCCGGTGCTCCGCCCGTCCCAGGGCACCGTACGAGCACCGGGCACCCGGGTGCCCGCGCGGCGGCTGACGACGACCACCTCGTGGCCCGCGTGCCCGAGGACGCCGGCGAGCAGGAGTCCTAGATGTCCGGTGCCACCAGGTATGACGATTTTCACCGTGCTCCCGTTTCCGGCCGCTCTGGACGCGTCGACCGCTGCCAGCTTTACACACGGCCGAAACGGTCACGCGTCCGCCCACGGGTCACGAGCGGTGTGCGAGGCGGGGAAGCCGGGCGCGCCGGTCCCGGTGCGGTTCGTCCCCAGGTAATCCTCCAGGTCATCCCCAGACCACCTCCGGCGGTTCCCCGACGGTGGTGGTGATCCACCGGATCGGGGCCGCGCCGCCGCCCGGTCGTGTGCGGACGTCATGACCCGGTACTCCTAGCTGACGGAGCAGATCGCGGACCCGATCACCGCCGTCACCGCCTCCGGGTGCGATATCAGGGTCAGGTGCGAGCCGCCGGGGAACTCGGTGACCTTCGAGCGCGCCCGGTAGGCCATGAACCGCTGCGAGGACGGGGTGATGATCCGGTCACCGGTGCTGATGAGATACCAGGAGGGGATCGTCTTCCACGCCGCGGCCTTCGACGGCGTCGAGAACGCGCTGGTCGAGGCGGGCCGCTGGGAGGCCCACAGGCGTACGGCGGTGTCCCGGGGCAGGTCCGAGGCGAACGAGCGGACGAAGGTGTCCCGCTTGAGGTACAGGTCCGTCGCTCCCCGGGGCGCCCCCGGGTAGGGCACCCTCTCGTAGAGGGAGGCGGGATCCGCGGAGAGGGCGGAGCCTCGGCCGCTGAGCCCGCCGGTGGTCTCCCCGGCGTCGGGCGCCGCCGCGTCGACGTACACCAGGGCCTTGACGTTCGGCACGTCCGCCGCGGCGTTCGTGATCACCGAGCCTCCGTAGGAGTGCCCGACGAGCACGATCGGGCCGGAGACGGTTCGCAGGAAGTCGGCGACGGACGCGGCGTCGTCGGTGAGGCCCCGGAGCGGGTTGGCGATGGCCCGCGCGACGTAACCCGCCCGGTGCAGGGCGTCCACCTCGCCGCCCCAGCTGGAGGTGCCGGCCCAGGCGCCGTGCACCATGACGACGGTGGGCTTGGCGCGTCCCTGTGACGGGCAGGGCAAGGGCTCGGTCGCGAGCGCCGCCGTGGCCGTTGCGGTCGCTGCGGCCGTCGTAGCCGTCGTAGCCGCCATGGTCGTTGCGGTCGCGGTGGTCGCCGTGGTCGCGGCGGTCGCGGTGGTCGTCGTGGCCGTCTGAGCGCCGGTCGCCGGCGACGCCATCGCGGACGCGGTGACGACGGCGAGTGCCACCGCGGGCGCGATCCCCCTGAACCGCCGACGGGTGCGTGCGGATTTCATCTTCCTCCCCCTCGCTGTGATGAGTGATCCTCAGGTTCCGGCGAGCGGTCCGGCGTCCCCGTGCCATCTTCCGGCCCCGCCGGGGAACCGGCCTCGGCGCGGGTCGTGGTGACGGCCGGATGGCCGGGCAGGTCGTGGAGCATCCCGGGCCGCTGGGTGCCCTGGCCGGGGTAGAGGAACGCGACGCTCATGCGGGGGCCCACGGGTCGTCCACCAGGCGTGGGCCGTGCTCGGTACGGGCCATGACGGGGCCGCCGGTGCGTGCCCACTCGGTGAGGCCGACCCCGCCGGACGGTGTCTCCAGCTGGCAGTCGACCTTGCCGGGCAGGGCGGCGAAAACGGCCGCCAGCCGGGTGACCAGGGGCCGGTCGATCCTGCGCGGTGCCCGGATCAGCAGGTCCAGGTCGCTTCCGGGGTGGGTGGCGGGCTTCCCGGTGGCCAGTTCGAAACCGACCCCGCCGATCGGGCCCCAGGCGGCGTCGGCCTCCAGCTCGGCGGCGAGCAGGAGGGTGACGGCGGAGAGGGTGACGGCGAGCAGGGGGAGCCAGGGCCTCCGCTCCCTCAGCTCCTCGGGCGGTACGGAACGGGTGACCGCGTCCCGGGGAACGAGGGCGGCGTGGCGCTGCCACCGCTCGGGCCCGCGGATGCCGACCGGGACGAGGCCGGGCGGATGCGGTGCCCGCCGTACGACCCCCCAGGGGCAGGCGGCGATCGACGCGGACACCCACCCCGGGGGCGTGTCCCCGAGTGCCGCGGCTCCGGAGAGCCGCAGCAGGTCGTGCGGGCGCGTGGTCACCGCCATCGGGCGGCGAGCGCGTCGCGGACACGGCGGGAGGCCGCCCGGGTTCGCCGGACGGCCGGGTCGGCGAGCAGGATGGGGGACAGGATGGGGGAGGGGCCCGGTGTCCGTTCCCCTGTCGCGGGCGCGCCACCGATGACGGTCATCGGCGGATCACCAGGTCCGGAACCGGACGGGCGGGTCCTACAGGTCCCCGGACCACACGTCCGTCAGGGAGGCCGGGGTGTCGTAGAGGTGGACGGGCGGGTCGTGCGGGTCCCCGGACCAGGCGATGAGATCCTCGATGCCGCGGGCCGTCGGCAGGGAGCGGTCCGCCCCGCGGACGTTCACCTCGAGGTCCTCCGGCAGTGCCACCAGGCCGTCGCGGCGCGGTTCCTCCACCCGCCGCTCGGTGATGTCGCGGCCGACGGGGTACCACCTTCGTGAGTGCCATCGCCTGCCCCCCAATTAATGTCCTTGGGGCTAATACCTCGCAAAAGATAAGAATTAACTCAAATCACGTTAAAACGTCACAGCCGGTGATCGGGGTTCGGCTTTCTTCGCCGCTGCGGGGAGCGGATGCGGGGGAAGGGGTACGCGGCGTCCAAGCCGGGCGGGAGAACCTCCCGAAGAGCCGAGCGGGAGGGCCTCCCGGGAGGCTTTCGTTCTCCCGGGAGGCCCTCCCGGGAGAACGAAAGCCTCCCGGCGAAGCAGGGGGCGACAGCTCCGGTCCCCGCCCGGTCGTGCGGACCTCGGCGGGCCGCTCAGCCGGGCCGCAGGTCCGGGGGAGGGCTGGACGGCGGCTCGAATCCGCCCGTCAGGACGGGACGCTTGGGCAGGACCCCGTCACCCGAGGAACGGCCCGTCAGGCGGCGGCGCAGCCAGGGGGTGAGGTGCGCCGAGGCCCAGCGGAGGTCGGCGAGCAGCGGCGGCCTGGTCACGGGCGGGCCCGGAGGGGGCGGGGCAGGGGCGGCGGCGCGGCCGAGCGCGGCCAGGACCTGGTCGGCGACCCGGCGGTGGCCCAGCGGGTTGAGGTGCAGGCGGTCGGAGCTCCACAGCCCGTGGTCGTCGAACGCCCGGTCGCCGAACAGGTCGACCAGGTAGGCCCCGTGCCGCTCGGCAACCTCCGTGACCAGGTCGTTCATCGCGACGATGCGAGGCCGCAGCACGTGGGGCAGCGGGAGCCGGACGCTCAGGTCGGGGAAGGTGAAGAGCAGCACGTCCGCGCCCGACGCGCGCAGGCGGGCGACCACCTGGTCGAAGCGGTCGCGCATCGTGGTCAGGTCGAAGCCGCGCCACAGCGCGTCGTTGCCGCCCGCGGCGATGCTGACAAGTGACGGGCTCATCGCGATCGCCACCTCGACCTGCTGCGCGACGACGTCGTCGAACCTGCGCCCCCGGATGGCCAGGTTCGCGTAGCCGAAGCCCGGCGCGTCGAGGTCCGCCGCCACGAGATCCGCCCAGCCGCGGAACGTGCCGTCGGGAAGCGGGTCGCCGACCCCTTCGGTGAAGCTGTCGCCGAGCGCGACGAAGCCGAAGTCCGTCACGGGGTCCACCGCGGGTCGCGTCCGGGGCGGGTGACCGGCCGCCGGCAGACCGGTGCGCCACCGGTGACGGTGGCGCTGACAGTGGCGGTGGCGGCGACCTTCCTCAGGGGGTCACTCACCCGCCGGTCGAGTTCGAGGATTTCCATGCGGCTCATCCTAGAAGCGGCGGCGGCCTGGTCCCGGGCCAGGGGACGACCGGCCGATCGTACCGAGACGGGCGTCGCTCCAGCCGTAGATCTTTCCCTCCGGACGGGCCGCCACGGTGTCGCGCGCGGTTGAGCGATGCCGGGCGCGGAATGATGGTCGGTGAGTTCGCCTGACCGTTGACGGGAGCCATGGATGCAGATCGGTGTCGTCTTTCCGCAGACCGAGATCGGCGCGGACGCGGGCGCGGTGCGCGCCTACGCGCAGGGGGCCGAGGAGCTCGGGTTCCGGCATCTGATGGCCTACGACCACGTCGTCGGTGCCGACCCGGAGGTCCACCAGGGCTGGAAGGGCGTCTACGACATAGAGGCGACCTTCCATGAACCGATGGTCCTCTTCGGGTATCTCGCCGCGCTGACCTCGCTGGAGCTCGTCACCGCGATCGTCATCCTGCCCCAGCGGCAGACGGTCCTGGTCGCCAAGCAGGCGGCGGAGGTCGATCTGCTCGCCGGTGGCCGGTTGCGGCTGGGCGTGGGCCTGGGGTGGAACCAGGTCGAGTACGAGGCCCTCGGCCAGGACTTCGGCACCCGGGGCAGGCGCGTCGAGGAGCAGGTGGAGTTGATGCGCCGCCTGTGGACCGAGCGGTCGGTCACCTTCGAGGGCACCTTCGACCGGGTGACCGGGGCGGGGCTGGCGCCGCTGCCGGTGCAGCGGCCGATCCCGCTCTGGTTCGGCGCGCAGTCGCCCCCGGCGTACCGGCGTGTCGGGCGGCTGGCCGACGGCTGGTTCCCGCAGGTGCCTCCCGGTCCGAAGCTGGACGAGGCCAGGGCGATGGTCGAGGAGGCCGCCGTACAGGCGGGACGCGACCCGTCGGCGCTCGGCATGGAGGGCCGGGCGGGCTGGATGGGCGACGCGGAGGAGGTGGGCGACCAGGTCCGCCGGTGGCGGGAGGCCGGCGCCACCCACCTCGCCGTCAACACCATGAAGGCGGGGCTGGGCTCGGTCGACGAGCACCTGGCCGCGCTGGCGGCCGTGGCCGACACGCTCGGGTTGCGTGAGGGCCGGACCGCCTGACCGGCGGGACCCGCCCTTCGCCCGCGGGTGGCTGGGCGTGGCGGAACCCGGAGCCTCGCCCGCGGGTGGTCAGCGTGGCTGGACCCGCCCTTCGCCTGCGGGCGGTTCGGCGCGGTGGGACCCGGAGCCTCGTCCATGGGCGGTTCGGCGTGGCGGGATCCGGTCTGCGTCCACGGGTGGTTCAGCGCGATGGGATCCTGCCGAGACCGGCGACGACCTCGAACGCGCGCTCGGGGAACGGGTCGTCGTCGACGGGACGCCAGTCCGCCGCCAGGACCAGTCCCGGTTCGAGGAGCTCGAACCCCTCGAACAGCTCGCCGACCTCGCGCATGGTGCGGAGCTGTACCGGGTTGCGGGTCTGCCCGTATACCGCCAGCCCGGCGGTCGCCTCGTCCTCCGGCATCGTGTCGGAACAGGCGTGGGTCAGCCCCAGGTAGCTGCCCGGCGCGAGGGCGTCACGCAGCCGGGCCATGAGGTCGTGCGCGGTGTCCCCGGTGACGAAGTGCCACACCGCGACGGTGAACACGCCGACCGGCCGGGTGAAGTCGAGCGTGGCCCGCACCCGGGGATGGTCGAGGATCTCCTGCGGCCTGCGCAGGTCCCCGTGGATCGTGAGCACGCCGGAGTGGTCCACGGTCGACTGGTTGTGCGTGACGACCGTCTGGTCGTTGTCGACGTACACCACGCGGGCGTCCGGGTGGACCCTCCGCACGACCTGGTGGAGGTTCGGGGGAGTGGGCAGGCCGCAGCCGATGTCCAGGAACTGGTCGATACCGGCGTCGGCCATGACCCTGGCGGACCGCAGCAGGAACCCGCGGTTGGCCCGGCACGCGTCGGGGACCGTCGGGAAATGGGCCACCAGCATCTTGACGGCCTCCCGGTCCGCCGCGAAGTTCTCCTCGCCGCCGAGCATGACGTCATACATACGGGCCGCACTCGCCTGCGATGCGTCACTGTGATGGGTCACTGGGCGCCTTTCGGTGGAGGTGTGGGGTCGTCCATGACGTGAATGCGGTCACAGATCCTCATCAGGAGCGCTGTCGTGTCACCACTCTCGCGGGCCGCGACCGAGAGCCGGTCGAACGTGATGGCGTGCTCCTCCCGGAGGGACCGTTCGGCGACCTCGTCCTTCTCCCCGTGTACGGCGATCATCTGGGGCCGGCCGTAACCGCGGCGGAAGATCGTGAAAGGCCCGTACCCGGGGACGAACCGTGAGCCCATCGGATTCACCTGGATGCTGATGCCCTTCATCTGGGCCGAGGCGGTCAGCGCGATGAGCTGGCGGATGTGCGCGTCGACCCCCGCGATCGGCCGCCACAGCACGGGCTCCTCGATCACGGCCCACAGCACGGGCCGGTCGGCGCCGGCGAGCACCCTCTGGCGGCGCAGCAGCTGCTCCACGCTTCTCTCGACGTGGAGGGGCGGGGCCGGGTAACGGCTCATCCGGTAGATGGCCGCCGCGTACTCCGGGGTCTGCAGCAGCGGCGGGATGACGAACGGCTGGTAGGTGCGGATGAGGTCCGCGGTCTGTTCCAGGCGCATCACCACCGCCGCGTCCAGCGGGAGCTCCTTGCTGTCCCACCAGCCCGGCGTGCGTTCGCCGAACGCCACGGACAGCAGCATCTCCTGCTGGTACGGGTCCCTGACGCCGTACAGGGTGAAGAGGTCGCGTAGATCGTCCCGGCGGAAGCCCCGCTGCCCGGTCTCCATCCGGCTGATCTTCGACTCGCTGGCCCGGATGGCCTTGCCCGCCTCGGCGGCGGTCAGGTTGCACTGGAGCCGGAGCTGCCGCAGCCGGGCACCGACGATCTGGCGCGCCATGTCGCCGACCTCGGCTTGAGCGCTCACATCCCCTCCGCGTGTCTCCGCCCGCCGGACGATCAGTGGGAACCCCCCGCTCCCTCGACTTGCCACGGCAAGATCACCTGGAAAGAGAAATCGAGGCTATTGCTTATTTTCTTCTGGTGTCCAGGGATTTCGAATACCGCTCCACGAAATTTCAAGATCACAAAACTTGCGGGAGGCGCGTCCGGCCAAGGCCCGCCCGCACCTCGACAGGGCGGCGGAGCGGCGCCCCGCGGCGGGTCGGCCCGCGGTGGACGCCGCGGTGATGCGGACTGGACGGCGTTGATGGAGCCGCGCGGTCACCGTCGCCAGGAACGCGGCCGGGCTGATCGCCGCGCCGCGGTCACAGGTCTGCCGGCGCAGCCAGACCTCCTGCACCAGGTCCTCGGCCTCGACGGCGCTGCCCGGCATCCGGTGCGCGATCCCGAACAGGCGGGGCCGCGAGTCTGCGAAGACCGCCGCGGCCCGTTCGAGATCTTCCGATCCGCCGGATTCGTTCGCCGGCGTGGTATCGGCCACGGTCATCGCCCCTTTAACCTCTGTTCGCACCCTATCGGTGGCCCCGCGTCCCGGGCCGGCGCTCCCCGGCCGCGGGCTTCCCGTGACGGGCGTCCCGGGCCTCCGGGGCGTCCGGGAGGGAGCCGTCCGTCCGGAACCGCCCGGCCCGGCGATCCCGGTCCTTGGGGCCCCGGCGGCGGATCTCCGGCACCGGCGTCACGGATCGAGAGGCTGTCCTGTCTTCCCGCAGGACGGAGTCATGAAGCGACAGGAGCGAGACCTTGACACCAGCGAGTACCAGCAGCCCGATCCGGGTCCGGATGAGGGCGCGTCCGACCGACGAGCCGCACCGCGCCTCCAGTCCTCTCGAACTCCTGTTCGACCTTACCTTCGTGGTCGCGATCGCTGCCGTCACCGCCCGGTTCGCGCACACCGTCGCCGACGGTCACGGCCCGGCCGGGCTCGTCCCCTTCCTCCAGGTCTTCTTCGCGATCTGGTGGGCGTGGATGAACTTCACCTGGTTCGCCTCCTCGTACGACACCGACGACGTCGCCTACCGGCTGCTGACCATGGTGCAGATGGCCGGTGTGCTGGTCCTCGCCGCAGGTGTGCCGGCGGCGGCCGACGACTCCGACTACCGCGCCGTCACGCTGGGCTACCTCATCATGAGGATCGGGCTCGTCGCCCAGTGGCTGCGGGCCGGGGCCGAGGACGCGCCGGGCCGCCGTACCGCGCTGCGCTACGCCGCGGGCATCGCCGTCGTGCAGGTGGGCTGGGTGCTCCGCCTCCTCCTCTCGCAGGCGGGCGTCCTGCCGTCGTCCACCCTGCTGCCGTTCTTCGCCGGCCTGGTCGTGCTGGAGCTCGCCGTGCCACGGTGGGCGGAGCGGGCCGGGGCCACCACCTGGCATCCGCACCACATCGCCGAGCGCTACGGCCTGTTCACGATCATCCTGCTCGGTGAGAGCGTCCTCGCCGCGACCACGGGAGTCAAGGGGGTGCTGGAGGCGGCCGAGCTCAGCGGTTCCCTCGTCGTCGTCGCGGTGTCCGGGCTCGTCCTGCTGTTCGCCCTGTGGTGGCTGTACTTCCTCGCGCCCGTCGGCGAGGGCCTCATCGACCGTCGCCATCGCTCCTACCTGTGGGGATACGGCCACTATGGCATCTTCGCGGCCCTGGCGGCCCTCGGCGCCGGGCTGGAGGTCGCGGTCGAGCAGAGCGGGCACGCCCTCGCGGCGTCCCCCCTGGCGGTCTGCTACGCCGTCGCGATCCCGGTCGCGGTGTTCCTCGCGCTGCTCTGGCTGGTCCACGCCCCCATCCTGGCGGAGCCCGTCATCCGCCCCGCCGTGCTCCTGGGCTGCGTCACCGCCGTCCTGCTGCTGCCGTCCGCGGCGCCGTGGACCGGGGTGTCCGCCGTGGTCGCGGCGATCGCGACCGTCTGCGTCCTGCTGATCGCCGTCACCATCGTTCCCGGGTCCGGTGAGGAAGACCGATCCATGGAGGAAGCCCCTGGGTGATCCGGCCGAAGCCGGTGGTGGTGTCGCCCGCCCCGCCGGACACCGCGTCAGGGTCCGCCGCCTCGGGGCATGGCGCCGGAAGCGGGGCGGGACTGGAATCCGGGCGGCGCGCGCCGGGCCCGGAGCCGCCGTCCCCCGCCCCCGTCCCCCGTCGCCTGGGTCCGCCGGGTGCCGCTGCCGCGTGCCCTCAGAAGCGTGACCTCGCCCGAACGCGGCGTGCTCTCGGGGGGGCGTGACCTCGCCCGAACGCCGCGCGCTTTCAGGGGCGTGACCTCGCCGAAAGCGCCCGCCCGGCCACCGCCTGCGGCCACGAGGATCACGGAGGCTCACGGCTTCACGTTTCCGGTGTGATTAGACCGTAATAAGGCGATCGCTTGACGGCATGGTTGTTAGCGTTCACAGTCTTGTCCAACGCAAGATGAGGAGCGGCCGTGCAGACAAGTGTGGGGCTCCACCCGCCGGTGGCTGCCGAGGCGTCCGGGTCGGCGAGCGTGTCGCGCCGGACGGTCTCCTGGATGCTCAACAAGCCTCCGGGCGCGCGCAGAACGGGCGTCCGGAAACCGCGGAGCCGCGAAGCGACGCGGTGCCGACGTGCTGCCGTGGCGGGTTCACGCGGCGGGCGCGTCATGTGAACATCTCGTGCGCGCCCTCGATCACCCTGCGGGTGAACGGCACTCAGCCGAGGTAGCCGTCAATTCGGACGACCAGCACCATTCATGGTCTTCCGGTTCAAAATGTTAACGCTCACATAAAGGACACCCCCCATGTTCCGAAAAGTCTCAGCATTCGTCCTGGCGGGCGTCATCGCCACGGCGATGACGGGTTGCGGTGGCTCCAGCACCCCGGGTGCCTCCACCGACACCGGCAAGGTCGCCGACGACGGCAAGATCACGATGGGTTTCTCCCAGGT
>NZ_JBHMBS010000124.1:0-877 GCF_042428775.1 Streptosporangium vulgare | reverse complement strand
CGGGATAATATGGCCGGGATAGTTATTGGTTGCATGAGAAGGGCGCCGCATGATCGAGATCCTGACCCCCCCGGACCTGGCCCGAGCGAAGGAGACAGGCGCCCTGGTCGCCCACATCCTGCAGACGCTGAAGAGCCGCAGCGAAGTGGGCACGAACCTCCTGGACATCGACCGCTGGGCCCAGGCGATGATCACCGAGGCCGGAGCGCTCTCCTGCTACGTCGACTACGAGCCCTCCTTCGGACGCGGGCCGTTCGGCCACTACATCTGCACGGCCGTCAACGACGCCGTACTCCACGGACTGCCCCGCGACTACACCCTCGCCGACGGCGACCTGCTCACGCTCGACCTCGCCGTCTCCAAGAACGGAGTCGCCGCGGACTCCGCCATCAGCTTCATCGTGGGCGACTCGAACCCCCCGGAGAGCGTCGCGATGATCAGCGCGACCGAACGCGCGCTGAACGCGGGCATCGCGGCCGCCGGCCCCGGAGCCCGCATCGGCGACATCTCCCACGCCATCGGCTCGGTCCTCAGCGAGGCGGGATATCCGATCAACACCGAGTTCGGAGGCCACGGCATCGGATCGACGATGCACCAGGACCCGCACATCTCGAACACCGGACGCCCCGGCCGCGGATACAGACTGCGCCCCGGGCTGCTGCTCGCACTTGAACCATGGGTCATGGCCGACACCGCCGAACTCGTCACCGACGCCGACGGGTGGACCCTCCGAAGCGCGACAGGCTGCCGTACAGCACACAGCGAGCACACGATCGCCATCACCGACGACGGAGCCGAAATCCTCACCCTGCCGAGGTAGGCGCGACCGTGAGGCGGAAGCCCCGCCCCCCGTGCTCCGGGCGCCTCATCGCGAATC
>NZ_JBHMBS010000123.1:0-898 GCF_042428775.1 Streptosporangium vulgare | reverse complement strand
GACCGGCCAGGTGTGTTCATGCGGATGCGGAGTTGATGGACTTCGAGAAGACGTCCATCATCGCTCGGCCGAACTGCGGCATGTCAGGCCAGCCGCGGCAGGAGACGAGGTTGCCGTCCACGACGTCGGGGGCGTCGATGACCGTCGCGCCCGCGTTCTCCATGTCACCGGTGATGGGGGGGAAGCACGCCGTCTTTCGGCCCTTCAGCAGCCCGTACACGGCCGGTACCTGCGCGCCGTGGCAGACCAGCGCGATCGGGAGGTTGCGCGCGAAGAAGTGCTCGGTGATGCGCCTGACGTCGGCGTCGACCCGGATCCACTCGGGGGCACGTCCTCCGGGGATGATGAGGGCGTCATAGCGCTCGACGTCGACGTCGGCCCAGGGCACGTCGACCGGCAGCTTTCTGCCGTTCTTCTCCACGTAGGCGTCGGAGTTGGGGTCGAACTCGTGGATGACCAGCTGAACGTCACGCATGGTGCGTGACGAGACGTCGACGTCCCAGCCGCCCTCCTGCACACGGTAGTAGGGATACATGGTGTCGAGCTCCTCGGCGGCGTCGCCGGTCAGGAGCAGCGCTCTGGGCACCTGCTTCTCCTTGCATCTGGGCGGGTGAGGTGGATCCAATCCGATCCGATCTGATCCGCTCCGGTTGGGTTAGCATTCCTCGGCCAGGCCCGCCCGTCAAGCCTTTGCCGCCATTCCGTCCGCGTCCTGGGCCTCGTCGAACAGTCGTCGGAACCGCTCGCCGGACAGCAGGATGTGCCGACGCATGGCGTAGGCGGCGGCGTCGGGGTCACGCGCGGCGATCGCGACCAGAATCTCCTCGTGCTCGGCCATGGCCAGGTGGGTGACCTGGGTGTCGTGGAGAAGACGGAACAGGTGCACGTGCGTGTGCAG
>NZ_JBHMBS010000122.1:0-908 GCF_042428775.1 Streptosporangium vulgare | reverse complement strand
GCTCTGACGCGCAGGGTGGTGGCGCCGACCGCGTGGACCGACACCCCGCTCCAGGCGAACGGCAGATACGGCCGCCCCGGCTCCGGAGCCGGCAACAGATCACCCAGCGCACTGGCATGCAACGCCGCATCCAACAGGGCCGGATGCACCCCGAACCGCGCCGCATCAGCATGCGCCTGCTCAGGCAACACGATCTCGGCCAGCACCTCCCCAGGCCGCACCCACGCCCGCGCCAACCCCTGGAAGATGGGCCCGTACTCCAGGCCGATCTCACCCAGACGCTCGTACAAGTCCTCCACCGCCACCGCCACCGCGTCCGCCGGCGGCCACACCGCCACCGCGAACCCCGGCTCGGTGTCGGCCCGCTCGGCGAGCTCGCCTTGCGCGTGCAACGTCCACGCTTGCGCGTCATGGGCTCGCGAGTGGATCGCCACCGGCCGCCCCCCCGACTCCTGCAGCGCGCCGACCACCATCTGCACCCGCACGCCGCCCTCATCGGCCAGCACCAGCGGAGCCTGCAACGTCAACTCCCGCACCAGCGGACAGCCCAGCTCCTCACCCGCCCGACCGGCCAGCTCCACCAACGCCGTCCCCGGCACGATCACCGTCCCGTTGACCACGTGATCAGCCAGCCACGGCTGCGCAGCCACCGACAGACGACCACTGAAGAGCACCGACTCCCCGCCCGCGACCTCCGTCACCGCACTCAACAACGGGTGATCGATCGCCTCCAAACCGGCCGCGTCCATGTCCCCGGCCTCGACCTGCGCCGCCACCCAGAACCGCTCCCGCTGGAAGGCATACGTCGGCAGATCCACCCGCACCGGCCGAGCCGGAGCGAAGAACGCATCCCAATCAACCGCGATACCACGAACCTGCAACTGCCCCAACGCCCTGACCAGCGTCCG
>NZ_JBHMBS010000121.1:0-911 GCF_042428775.1 Streptosporangium vulgare | reverse complement strand
AAAGGACTGGCAAGGAAACCCCCGGTAGCCTGAGTCCGAGATCGTCCGGGACGCTCACGTCAGCATGCTTGCGCTCATGGACACGACGTCGCCCGCTGCCGCCCCCGTGCCGAGCCCCTCGCCCGCGGAGATCGCCCAGGCGCCCGAAAGTGCCCGGCGACGTCCGTCCCGCCCCGGCACCTCCCGCCTGCGGCGCGCCCTGCCCGCCATCTGCGCCGCCGCCCTGACCTGCGCGGCACTGCTGCTGTACGGCGTGTCGGCCACCGACCTGGCCCGCTTCACCGCCTACCTGACCCTGTGCCTCACCCTGCCCGGCACACTGATCATCCGCGCCACCTACCGCGGCGAACGCACCCCGGCCGAAGAGATCGCCCTGGGCACCGCACTGGGATACGCCCTGGAGATCCTCACCTACCTCCCCGCCCGCGCCATGGGCCTGCCCCTGCTCGTCCTGGCCTGGCCCACCACCGTCTACACCCTCTTCCTGGCCGTACCCCGCCTACGCCGACACTTCAACCCCCACCCACACCCCCGCACCCGCCCCCGCACACCCGCCCCCGCCTGGTGGTCCTGGGCACTCGCCCTGACCTGCGCCTACCTCACCCTCCTCAGCATCGCCAGATTCTTTCGCGGCCACGCCCTGTCCTGGCCCGCCCTGGGCACCGCCTCGGTCGACATGCCCTTCCACCTCGCCCTCATCGGCGAACTGAAACACCACCTGCCCCCCACCGTCCCCATGGTCAACGGCGAACCCCTGCTCTACCACTGGTTCGTCTACACCCACTTCGCCGCCGCGAGCCACATCACCGGCATCGAACCCCTCGTCCTGCTGTTCCGCCTGGGCATGCTGCCCATGATGTTCGCCCTGATCGTGCTACTGGCCATGATCGCCCGCCGTCTCACCGGCTCCC
>NZ_JBHMBS010000120.1:0-914 GCF_042428775.1 Streptosporangium vulgare | reverse complement strand
CTCTCCGCGTGAGGCGTTGGCGATGGATCCGCAGCAGCGGTTGTTGCTGGAGACGTCGTGGGAGGCGGTGGAGCGGGCGGGGATCGATCCGTCGTCGCTGCGGGGAAGCCAGACCGGCGTCTACATCGGCGCGATGCCGACCGACTACGGCCCGCGCCTGCACGAGACCGAGGGGGAGACGGCGGGCTACGGCCTGACCGGTACGACGTCGAGTGTGGTGTCGGGCCGGGTGGCGTATGTGCTGGGGCTGGAGGGTCCGGCGGTGACGGTGGACACGGCGTGTTCGTCGTCGTTGGTGGCGTTGCATCAGGCGGTGTCGGCGTTGCGGGCGGGGGAGTGTTCCCTGGCGTTGGCCGGTGGTGTGACGGTGATGGCGAATCCGGGGATGTTCGTGGAGTTCAGCCGTCAGGGTGGGCTGGCCTCCGACGGGCGGTGCAAGTCGTTCTCCGCCGCCGCCGACGGCACGGGCTGGTCCGAGGGCGTCGGCGTGCTCGTCGTCGAGCGTCTGTCGGACGCCCGCGCGAACGGCCGCCGGGTGCTGGCGGTGGTGCGGGGTTCGGCGGTGAATCAGGACGGGGCGTCGAACGGGTTGACGGCGCCCAATGGTCCGGCGCAGGAGCGGGTGGTGCGGCGGGCGTTGGCGGATGCGGGACTGGCGGCGTCGGAGGTGGACGCGGTCGAGGCGCATGGGACCGGGACGCGGTTGGGTGATCCGATCGAGGCGGAAGCCCTGTTGGCGTCGTATGGGCAGGGTCGGGAGCGGCCGTTGTGGTTGGGGTCGTTGAAGTCGAACATCGGTCACACGCAGGCCGCCGCGGGGGTGGCGGGTGTGATCAAGATGGTGATGGCGATGCGGCACGGGGTGTTGCCGTCGACGTTGCATGTGGATGAGCCGTCGCCGCACGTGGACTGGT
>NZ_JBHMBS010000119.1:0-949 GCF_042428775.1 Streptosporangium vulgare | reverse complement strand
GCTCAGTACTGGCGGGTGGGCAGGGCCTGCTTGGCCTGCTCCTGGGTGAAGGTGGTCTCCTCGGTCACCACCCGCTCGGGCACCTGCTCACCGGCGACGACCTTCTTGGCCAGGTCCATCAGCTGCGGGCCGAGCAGCGGGCTGCACTCGACGATGTAGCTGATCTTCCCGTCGGCCAGCGCCTGCATCCCGTCCTTCACCGCGTCGACCGTGATGATCTTGATGTCCTTGCCCGGCACCTTGCCCGCACCCTCGATCGCCTCGATCGCACCCAACCCCATGTCGTCGTTGTGCGCGTACAGCACATCGATGTCCGGGGTGGACTTCAAGAACGCCTCCATCACCTCCTTGCCCTTGGCCCGGGTGAAGTCACCGGTCTGCGAAGCAGCGATCTTGAACTTCGGATCGGCCGCGATCACCTCCGCGAACCCCGCCTTACGGTCGTTGGCCGGCGCCGACCCCGTGGTGCCCTGCAACTCCACGATGTTCACCGGGTCCTTGGAGTCCTTGTACTCCTCCACCAGCCACTGACCGGCCTTCTTGCCCTCCTCCACGAAGTCCGACCCCAAGAAGGTCTTGTACAGCGTCTTGTCGGCCGAGTCCACCGCCCGGTCGGTGAGGATCACCGGGATCTTGGCGTTCTGCGCCTCCTTCAACACCGTGTCCCACCCCGACTCCACCACCGGCGAGAACGCGATGACATCGACCTTCTGCTGCACGAACGACCGGATCGCCTTGATCTGGTTCTCCTGCTTCTGCTGGGCGTCGGAGAACTTCAGCTCGACCCCGGCACTCTTGGCCGACTCCTGCACCGACTTGGTGTTCGCCGTACGCCAGCCGCTTTCCGCACCGACCTGGGAGAAACCCATCGTGATCTTGCCGTCGTCGGCGACCTTGCCGGTGTCGGTGGAGGCACCCGGGGTGCTGGAGCCACCGCAACCCGTCATCG
>NZ_JBHMBS010000118.1:0-997 GCF_042428775.1 Streptosporangium vulgare | reverse complement strand
CGGGGTTCACCGCGATCATCTCCTTCGCGGCGCTTTCAGCCTTCGAGCGGAGGATCGTCAGGAACACCCCCCAGCCCGCGTCCAGGATGCTGCGATTGAGACCGGACTTGGCCGCCACGTTGCTGCCGGGCGCCTGGAGCGTTCCGGACGCCGAGCGGGTCATGTTCGCGATCCGCAGGTCCTCGCAGGCGATGACGTCGTAGTCGCGGACCAGCGCGAGTGCGGCCTTGTGCGCGCCGTCCAGGCGCTGACGGCGGACCGTGCCGTGCAGGGCGGCGACCCGCGCCACCGCTTTACGCCGCCGCGCGGAGCCGCGTTTCTTGCGGGCGAGGTCGCGCTGGGCGGCGGCGAGGCGCTCGGCGGAGGCTGCCAGGTGGCGGGGGTTGGTCAGGTGCTCACCGTCGCTGGTGGTGACCAGCGAGGCCACGCCCAGGTCGATCCCGACGGAGGCGCCGGTCGCGGGCAGAGGTTCGGCGGGCACGTCATCACACGACAAGATCACGTACCAGCGGGAGCCCTCCCGCTTCACGCCGATCGTCTTGACCGTGCCACGCACAGTGCGGTGCCGGTGGACGCGGACGTGGCCGACGCCCTGAAGGCGGACGTAGCTGGCGCGGGGGTGTTCGGGCCGGGAGTCCCACCGGCAGCCGTCGCCGTCTTTCGGCCATTCGACGGTGTCGAACCGCCCCTCGCCCTTGAAGCGGGGAAACCCCGGGGCGCGCCCGGCCTTGAGCCGGGCGAAGAACGCGGCGAACGCCTTGTCCAGGCGGCGCAGGGTGGCCTGCTGGGAGGAGAACGACCACCGGCCCTGACCGTCTGTGTCGTCGGCGCGGATGTGTTTCAGCTCGGCGGACTGGTCGCCGTAGCGGATGCTCACCTTCGCCTTGGCATAGGCGGTGCGGCGGTGCTCCAGCGCGGCGTTGTACAGGGCACGGTGATCATCCAGGCAGGCGGCCAACGCGACGCTCTGGCGGGCGGTGGGACGCAGCAGGAACTT